>DHWS01000104.1:20569-20709 GCA_002413305.1 Actinobacteria bacterium UBA5176 | reverse complement strand
AACTGCACGGTCTGCTACAAGTGCTCGCGGGAGTGCCCCGACTGGTGCATCTACATCGACGCCCACAAGGAGACGCACGAGCCCGTGGGTGGCGGCCGGGGCCGGTCGGTCAAGGTGCTCGACCGTTTCGCCATCGACTA
>DHWS01000104.1:13830-20287 GCA_002413305.1 Actinobacteria bacterium UBA5176 | reverse complement strand
CCCGAGGAGGAGGTCGAACCCCCCCCGCTTCAGGGTGCGGAGAGCGTCCAGTCGGTCGCAACCGCCGCCGCGACCCCGGCGTCTCCGGCGGGACCGGCTCCGGCTCCGGCAGCGGCACCGGTACCAGCTCCGCCGGCGGTAGCGGAACCGGCTCCGGCAGCTGTGGCGGAACCAGGTCCGGCATCACCCGCGGCGTCGCACGGACCGGCCGAGCACGTCGAGCCGGACCAGGAGACGTTCGACCGCATCCTGGCCGAGGAGCTGGCGAAGGGGACCGACCGGCGGGTGGCGGAGGGCCGGGCCCGGGCGGCCGGCGTACGCGCTGCACGCAAGAAGGCGGCGGGCTGATGTCCTCGCAGGAGGTCGCGTTCGTCATCATCGCCGGGATCGGGAGCCTGGGGGCCATCCGACTGGTCACCAGCAAGAACGTCGTCCACGCGGCGCTGTCCCTCGTGGTGACGCTGGCCACGGTGGGGGCGACGTACCTGCTGGTGGCGGCAGAGTTCCTGGCTTGGGTGCAGGTTCTGATCTACGTGGGCGCCATCGTGGTGCTGGTCCTGTTCAGCTTGATGCTGACCAAGGCCCCGATCGGCCGGGAGACGCTCGACAATCAGCAGCGCGGCCCGGCAGCCCTGGTCGCGGTCGGCGTCTTGGCCGGGCTGGTCTTCCTGTTCGTCAACCAGTTCCACTCCACGCCCACCATCCACCTCCGCCCCACCACCACCGCGGCCATCGGGATCTCGATCTTCCGGAGCTTCGTGTGGCCCTTCGAGATCGTGTCGGTGCTACTCCTGGCCGCCCTGGTCGGCGCGGTGGTGATCGCCCGCAAGGACGATCTGCCCGAGTCGGGGCAGGGGCCCGAACGACGGGTTCCTCTCATCGGGCGGAAGGAGCGTGTGGGGTGATCCGCCTTCCGTTCCTGCTGGTGTTCTCGGGCGTGCTGTTCTCGGCCGGCATCTACGGGGTGCTGGCGCGAAGGAACGCCGTGCTGGTGCTGATGTCCATCGAGCTCATGCTGAACGCCGTCAACGTGAACCTGGTCGCGTTCAACGCCGCGTTGCACGACCGCGTGCTGACCGGGCAGGTGTTCGCGCTGTTCGTCATCACGGTGGCCGCAGCCGAAGTGGGGATCGGCCTGGCCATCGTCATCCTGATCTACCGCAACCGGGAGACCATCAACGTGGACGAGGTGAACCTCCTCAAGTGGTAGGACAGCTCGATCCCATCGTCGTGCACACGTCCGGCATCATGGCGTGGGCGTGGCTCATCCCGTCGCTTCCGCTGATCGCGTTCTTCGTGATCGTGTTCTTCGGCAAGCGCACGCCGGGGAAGGGCGCTCCCATCGGGATCCTGGCCACCGCGGCGTCCTTCGTCATCTCGGTGCTCGTCCTGGTCCAGGTGGCGAAGGGCCACGGCACCGTCGACCGCTCGCTGTTCTTCTTCGCCATCAAGGGCTTCCACTTGGAGTTCGGCGAGCACGTGGACGGGCTCGCCGCGATGATGTTCTGCGTCGTCACGCTGGTCTCGCTGTGCGTCCAGGTCTACTCGACGGCCTACATGCACGACGACATCCGATACACGTGGTTCTTCGCCGCGCTGTCCCTGTTCACCGGTTCGATGCTGAACCTGGTCATCGCCGACAACCTGTTCCAGCTGCTCGTCGGCTGGGAGTTGGTGGGGATCTGTTCGTACCTGCTCATCGGGCACTGGTGGGAGGAGAAGGAGAACTCGAACGCGGCCATCAAGGCGTTCATCACCACAAAGACCGGCGACATCCCGTTCATGTTCGGCATCTTCGTGCTGACGTTCGCCGCCCATGGGAACGCCAACATCCCGCACATCACCCGGCTGGTGTCGAGTGGGACGATCGGCGCGGGAACGGCGATGGTGGCCGCGTTCCTGCTGTTCGGCGGGGCCATCGGCAAGTCGGCCCAGTTCCCGCTGCAGGTGTGGCTCCCTGACGCCATGGCTGGCCCCACGCCGGTGTCGGCGCTGATCCACGCGGCCACCATGGTGGTGGCCGGTGTCTACCTGGTGGCGCGGATGTTCGCTGTGTTCGCCGCCAACGGCCACGCGCTGGCCTTCGTCGGAACCATCGGGTCGATCACCATGCTGATGGCCGCGCTCCTGGCGCTGGTCCAGGACGATATCAAGCGGGTGCTGGCCTATTCGACCATCTCCCAGCTCGCGTACATGGTGTCTGCGCTGGGCCTGGGCCGCGACGGCTACACGGCGGGCCTGTTCCACCTCTTCACCCACGCGTTCTTCAAGGCGCTGCTGTTCTTGGGGGCCGGTTCGATCATCCACTCGGTGCACTCGAACAACATGAGCGAGATGGGGGGCCTGCGGAAGCTGATGCCGATCACCTACGCAACGTTCGGCATCGGCACGCTGGCCCTGATGGGTATCCCGCCGTTCGCGGGGTTCTGGTCCAAGGACGAGATCATCGCCACCGCCTGGCACACTCACCACTACCCGATCTTCCTGGTGGCGGTGCTCACCGCGTTCATCACCGCGCTGTACATGACCAGGACGATCCGGTTGACGTTCTTCGGCGAGTACCGCGGGGCCGCGTATCCGCACGAGTCCCCGAAGGCCATGGTGTACCCGATGATCCTCCTGGCCGTCCTGTCCGTGGGCGCCGGGTTCCTGAACACGCCCTTCGTGCACAGCTTCCGGGAGTGGATCGGGCCGGCCGTGGGGGTGGTTGCCGCCGAGCCGTACTCGCTGGCCCTGGCCGCGGTGTCGGTGGCCGCCGGGTTGCTCGGCATCGCCCTGGGCTGGTCGCTGTACCGCACGTACCAAGCCCGGGACCCCATGCTGCAGCTGGGACCGGCGTCGACCGTGCTCGTCAACAAGTACTACATGGACGACCTGTACCTGAAGGGCATCGTGCGGCCGGTCCAGTACGGGCTGTCGGCGGCGGTCTATTGGGTCAACCAGAACGTGCTCGACGGGGCGGTCAACGGTGCGGCGTGGCTCACCCGGAGGCTGAGCGTGGGCGTGAACGAGGTCGACAAGAACGTGGTGGACGGCGCGGTGAACGGCGTCGGCCAGGGAGCCCGATGGGCCGGGCGCGGGCTGCGCCTGCTCCAGACCGGCCGGGTGCAGCAGTACGCCATCCTGATGTTCGCGGTGGTCGCCGTTGCGGTCGTCGTCTTCACAGCGGTGCACTGAGAGGAGAGGCATGAGCGGTTGGGAGAAGTCCGCGGTCACGCTGGCAACGTTCCTGCCAGCGGCGGGGGCGATCGTCATCGCCCTGGTCCCCAAGAGCCAAGACCGGCTGATCCGGCTCCTGGGCATCCTGTTCACGGGCGCGGCGCTCGCGGTGGGGATCGCGATCGTGTTCGGCTTCGACTTCGGCAACCACTCGGGCCTGCAGTTCGTCCTGAATGCGAACTGGATCTCGACGATCCACGCCCGCTTCCACGTGGGCGTCGACGGGATCAGCCTCCCGCTGTTCGAGCTGACCTTCCTGCTGTCGTTCCTGTGCGCGGTCTACACGTACAAGATCCTGCCGAAGCCGGGCCGGCCGAAAGCCTTCCTGGCGCTGATGCTCCTGCTCGAGACCGGGATGGCCGGCACGTTCATCGCCTTCGACCTGATCTTGTTCTTCGTCTTCTGGGAGCTGGTCCTGGTTCCGATGTACTTCATGATCGCGGTGTGGGGATCGGCGAACCGAGAGTACGCCGCCATCAAGTTCTTCCTGTACACGCTGTTCGGGAGCGTCTTCATGCTGCTGGGCTTCCTGGCGCTGTACTTCAAGTCCATCCCGCACACGTTCGACATCATCGCGTTGCAGCACCAGGCGGCCACGTCGCCGATCACCAAGGACCTCCAGGTGCTGATCTTCGCCGGGCTCTTCTTGGGGTTCGCCATCAAGGTGCCGATGTGGCCGTTCCACACGTGGCTACCGGACGCGCATACCGAGGCCCCCACCGTCGGTTCGGTCCTGCTGGCCGGGATCCTGCTGAAGATGGGCGCGTACGGGTTCATCCGGGTTGCCCTGCCGATCCTGCCGCAAGCGGCGAAGATCTGGGCCCCGGCCATCGCCATCCTGGCGGTGATCGCCATCGTCTACGCGTCGCTGGCGTGTCTCGCGCAGAAGGACCTGAAACGCCTGATCGCGTTCTCCTCGGTGGGCCACATGGGGTTCGTGATGCTCGGCATCGCTACCCTGACCACGATCGGGATCAACGCGGCCATCTACGGGATGGTCGCCCACGGCGTGATCACCGGTCTGCTGTTCTTCGAGGTCGGTTCGATCTACGACCGTTACCACACCCGGCAGATCGCCGAGATCGGCGGCGGGATGCTACAGAAAGTCCCGAAGCTGGCCGGGATCTTCGCGTTCACCGCCATCGCTTCGCTGGGCCTGCCGGGGCTGGCCGGCTTCTGGGGTGAGGTGACCGCACTCCTGTCTTCGTATAGCCCCGCCCAGATCCTGGCCGGCCACCTGACGCTGTTCCGCGTCCTCATGGTGTTCGGGGGCATCGGCACGATCCTGACCGCCGGGTACTTCCTGTGGATGCTGCAGCGGGTGAACATGGGCACGCTGCCGGACCGGTGGCGCGACGACCCAGCCATCGTCGACGTGAGGCCGGTCGAATGGATCGCCTGGGCACCCCTGCTGGCCGGGGTCCTGTTCCTGGGGCTGTATCCGAGGATCGTCTTCGGGACGACGAGCGAGGCCGTCTCCGCACTCGTCCACATCTTCGGGCACTAGGAGAGGAGGGGCGAGAGCCGGATGATGCACGTGCTGGGCGCGGTCGCGCCGGCCCTCGCGAACCCGCCGATCGACTACCACGCGATCGCGCCGGAGCTCGTCCTGGCGGGGACCATCTTCGTCGTCCTGCTGTTCGATGTCTTCCTGCGGCCCGAGCGCAAGTGGCTGGCCATGCCGATCGCATTCGTGGGCACCGCCGGATCGTTCGCGGCCACGCTGACCTTGGTCGGCGCTCACCGATCGACGTTCGGCGGGATGTTCGTCGTCGACAACTTCACCGTGCTGTTCCAGGTGTTCTTCACCGTCGTGGCCATGATCGTGCTGCTGCTGTCGCTCCGGTACTTCCGCGACGGCCGCTACTACCAGGGCGAGTACTACTTCCTGCTGCTGTCCTCGTTCCTGGGGATGCTCACCATGCCGGCCAGCCGCGACTTCCTGATGCTGTTCATCTCGCTGGAGCTGGTCTCCGCACCGGCGTTCCTGCTGGCGGGGTTCCGGAAGACCGACCCGCGGTCGAACGAGGGCGCGCTGAAGTTCTTCCTGATCAGCGTGCTGTCCACCGCGATCATGCTCTATGGGATGAGCCTGATCTACGGGGTGACGGGCTCGACCAGACTGACCGTCATCGCCCACAAGCTGGCCGGGCCGGCCGGGGGATCCAGCCTGGCGCTGGCCGCGATCGTGCTCGTCGTGGCGGGGTTCGCGTTCAAGGTCAGCGCGTTCCCCTTCCAGTTCTGGGCACCGGACACGTACGAGGGTGCCCCCGTCCCCGTGGCCGCTTTCCTGTCCGTGGCGTCGAAGGCGGCCGGGTTCGCAGGCCTGTTGCAGATCATGTTCGTGGCGTTCCTGCCCCGGGCCGACTTCTGGGCGCCCATCTTCGTGGCGATGTCCCTGGCCACGATGACGCTGGGGAACCTCGTGGCCCTGCAGCAGCGGCAGGTGGTGCGCCTGCTGGCGTATTCCTCGATCGCTCAGGCGGGCTACATGCTCCTGCCGTTCGGCCTTGCGGTCGTGCCCGGCTCGCCGCTGGCCAAGCCGCCGGTGAACATCAACAACGAAGCGTTCGCCGCCGTGGTCCTGTACATCATGGTCTACGCCGTGATGAACCTGGGCGCCTTCGCGGTGGTGATCTCGATCGCGAAGGAGGCCCCCGGCGTGCTGGTCTCGGACTTCGCCGGGCTGGGGGACCGGGCAGCGCTGCTGGCGGTGCCGATGGCGATGTTCATGGTGTCGCTGGCCGGCATCCCGCCAACCGTCGGGTTCATCGGCAAGCTGTTCATCTTCTCCGCGGCGATCCACCGGGGCGGGATCGGGACCGTGCTTGCGGCGGTGATGGTGATCAACTCCGTCATCTCGCTGGTTTACTACCTGTCGGTGATCCGGCCGATGTTCCTCGAACCGCTGGCCGAACCGGTCCGCCCGCTCCGTTCGACGTTCCTGGTGAACGGCGTGGTGATCGTGGCGTCGCTG
This sequence comes from Actinobacteria bacterium UBA5176, assembly GCA_002413305.1. Taxonomy (GTDB): domain Bacteria; phylum Actinomycetota; class UBA4738; order UBA4738; family UBA4738; genus UBA4738. Next base: position 14,091 of record DHWS01000104.1, on the reverse strand, counting down.
GCGGTGGTCGTGTTGTTCATCTACCCGCCGCTGTTCACGCACTTCCCGCCGCTCTCGACCCTGATCGGACACTAGCGACCCTGATCGGACGCACGGGCCCACCCGGGTCGTTGCGAGCGCGGGCTACCCTGCGAGCTTCCAACCGCGGCGCGCCGTCCAGAGCGCGCCGAGGCTGGCCATCGCCGCGAGCCCGACCCCGGCGATGGCGAGGTAGGCGCCCACCCCGGTGTGGACCGCGACTCGGGCGGCGAGCTTGGGCGC
>DHWS01000104.1:0-13735 GCA_002413305.1 Actinobacteria bacterium UBA5176 | reverse complement strand
CTCGGGCGGCGAGCTTGGGCGCCAGCGTGGTCAGCGCGGCCACACCAGGGGGCTGGAGTGCTGCCGTGATACCGAGCACCAGCCCGACCACGGCCACCACCAGACCCAGCGCTCCCAGGGCCGCGAGGAAGTCGGCCCGCCAAACGAGCAGCGCGAGGATGCCCAGGAGGATCAAGCCGACGCCCAGCCCGAGGACGATCTGTCCCGCGGGGACCCGCAGGCCCGAAACCGAACGGTTCGCCGCCAGGAAGCTCCCCAGCCGTCCCGCCAACCCGCCCCCGGAACCGGCTGCCCGCCCGGCGCCCCGGGACCCGGCCGCAACCCCTCCCCGTTGCCCGGCGGCCAGCCGGCCGGATCCGAGCGAGAGGGTCGTCCAGGTGAGGGCAGAGCCGGCGATGGCCAGTGCCCCTCCGGCCACCAGGCCGAGCGCCGACGCTCGTGATGCCGTCTCGCCCCGAGGCGTAGCCGGGGGAGGCGGGGGAAGCACTTCGGTCGTGGTGATCGTTCCGTCCATGTTCCTCGTCTCCTTTCTGTTCCCAACCATTCCCCAGGATAGGGGTCGCCTATGACATGGGTGGGGGGATCGGTGTTGGGAAGCTGTGGCGGTTTGGTGCGGCCTTCCTCCATAGATGAAGTGCTCCCTAGAATGGGATACGAGGGTTCACGTCCGCCTCGGGCGCGCGAGGACCTCTCGATGCAAGGGCCCCGGAGGGTCCGGGGTTCCCCTCGAAGGAGGGTTCGACGTGAACAGGGTCAAGACCTGGGTGCTCATCGCGGCCCTGGGTGGACTCTTCGTCCTGCTCGGGGAGCTGCTGTTCCACGGGACCGGTGGTCTCGCGATCGGTCTGCTCTTCGGATTCGGGTTCAACCTCGCCATGTATTGGTTCTCCGATCGCATCGCCATCAAGACCAGCCGGTCGAAGCCGGTCACGGAGTCGGAGGCGCCGCAGCTGTATCGGATCGTGCGGGAGCTGACCAACGCCAAGGGCATGCCCATGCCGCGCATCTACATCAGCGCGATGGCCCAGCCGAACGCGTTCGCCACCGGGCGGAACCCGGAGCATGCCGCGGTCGCGGTCACCCAGGGCCTTCTCCAGATCGTCGATGAGCGCGAGCTGCGGGCCGTGCTCTCCCACGAGCTCAGCCACGTCTACAACCACGACATCCTGATCGGCTCGATCGCCGCCGGCATCGCCATGTCGATCACGTTCCTGGTGCGGTTCGCCTTCTTCTTCGGCGGGGGCAGGGACAGCCGGAGCAATCCCATCGGCCCGTTCGCCATGGTGGCGGCGTGGATCCTGGCGCCGCTGGCGGCCATGGTGATCCAGCTCGCCGTGACCCGGTCGCGCGAGTATCAGGCGGACGAATCGGGCGCGTACCTCTCGCACGACCCCGAGGCGCTGGCCAGCGCCCTGCGGAAGATCGAGGCGGTGTCACGGCGTGTGCCGGCGCCGGCCTCGGTCGGGCCGGCCGAGGCGCACCTGTTCATCGTGAACCCGCTCACCGGGCGGAACGTGCAGTTCCGAAGCCTCTTCTCCACGCACCCGCCGACGGAAGCGCGGATCGCGCGACTGGAACACATCGCTTCGGAGCTGGGCCGGCCGTTCCCGGCGGCGCCGTCGCAGCCCCTCGGAAACTGATCGGCAAGATTCCCCGCGGGGGTCAGTCCGCCGGCTCCCCTTCGTGCTCCCCGTGTGAGGTCGGGTCGAGGAACACCTCGCGGACGGCGGGGACCGCCTCGTGCAGCTCGGCGTCGATGCGCCGCGCGAGCCGTTCGATCTGGGCGCCGGTGAGCCCGTCCGCAACGTCGACCCGGGCCGCGACCAGCAGCGACTCGGGACCGATGGCCATCGTCAGGAGCTCGTGGACCCCTTCGATCTCGGGGTGCCGGGCGAAGACCCGGCGCATCGATTCGCGCTCCTCTGGCAGAGCAGCCTCGCCGAGCAACAGGGCCTTCGTGTCCCGGCCCAGCACGAACGCCACCAGGGCCAGGATCGCGCCGATCAGGATCGAGGCGTAACCCTCCCACCGCGCCTGGCCGGTTAGCTGGTGCAGGCCCAGGCCGAGGAACGCCACCAGCAGGCCCGCGATCGCCGCGGTGTCCTCGGAGAGCACGGTCTTCACCGTGGGGTTCTTGCTCCGCCGCACGAAGCCGATCAGGGACGCGCCCGCCGCCTGGCTGCGGATGTGCCGCAGCGCTTGCATCCACGAGACGGTCTCCGCGACCAGCGCGACGAACAGGATCACGTAGGCGAGCACGAACCCGGCCTCCCGGCCGACCTCGGATGAGACGAGCTGATGGACGCCCTGGTAGATCGAGAACACCGCGCCGGAGATGAAGATGAACACCGCCGCCAGGAAGGCCCAGAAGAACCGTTCCTTCCCGTAGCCGAAGGGGTGCGCCTCGCTGGCCGGCCGGTCGCCGAGGGACAGCGAGATCAGCAGGAAGACCTGGTCGACGGTATCGGCGACCGAGTGGGCGGCCTCGGCGAGCATGGCGGTCGAGCCGCTGATCGCGCCGCCGACGGCCTTGGCCACGGCGATGCCGAGGTTCGCCACGATGGCGGTGACGACGGTCCTTCGGTCTTCGGACGCCACGCTTCTGGTGCCGGGGGTCGGGCGCCTACGGCCGGTAGTTCGTGAACTGCAGCGGGATACCGAAGTCTTCGGCCTTCAGCGCGGAGATGACCGCCTGCAGGTCGTCCTTCTTCTTGCCCGTGACCCGGATCTGTTCGCCCTGGACCTGCGCCTGGACCTTCACGCCCGAGGTCTTGATGAACTTCGTGAGCTCGCGGGCCTTCTCCTCCTTGATCCCGCGGCTCACGTGGAGGTTCATCCGGACGTGACCCTTGGCCGCGGGCAGGATCGGGCCCTCTGTCAGCGCCTTCAGCGAGATCTCGCGCCGGATGAACTTCTCGCGGATCACGTCGATGGCCGCCTTCAGGCGGTTCTCGGTGCTGGAGCGGAGTTCGATCATGTCCTCGTCGAGCGAGAGGTTCGTGTCGGTCCCCTTGAAGTCGAACCGGGTCAGGATCTCGCGGTGAGCCTGGTCATAGGCGTTGCGGACCTCCTGCGGGTCGACGTCGGAAACGATGTCGAACGAGAACTGGTCCTTGGGCATGTGTGATGTGAGTCTAGCGGGCCGCGCGTTTCGGGTGCGGCAGCCTGAGGGGCCGCCTGGGTCCGGATGCTATCCTCACTCCCGTCCCCGGGAGGGTGCCCGAGCGGCCAAAGGGAGCGGTCTGTAAAATCGCCGGCGTAGCCTACGGAGGTTCGAATCCTCCCCCTCCCACCGCTCCTTCCGGCAGGCCTTCGGTTCAGGTCGGCCACGTCGGAAACTCGCTCGATCCGTTGCTCCGGACCGACATCGCTACTGAGCCCGGCGACGTCACTTCGCGCTGGGCGTTCCTGTCACCGGGGGCAGACAGAGGCGTACGGCTTGCCACCCAGGAACTCGCTCCACTCCGCCCGGCTGAGCTGCCGGCCGGCCACCGAGCAGGCGTGGGCGGCCCAGTCCTGCCATCGCATCGGCCACACCCAGGCCCTGCCGCTCTCGTCGAGCACGACGACGGCCGCACCGTTCGGGGTGAAGCGTGCGGAGGTCCAACCGTTCGTCGATGGCAACTGCGGCGGCCCGAACGGCGTGACCCCGGCCGGGTCGCTCACGTCGAAGATCCGTGCCGTGGCGTCGGTTCCCCCGGTGGCGAGCAGCCGTCCCGTCGGATCGAAGGAGAGACTGAGTCCGAAACCGGCCGAGGCCTGGAAGGGCTGACCGAGTTCCTTCCAGGACCGGGTGTCCCAGAGCCGCACCAGCCCCGATCCTCCCGTGGTGGCAAGCAAGCGCCCGTTCGGAGAGAACACCGAGTAGGTGTCGGCGTCGAGCTTCACCTGCCGAGTGAGCTTCCATGTTCGCGCGTCGATGACGTCGGTGGGGCCGCCGACGGGCACGGCGAGCAGGGAACCGTCCGGCGAGAACGCGATGTCGTTGCCGTACCCGGGGAGCTTCATGAGGGGATGCACCAGCCGACCGGTGACAACGTTCCACAGTCCCAGGTGTCCCGAGCACGGGAAGCAATATTGGTCGGTCGCCGCCACGAGGGTGCCGTCCGGGCTGAACGCGACCGCAGCGATCGGGTTCTTGAACGACGAGAGCGTTCGCCGTGCGCCGGTCGAGACATCGACGAGGACCACGTCACCATGGAGGTCACCGGCCACCAAGGTCGCGCCGTCCGGGCTGAACGAGATCGAGGGGATCCCGCCGGGGACACCAGCGTCGATGCTCCGGACGCGTCGCGGGGGCGATGTCGAGATGTCCCACATGATCACCCGGCCGTCGGTCTCCGGGGCCGCGAGGGTTCGCCCGTCGGGGGAGAGGGCGAAGTACGGAGCGGGGGAGTCGACCGGATCTCCCAGCTCGTCGCCGGAGCTGGCCGCGAACCGCTCCCCGAAGCTTCGCGTCTGGGACAGGTCCCAGGCGAACACCGTCCCGTCCAGACTGGACGTGAAGAGCGTGCGGTCGTCCGTGGCCACACCGTGCACGGCCCCCCCGTGGCCGAGGAGCGTCTGGTCCACGGATCGGCTCGCCACGTCCCACACCACGACGCGGTCATCGTCTCCGACCGTGACCAGCCGGCTTCCGTCGGGCGTGAACGTGAGATTGACGACGGGCCCGCTGTGGCCACCGGCGGCGACGGAGACGCGTCCGCTCGCCAAGGAGACGAAATCGACCGATCCGTCGTCACGGCCGATGGCAATGGTGCCTCCGTCCGAGCTGAGCGCCACGGGCAGCCGGAGATCTGCCTGACCGAATCCATGCAAGGGGATCGTCCGGATCAACCGTGCGGTGCGGGCGTCGTAGACGAACACGCCGCGCCGATCGACGACGGCGAGCTCTGACCCGTCGGCGATCGGCGCGAACCCGAATTGCCAATCGTTGTCCACCACCACGTGCCTGGTGAGACGGCCGGATGCAACCGAGTAGCTCTCGATGACGCTCCTGGGCGGGACGCTGGTCGAGAAGACGTTGGGTGGCCACGCCTCCAGACCCCACCACAGCGTCTGATCGTCCGGCGAGAAGAACAACCCGGTGAGATGGAAGTTGTAGTTGGGGTTCGAATACTCGTCGTGGAATCGGATCAACCGGCCCACCGCGAATGTCCTGGTATCGATCAGGCGGACGTCCCCATGCTCGTTGCCGAAGGTCGCGAACAGGGGCGAACGATTGGCGAACGCGAGCGGAGCGAGGGGTCCTCCGGAATTCGGTACGAGTGCCAGTTGCTTGAGCGTCGAGGCGTCGTAGAAGCCCATGTCGTTCTCGTTGAACGACACGGCCAGGATCTTCCCATCCGGGCTGAGAGCGATGTGCTGCGGGCGCTTGCCCGTGTCGCCGAAATAGATGGCCCCCACCTGTTGTGGATTGCGAAGGACCGTCCACAACAGGTTGCTCTTGGTCTGGTCCGACACCTGCAGGTTCATGGCCTCCCGGGCGAGCAGCAGACCACGGTCCAGCCGGGGCTGGTTGATCCCGTCCGCGCCGAGGGTGTTGGCCAGCGAAACGGTGGCTGCCCTCTGCGCCCTCGAGCGCTGGACCAGGGCCAGCGACCCGGCAACGAGCGCGACGATCAGGAGGGTCGCCACACCGACCAGAAGCCCGCGCAGCCGGCGGTTCACCCTGCGCTGGCGATCCGTCTCCCGGTCGCTCGCCTGACGGCTGGCGGCCAGGAAATCCCGCTCCTTGTTGTTCAACTCAGCGGCATGCTCCGCGGACCAATCCAGCGCGGCCGACAACCGCGCACCGCGATAGAGCTCTGATGCGTCGTTCTCGGCGGCGCCCCACTGTCGCGCGGTCTGCGTGATGTGCAGCCGAAGCTGCCGCCCCTGGGAGTCTTCCTCCAACCATTCGCGGAGGCGCGGCCACTCGCGGAGCAGCGCCTCGTGTGCGACCTCGACGGTCCCGTCCGACCTGGTGAGGAGGCGATCCTCGGTCAGCCTGGAGATCACGGCCTCGGCGAGGGTGTCCCGTCCGAGGTCGAACTCCTCGATCGGCACCCTTCTGCGGGTCACCGACTCGCCCTCGCCGATCGCCACGAGCCGAAGGAGCACCCGACGGGCGGCCTCACGCTGCCCCTCGGTCAGCTGCTCGAACGAAGACTCGGCCAGCCGGGCCACGGCTCCTTGGACGCCGCCTGTCCGCTCGTGCGCCCCGACCCGGATCCATCCGTTCTCCCGACCTGACCACAGTTCCACGAGCGCGGTGGAGAGCAGCGGCAGCGCTCCTGGTTCGTCCCCGATCTCCTCCACCAGGGCGTCGGTGAGTGCCGTCTCGATGCGCAACCCGGTCCGCCGGGCCGGAAGCTCGATGGCGCGACGGAGTTCCTCCTGGGTCATCGGCCCGACCAGGACCGTGTTCGCGGCCAGCAGGGCCGCAAGATCGGGATATGGCGCGCAGTGACCGTAGAAGTCGCTCCGGATGCCGAGCACGACGACGACCCGGTCCCTCCGTTCGGCGGCGGCGGTCACCTCGGCGATGAACGTCCTCCGCTCGCCATCGTCGATGCAGGTCGTGAAGACCTCCTCGAACTGGTCGACCACCAGGACCAGCGGCTCCGCCCCGGTTGCCCGTTCGATCACCGTGGCGACGTCGCCACGGTCGCTGGTTGGGTGGGGCGAGACGCCGAGCGCCGCGCCAAGCTCCAGGAGCGGGTGCTCCCCGGGACGCATGCGAACCTGTCGCCACCGCTCACTTCCGGGGAGCAGGCCGGCAGCGAGCGAGGGCAGGAGCCCGGCGGAGATGAGGGATGACTTGCCGCTTCCCGAGGGGCCCACGATGCTGAGCAGGCCAGACTGAACCGTCCGGGCGGCCAGCTCACCCACCAACCGCTCGCGGCCGAAGAAGTAGGCCGCATCCGCGGCTTCGAAGGCGGCCAGGCCGCGGTAGGGACACCCGCCGGATCCCTCCTCCGGAGGGACGTCCCGGCCCTCGACCGTGTACAGGCGTCCGAGCTTGAGCGCGATCACGTTGTTCGCGAATCGCAGATCCGCGGACCGGCGATCTCTGGTCGACGCGAGCCATTCGGCGGATGCGGCCAACCGACGGCTGGCCTCCGACCGCGCCCAGTCGCTGGCCAGCTCATGCACCTTCCCAGGGACCCCGCCCGAGGACCGGGCCATGGACTCCACAGGCGCATCGTCGACGTCCTCGCCCGCGTAGAGCCGGACGATATCGCGGATCCCTTCGAGATCCAGCGCGCCCAGGTGACGATGCCCGTCACCGCGTTGGTCCGCCCGTTCGATCAGCGACGCGAGTTCGGGCGACGCGCCGGTGTCCCGGAGGAGGCCGACCACCAGGATCGGGGCCGAGCCGAACGGGCCGTAGGCACTGGTCAGCGCCTCAGCCTCGGAGGGACCACCTATGTCGATGTCGTCCAGGACAACGAGGGTGGGGGCCTTCGCTCGGAGTGCATCTCGGATGGCGGCGAGCGCCATCGCGGTCCCAGCTCCGCCGGGGCCGGCATAGAGAACGTCGGCGCCGCTGGCGTGGACGTCGGCGGCCAACGCAGCGGCCAAGCGAGTCTTCCCGATCTGCGGCGGGCCCGACACGAAGAGCACCCGGCCACGCCCTCGACGCGCTTGGCGCCACGAGCCTCGGAGCCACTGCATCTCGGTGTCGCGGTCGATCAAAGGAGTCAACGAGTCCAGTTCAGGCGGCAATACCAAGGTGGGCACGACCATCGCCGCCCGGGCCGGCCCGTCGTGGGCAGCACCGTCGTCCGCGGGCCGCGTCACGGACAGCGCCTCGATCACCTCGGTCGGAGCGTCGAACCCCTTGAAGGTGGCCATCCCCCGATCGGCGAACACGACATCCTCCATCGAGCCGGAGCGATCCACCACGGTTCTGGTGACCAAGACCTGTCCCGCGGCGGCGCCCGAACACATCCGGGCCGCCATGTTCAGTGCGACGCCGCGGTAGCCATCCTCCACAGGGATGGCCACGCCGGCATCGATCCCGATACCAACGGGGAGCTGGAACGCGGGCTCCAGCCGGCTCTCCTCTGCGCACGTGGCCTGGAACTCCACGGCCGCTCGAACGGCCTGTGCCGTCGAGGCGAACACCGCCAGCGCCTCGTCGCCCCGGAGCTCGAGAACGGCGCCGCTCCGTGCGGCAACGGCCTCCCGGGCGAGGTCGGCGAACTTCTTGGCCAGCATCGCCGCCGCGGCGTCCCCTCGCTCCCTGGTGAAGCTCGTGTAGCCGCGGACGTCTGCGATGAGGAAGGCGAGCACCTTGTCGGGGGGCTCGCTGACGGTTCCCCCCTTCGCCTGTGCCTGCAGTTGTTCACCCATGGTGTTGCCGACCTCGCATCGTCGGATCGCCGTTCGAGACCGGTACCCGGTCCTCGACCTCGCCCATTCTGTGACCCCTGATCCGATTGGACAACGGGTTTCGGTCACGAATCGGGCGTGATACTCAGCACGTTGAGGCTCTGTCGAGACCTTCGTCGTGGTCTGGGAGCCGGACCAGACGCCGGACCGGCGACAGAAGCGGTGGGATGGAAGGCACCAACTGGCCTGCGGCGGCCAGCGACAGCGTCCCTCGGAGGCCGAGGTGGCTGCCCAGGAGCCCACCCACCAGCGCTCCCAACACGAACCCGACGCTCCCACCGACAAGGGTGGAGGGCAAAGGGCCGGTGCAGCAGGTCAGGAGGATGGAGAGCGTGGCCAAGCCCAGGAGCGCGCGCCTGCACCGTCCGAGAGTTACAGCGAGGGCGCCGGTGTGGCTCTAGCTGCTCGCGTTCGGTCGAGTCTCCCGAAGCGCTTTGCGGCCGCGCCGGTAGACTCACCGCCCATGACCGATGTGGACGAGCAGGGTCGTCCGGAGCCTCCCCTCGCCGCCGACGAGACCGCCACCCTCCTGGGCTTCCTCGAGTACCAACGCGCGACCCTCGGGTGGAAGTGCGCGGGACTGGACGCGGCCGGCCTGGGGGCGACCGTCGGCGCCTCGTCGATGACCCTGGGCGGGATGCTCAAGCACCTGGCCTACGTCGAGGAAGATTGGTTCTCCCGGTGGCTGCATGGGCGAGACCGGCAGCCCCCGTGGGACACGGTGGACTGGAAGGCCGACCCCGACTGGGAATGGCACTCGGCCGCCGAGGACTCGCCTGAGCAGCTCTTCGCGCTCTGGCAGGACGCCGTGGCCCGCTCCCTGGTCGCGGAGGCGCTGGCCGACGGCGGCCTGGAGCGGCTGGCCCGGCGCACCTGGTCCGACGGTCGGGCACCCAGCCTGCGATGGATCCTGGCCCACATGATCGAGGAGTACGCACGGCACAACGGCCATGCCGACCTCCTGCGGGAGTCGGTGGACGGGCTGACCGGAGAGTAGCCGCCGGCGAAAGAGCTTGGCTACGCTACTTCGACGCCAGGACCTCGACCTGCCCGATGTCGGGCCCGCCAACGAAGAGCTCCGAAGCATTCGCCATCAGCGCCTCGGCCACCTTGCCCGAGAGATGAGCCTGCCGACCGGCGTCGTCCTCGAACGTGTCGAAGATGCCGAACTCCGAGGGGCTGATGCGGATCGCGTACCACGTGACGGTGCCGGGCTCCTCCTGCACGAGGGGTAGTGCTCCCTCCAGGAAGGCCGCGACGTCGTCCTCCTTGCCCGGCTTCGCTTCCATGCGGGCCAGGATCCCCACCTTCACCATGTGCGCCTCCTCCATCGCCGGGCGGCTCGCGTCCAGAGCTGCCCTTCGCCTCAGCGTACGCGGACCGATCGATTCTCGCCGCGCGCACGACCTTCGATACCCTGATGGGTATGGAGATGCCTCGAGACAGGTGGGCAGGCGTCCAGGCCGACCTCGATCGCCCACTGGAGGCTGAGGCCTTCTCCGCGCGTACCGTGGTGCTTGTCGAAGGGATCAGCGACCAGCTCGCGCTCGAGGCGCTGGCTGACCGCCGTGGTCGGGACCTCGACGCCGAGAATGTCTCCATCGTGCCCATGGGGGGTGCGACGAACATCGGAAGTTTCCTGGATCGGTTCGGCCCTCCGGGGCTCGACCTCAGGCTGGCCGGCCTGTGTGACGCCGCGGAGGAGGGCACCTTCCGGCGCGGTCTCGAGCGAGCCGGTCTCGGCTCCAACCTCACTCGGTCCGACATGGAGTCACTGGGTTTCTACGTGTGCGTCGCGGACCTGGAGGACGAGCTGATCCGCTCCCTCGGTGCCGCCTCCGTGGAACAGGTCGTCGACTCCCAGGGAGACCTTGGACCATTCCGCACCCTCCAGAGGGAGCCTGCGTGGCGAGGACGGACCGACGAGGAGCAGCTCCGGCGCTTCATGGGGAGCGGCGGCAGCCGGAAGATCCGATACGCGCGCCTGCTCGTCGACGCGCTGGATCTCAGCCGAGTGCCTCGGCCGCTGGACCTTCTCCTCGCGCACGTCTGACGCTATGCACCGTCGAGGAACGGGATGACTGCGGCGGAGAGCGCGGGTACGGCATTGATGTCGTAATGGGTCACGCCCGGCAGGATCGCGAGACGGTGGTGGGTTATTCCCAACCGGTCCCAGCCGGCGTCGCGCTGGCCGCCGCCGCCCAGGCCGAAGAACTCGACCGCATGGGACGGCGGGATCCCGTCCGCGTCGCCGATCACCAGCATGACGGGCATCGGCAACCCGGGGACCTCCGCCGACCAGTCGTAGTCGATCTTCACGACCTCGGTCACCTGTCGCACCAGGATCGGCCAGTCCTCCACCCGCGGCGCGACGCGCTGGTAGGCCTCGTACAGCGGACTCTGCATCAGGAAGCCGGCGGTCTCCGGGCCCATCGCGTCCATGCCGGCTCGCATCTCCGGATACCACCCCTCCCGCTTGAACACCGTCGACACCAGAACGAGGCGCTCGACGAGATCCGGATGCTGGATCGCGGTCCGCAACCCCACGGCTCCGCCGAGTGAGAAGCCCATGATGGAGGCACGCTCCAGACCGAGGTTGCCGATCAGGGCGGCGATGTCCTCCGCCATGGTTTCGAAGCGCATCGGCCGTTCGGCGGCCGGCGAGCGTCCGTGCGACTGGAGGTCGACCCCGATGACCCGACGCCCGGCGGCGAGGAGCTCCACGTTGGTCCCGAACATCTCGACCGTCCCGAAGCCGCCGTGCAGGAGGAGGAGCGGCGCGCCCTCCCCGATGTCCCGGTACCCGAGCTCGATCCCATCGACCCTGGCAACATGGGTGTCGTTCGTCGACATCTCGCCTCGTCCTCGCTGTGATCGGTGCCATCGTCGACGACCGGCGTGGCGGTCCGCACGGCACCGACGGCCCGCGCGGGACCGCGAGGCTATCACGACCCGATCGGGCGCTTGCGCCGGCATGGCCGGATCGGGCCAGGAGCAGTGACCGCCATCGGATGGGAGCGAGGAGGACACGTGGAGACCGTCGACCGGAAGAGGCTGGCGTCGCTGATGGAGAAAGAGGTGCGGCGCTTCGATACCGAACACCCGAGGTCCCGGGACCTGTTCGAACGGTCGAAGGGATCGCTGCTCGCCGGGGTCCCGATGCCCTGGATGACCGAATGGGCCGGGCCGTTCCCGGTTTTCCTGGCCGAGGCCGGTGGGGCGCGATTCACCGACGTCGACGGGCGGGAGTACGTGGACTTCTGCCTGGGGGACACCGGGGCGATGACCGGGCACGCGCCGGAGCGCGCGGTCGCTGCGGTGGCCGATCAGGCGGCGAAGGGCATCACCCTGATGCTCCCGACAGAGGACGCGATCTGGGTCGGTGAGGAGATGGCCCGCCGGTTCGGCCTTCCCTTCTGGCAGTTCTGCCTCACGGCCACCGACGCGAACCGTTTCGCGATCCGGCTGGCCCGGGCGATCAGCGGGCGTCTCAAGATCCTGGTCTTCAACTGGTGCTACCACGGCTCGGTCGACGAGACCATCACCACGTTGGTGGACGGGAAGCAAGGCCTCCGGCCGGGCAACGTGGGGCCGCCGGTCGATCCGGCGCTCACCACCCGGGTGGTCGAGTTCAACGACGTCCCCGCGCTCGAGGAGGCGCTGGCGCACGAAGACGTGGCCTGCGTCCTGGCTGAGCCCGCCCTGACCAACATCGGGATCGTGCTGCCCGAACCGGGCTTCCACGAGCAGCTCCGGACGCTCACCAGGGCGCACGGCACCTACCTGGTGCTCGACGAAAACGCACACCATCTGTGCCGGGCCCGGTGGAGCGACGCGCGCGTGGGGCCTTGAGCCCGACCTCCTCACCATCGGCAAGCCGCTGGCCAGCGGGGTCCCGGCCGCCTGCTACGGGATGAGCGCGGCGGTGGCCGGACAGGTCCAGGCCCACATGGCATCGCTGCCGTCCACCGACGTGGGGGGGATCGGTGGGACGCTCTCGGGCAACGCCCTGTCCCTTCGCGCCATGCGGGCCACGCTGGAGCACGTGCTGACCGAGGAAGCGTTCGACCGGATGCTTCCCCTGGCCAACAGGTGGGCCTCCGGGGTGAAGGAGGGCATCGAACGGTTCGGCTTGACGTGGGAGGTGCAGCAGCTGGGAGCCCGGGCCGAGTACTGGTTCTGCCCGGTCCCGCCCCGCACGGGTGGCGAGGCGGCCGGCGCCGACGATCACGAGCTGTCGAGGTTCACGCACCTGTACGCGCTGAACCGCGGGACCCTGCTCACGCCCTTCCACAACATGGCCCTGATGTCCCCGGCCACCACCGGGGAGGACGTCGACCGCCACACGGCCGTGTTCGCCGCATGCTGCGCCGAACTCACGGGCAATCCCGAGGGCTGACCCGGGAAGGAGATCTCTGATGCGGGACCTCGCAGGTATAGGCTGCGCCGTAGCCGAAGCGGAGATCGTCCATGGTCCGTACACGGAACTCGCGGGATCAGAGCATCGCGTTCGCCCTCACGCTGACCGCGGGGATCCTCCTCGCTCTGTGCGCGCTCGGAGCGGCCTTCGTCATCGACGTGCTGACGTTCGACCTACGGTGGCGCCACGAGTTGCAGCGCCATCACGCCGCCGGGCCCGAGCTGGCTCGGAGCCATTCGTGGTTGATGGGACTGGTGCACGTCCTTCCCTTCGTGCTGGGCCTGACCATCGTGGCCTGGCTGGCCTGGCAATGGCAGGCCGAGATCCGGCGGACCAGTGACACGCCGCCTCGATCCCGGCCGGAGACCATCCTCTCCGCCTGGGTGATCCCAGGGGTGAACCTGGTGGTCCCGGCCCGGGCGATGGCCGAGATGTGGGCCAGGGCCGAGCCCGACCGTCCCGACCGGCGTGGCGTCGTGCTCGTCGCCGCTTGGTGGGCGGCCCTCCTGGCGATGGTGGCACTCGGCCTGTTCGCGCTGGCCACCATGCCGGGGCAGGGAGCCACGAACGTCGAACTCATCATCCGGGACCACCGCTTCGTCGCGGCCGGCACGGCAGCGATCGTGTCCGCGTTGCTGGCTCTCATCCTGGTCACCGGCGTCAACCTTCGCCAGGCGTCCGGCGCGAAGCGGGCTGCCGAGGCCGGATCGCCGAGTTGGAGGGCGATGCGAAACGGCCCCTGAGGATGAAGGGGGACCGATGGGCATCGCGATCCGAACGGGGGTCGGGTTCAATAGGTAGTCCCGCGGCGCGTTGCGGCAGGAGGTAGAGCGATGGCAGAAGAAGAAGTCCAGGTTTCCGAAGCCCAGATCGCGGTTCACTGGCGCGAGGAGGAGTATTACTACGCACCCGCGAAGTTCATCGGACAGGCGAACG
>DHWS01000163.1:32366-32637 GCA_002413305.1 Actinobacteria bacterium UBA5176 | reverse complement strand
CGGGCGGCGGCTTCGGCGGCGCGGATGGGGAGCGGGGCCCGGCCGAGACCCGTGTGCAGGAGGACACCCGTGGCGTTGATCACAGCGCTCACGCCGTAGGAGGTGCGCGACGCGGACCCGAGGGCCCGGGCCAGGATGATCTCGGTGTCGGGGACCGCCCGACCGTTGGTCGCGTCGCCGCGGATCTCCTTCAGCGTCAGGCTGAGGGCGTCCTTGAGGAGCGGCCGGCCGAACTTCAGCTGGCCCCTGCGTCCGGGTCCGGAGCGGAGCA
>DHWS01000163.1:31735-32210 GCA_002413305.1 Actinobacteria bacterium UBA5176 | reverse complement strand
GTCCGGGTCCGGAGCGGAGCAGCGCGTCGACGGACGGAAGCTCCCGACGCCGGTCCTCCGACCCGGGCTTCGGGCGCGCGCTCATGGCTGCGGTCGCACCCAGGGGACGAACCGGCGATGCAGCAGCGGCTCCCGGTACCGCGGCTCCCACACGTGGGCGATCCCTTCGTGCTCCTCGACGTGCTCCCAGGCCCGGACCTGATCGACCTCGTCCCACTCCGACACGATGAGGTAGACGTTCGGCGTGGTCATCGACGGACCCATCTCGGCCCACTGGAAACCCGGTTGGTGCTGCGCCAGCTCAAACATGTCGTGGAGGTCCCGTTCGAACCGTTCGCGGTCGAAGTCCTCCGTCATGTCGAACTTGAGGTACGAGAGGATGCTCATCGGCTGCGAATGTAGCAGCCGGTCGGAGCGGCCCGACCGGTCACCCGACCGGGCTACAGGCCGAGCGAGCGGGCGATGACGAGCCGCT
>DHWS01000163.1:15414-31598 GCA_002413305.1 Actinobacteria bacterium UBA5176 | reverse complement strand
GATGACGAGCCGCTGGATCTCGGGCTGGAATCTTCGACCGGACGGACCTGGCGATCGATGAACGAGCGGAGGCCGGTCACGAGTTCCTGATCCTCCGGGGGGGATCGAGAAGTCCATGGCGGGTGACGGTAGCGCGTCCCGCTCGCGGGCGACGAGCCGGACAGCGGTGCTCTGGTACGCTTCGGCTTCGATGGACACCCGGGAGGACCTGGTTCGCCAGCAGGCCGCGTTCACGGCCGCCAGCGACGCATGGATGCTCCGCGGTGGCGGCATCGACATCATCACTGAAGGTCCGCTCCACGCCGAGGAGATGATCCTCAATATCGGGCCGCAGCACCCATCGACGCACGGGGTGCTCCGGGTGGTCCTGGAGCTGGACGGAGAGAAGATCATCCGGGCAGAACCGGTCATCGGCTACATGCACCGGGCGGCCGAGAAGCTCGTCGAGTACCGGGACACCCGCCAGGTCCTGGTGCTGATGAACCGGCACGATTGGCTTTCGGCCTTCAACAACGAGCTGGGGTGGGTCATCGCCTGCGAGCGCCTGATCGGCGTGGAGGTCCCGGAGCGGGCCCAGTGGATCCGCACGATGATGGCCGAATGGAACCGCCTGCTGAACCATCTGATGTTCTGCGGCTCCTATCCGCTCGAGCTGGGTGCGATGACGCCGGTGTTCTACGCGTTCCGCGAGCGGGAGATGATCCAGGACCTCATGGAGACCGCGACCGGCGCCCGCATGCACCACTCGTACGCGCGGGTCGGCGGGCTGAAGGACGATCTTCCCCGGGGGTTCCTGAAGCGGGCCGGCGAGACGTTGACGTGGGTCCGCAAGAAGCTGGTCGACTTCGACAACCTGGTGATGGGCAACGAGATCATCGCCGCCCGGACGAAGGGGATCGGCGTGCTGGCGCCCGAGGTGGCCACCTCCTACGGGTGTTCCGGTCCGGTCCTGCAGGCGAGTGGCGTGGCGATGGACGCCCGGAAGGACGCGCCGTACGAGAAATACGGCGAGGTCGAGTTCGACGTCCCCGTCGGCCAGAACGGCGACTGCTACGACCGGCTGTGGGTGCTGGTCCGGCGGATGTGGGAGTCCTGCAAGATCATCGAACAGTGCCTGGACAAGCTCCCCCCCGGCCAGTACATCAACCCGAAGCTCCCCAAGAAGATCAAGCCCTCGGAGGGCGAGATCTACGTGCGGACCGAGAACCCGCTGGGGCTCATGGGGTACTACCTGGTGGGTGACGGCGGGGAGTTCCCCTACCGGATGAAGATGCGAACCGCTTCGTTCTCGAACGTGTCGATGATCCCGGCGCTGCTGCCTGGCGCGCTGGTGCCGGACCTCATCGCCGTGCTGGGGAGCGTGTTCTTCGTCGTGGGGGACGTCGACCGGTAGGGATCGAGCGGCAGCCCCGGTCCGGCGGGTGCTAGCGAAACGCTCGGGGGCGAGCGTCGGTCCCGATCCCCAGGCCCAGGAACCAGAACCCGCCAAGCCCTTCGTTCGCGATCAGCTGCCGCGCCCGGTTCCGGTTCGAGAAGATCCGGACGCTCTCGATACCGCGCCGGGCGTCGATCGCTTCGACCTGCCGACGGCGCCCGGCTTCGTCGAGCTCGGCGAATCCGAGGGCCAGGAGGCCGTCTCGCTGGGTGACCGGGCCGAACACGGCCAGGCCCCTTGCCCGGGCGTGCGCGGCGAGGGCATCGACGTCGATCCCCGCGGTGATGTCCCTGGCGCCCGGCGCGTCCAGCACCTCGAGGTCGATGGTGTGGGTGCGATACCCGTGGACGGGTGTGGCCCGCTCGCTCGCCCCCCGGTAGCCATAGTCGATCAGGAGCGCGTAGCCGCGCCTGAACAGGGAGGCCAGTGCGTCGAGGAAGTCGAACGCAGCGAGCGACACGGCAACCTCCGTCCCAGGCGGGGCGTGCCGCAGGTGGGCCAGCAGCGAAGGGGACGACGGTGATCCTTCGACCAGTACGAACCGCCCGGCGCCGTCCATCCCGACGAAGAGCTCCGCCCATCCCCTGGCGACGTGGCGCAGCCGGGCGAAGGGGAGGTTGTCCAGGACCTCGTTGGCGATCAGGCAGCCGCTCTCGATCCTGCCGAACGACCGGAGCGAACCGGCCACCTCGAGGCCGGGGATCGCTCGCAGCTGCTCCCGGTAGTGGGAGCTTCGTTCGATCGCGATGTACCTGACGCGCCGTCCGGCTCGTTCAGGGAGGCGCTCCATGAGCTGCCGGGCGAGCGTCCCGTCGCCGGCACCGGCTTCGACCACGGTGAAGGACGCCGGATCGCCGAGGAGCTCGCGGTACTCCTCGATCTGCCGCGCGAGGAGTTCGCCGAAAGCCGGCGAAACGTGCGGGCTCGTCACGAAGTCGGCCCGTTCACCGATCCGGCGCTGCTCGTAGAAGCCCTCGTCGGGATCGTAGAGCGCCGCCTCCATGAACCGGGCGAAAGGGATCGGTCCGCCCGAAGCGATGGTCGAACGCAGCCGTTCGGCGAGCGAGACCCCGTCGCCGTCCATCCAGCCTACTCTGCCATCATTCCCGGATGCACAGCTGGCCGCTATCACCGAGTTTCTCCACGGATCCCCCCAGGCCGCCGGAGGCCGTACCTTCGCCACCGCGGGTCGCCGAGGGCTGACCGATGCCCAGGATCCGTCGCGTGCTGGCCCCCAACGCCGGACCGTACACGCTCCAGGGGACGAACACCTGGATCGTCGGCGATGCCCCCTCCATCGTGATCGATCCGGGGCCGCCCGACGAAGGGCACGTCCGCGAGGTCCTGCGGGAAGCGGGCGAGGCGCTCCTCATCCTCCTCACACACCATCATCCGGACCACGCCCCCGCGGCCGGCGCCCTCGCCGCCGCCAGCGGGGCGCCCATCTTCGCCTTCGCTCCGCGAGGTGACGAACGGCCACTTACCGACGGCCAGGTGTTCGGAGCGGGCGAGGCGCGGCTCCACGCCGTCCACACCCCGGGACACACGGCCGACCACACGGTCTTCCACCAGCCCGAGCTCGGTCTGCTGTTCACAGGAGACGCCGTGCTGGGGCGGGGAACGAGCGTGATCGATCCTCCGGAGGGCCGCCTGGCCGACTACCTCCGCTCCCTTCGAGCCATGCGGGAGCTCCGACCCCGCGTCCTGCTTCCCGGACACGGGCCGGCCGTTTGGGAGGGAACGGCCAAGCTCGAGGAGTACCTCGACCACCGCGAGCTGCGCGAACGACAGGTGCTGGAGGGTCTGGGCAACGGCCCCCGCACGCCGGCCGAGCTGGTTCCCGCGATCTACGGCGACTACCCGAAAGAGCTTCATCCCATCGCCGCTCGGTCGGTGCTGGCCCACCTCGTTAAGCTCGAGGAGGAGGGCCGCGTGCTTCCCGAAGGGGATCCGTCGGAAGGGAGGTTCGCGCTGGCCTCCGCATCGAAGCGCGCCCGGTCCCGGAGGCCGAAAGCCGGTGGGGCCGCGGCATCGACCCCCTCCCCTCGCAGGGAGGCCGATACGTCCGGGCGGGTGACGCCGTCCGCGACCGAGTAGAGCCGGCCTCTCCTGCGGAGAAGACCCTTCCTCGCCAGCGCACGGAACGCGCGGTTCACACTCTCCCGCGTGACCCCGACCAGCGAGGCGAGCGCTTCCTGGGTCAGCGGGACGTCGATCGTCCGCCACCCGGCCGACTCCCTGCCCGCGATCGTGGCCAGCTCTGCCAGCGTGTCGAGCAGCCGCTCCGCGAGCGGGAGGGTCAGCGTCCGGGCCAGCTGGCGTTCGAGCCGCGATGACCGACGGGTCAGCGCGCCGATCAGCATCCGGGCCACCTCCGGTTCCCGGCCGGCCGCCAACCAAGCCTCGGCCGCCGGGACACGGACCAGCTCGGTCCGCACGAGCGCCCGGACCTCCGGCAGCAGCCGTCCTGTGAGCGGTTCGAGCAGGAATCCCTCGTGGCCGAACACCTCGCCAGGGCCGAGGACCCCTATCAGTGCCCGGCGCCCAGAGGGACCTGTCCACCCGACCGCCACCGCACCACGCTCGACCACGTACAGGGACGGGCTCGCCCGGCCAAGGGCCACCACGACCTCGCCGGTCGCGGCGACCCGGGCGTTTGACCCCGGCAGAGCCCGGAGCGCGCCCCACAGGGAGGTCGAGGCTCGCGGTACGCCGGAGCCCGCCGGTCTGGATCCCGGGGCCAGCACCGGTCTCCGTTCGAGGGGGAGAGAGGCTCGATCGACGGGTTCCACGAAGCACCCCCTCTCCGGTCTGGAGTCTATCCGTCGCCTACGACACGACTCCGCAGGCCAGGCCTTCGGCCCTCGACGCGGCTGCTAGGCTCGATGTCGGATGCCCCACGACGTGCGGGTTCGAGCCGTGCCGAGGACCATCGACATGACGCAGGCCACCGGATGAACGTCCCCGGGCCCTCGCCTCGGACCGCCACGTCGCCGGTGAGCGGTCCGTCCCCTCAGGTCCTCCACGAGCAGGCGACCGTGCTCGGAGCCGTGCGGGAGGACATCCGGCAGACGCTTCGGGTGGGCTGGCTCGACCCGGCCATCGAGGCCGCCGCCCAGAACCCGGCGTTCTTCACCGCCGCGTGGTCCGCCGTCCGCCCGAACGTGGGCAAGAGCTTCCTATCGCTCGCCCGCGTGCTCCGGACCGAGGCCGTCGAGAGCGTTCGGACCTGGTTCGACACCCCTCCGGTGCTCAAAGGCCTTCAGGACGAACTCGCCGAGGAAGAAGTGCGGCGCATCGAGGAGTCGGCAAAGGCCGGCTATCTCGCCGCGCCGAAGGTGCAGGTGGTGGTGCACGCTATGTACCGGGCGGCCCGCCGTGACCGCATCGCCGGCACGGGCCGCGAGGAACCCCCCATCCGCCGAGGGGTTCCCGAGTGGCAGCGGTGGATGTCCTTCCACCCCTCACCGGACGATGCCCGCGGCGTCCTCGAGCAGTCGGCTGAAGCGTTCGGCACCCCGGCTCCGCCCACGCCGCTCCGGCTGTTCGCCCGGTGGCCCGCCGCGCTCGACACGCTGTGGGGATCGCTGGGCAGGTTGCCCGGTACCCGGCCCTGGAACGAGACCACCGTGCGGCTCCGGCGGGTCGTGCTGGCCGGGATCGCCACGCTCCCGCATCCCGTGGAACTCCAGTGGACGGCGCTGAAGGCGCGCGGGTTCAGCGACGACGACCGGGTCCTGCTGCAGGACGTCCTGGCCGTCTGGGATGCCTCGATGGCCGCCCAGACGCTGGCCGCCGCGGCCGTGTGGGTCCTGCTCGGTGCACCGGACGTCGGCGTCGAATCGTGAGGGCGAGGGCCGAGTCCCTGAGCGAGGGGATGACGGTCGCGAGAGGAGGCAAGGGGAAGAGGACGTGCGCGCCGAGTTCTATCGCAAGGAAGATGGTGACGAACCGGTCGCCTGGGCCCGGTGGACCGAACGCGGGCTCCTGACAGGGGCGACCGATGACCGGGGGCGCGCCGCGCTTGCTCGCATCTTCCACTCCGCCCCGATCGTGGTCGACGATCCCTCCCAGCGTTCCTTCGGTACGTCCGGGCCGCTGGTCCTGCCGCCCGGGAGCCTCCAGTGGTTCCGCTCCGCTGCGCAGACCCGAGCCCGGGACGAAGTCCTCGAGGTCCGGTTCGTGGCTGAGGAGGAGGGAACCATGGGGTGGGATCCGGCTGGGGCGTACCGGACGTTCGCCGATCAGGTCGCGCACCGGGTGAACGCGTCCCAGGCCGGGCCCATCGAGCGGGAGGCCGGCGAAACGGCCCGTTGACCTGGGCATCCGGGGTGTCGTACCTCGGGAGTAGCATGCGCCCGTGACCACCATCGAGGAGCTCGACACCGTCCCCGCCTTCGTGCCCGACGAAGGTCAGCGCCTGGTGCTCGAGCACGAACGAGGTCCGCTGCTGGTCAGCGGGGCAGCCGGCACCGGCAAGACTGTCGTGCTCAGGGAGCGCTTCGCCCGGCTTGTCGAGGGGGGCGCGGACCCCGAGCGGGTCGGCTTGGTGGTCCGAACGAAGTCCGCCCGGCGGATGTCCCGGGCGGCCATCCTGGACCGGCTTCGCCGTGCGCTCCCCGACGTGCGGGTGATGACGGTCCATGCGCTGGCCTACCACACGCTCTCCCTGCGGTTCGACGCCCTGGGATACGAGCGCCCGCCCGAGGTCCTGACCGCCTTCGACCAGTTCGCCCGGGTCCGGGAGCTCCTGCAGGGAGAGGATCCGGTCGAATGGCCGGCGTTCGCCGGGATGCTCCGGCTTCGTGGGTTCGCCGACGGGGTCCGCCAGTTCGTGCTCCGCGCCCAGGAGTCGCTGGTGGATCCAGCGCAGCTCGCGTCGCGTGCCGGCCGGAGCGGCACCTCGGGATGGCTGGAGCTGGCCGAGTTCTACCGGCGGTACCTGGACGTGCTCGGCGAGCTCGGTGCGGTCGACTTCGCCGGACTCGTCGTACAGGCGGCCGCGGCGGCCGGGCGTGCTGAGCCGCTGTTCGACCACCTGCTGGTCGACGACTACCAGGAGGCCACGTTCTCCGAGGAGTCGCTGATCGTGCACTCAATGGGGGAGACGCTGGTGGTCGCCGGCGACCTCGGTTCCCACGTCTACTCGTTCCAGGGCACCACCGACGAGCCGTTGCGGGCGTTCGTCGAGCACCTGCCCAATGCGGGCCACGTCGAGCTCCGGACCCGGCACCGGAGCCCTCAGGGGGCGACGGTCGAGGCATGGTCCACGGCGCACACGTCCGAGGAGCACGCCGCCATCGCCCGGGAACTGCGTCGGGTCCACATCGAGGACGGGGTCGCGTGGAGGAACATGGCGGTGGTGGTCCGCCGGCAGGGTTCGCACCTCGGTGGCCTCGTGCGGGCGCTCGACGACGCCGGTGTTCCCCGGGTCACCCCAGAGGGTGGCCTGTCGCTCCTGGGTGAGCCGGCCACGTTCCCGTATCTCCTGGCCCTTCGGTGGCTGGCCCGGCCGGCCGAACGAGACGGACTGGTCGAATCGGTCCTGACGTCGGAACTGGCTCGCCTCTCGCCAGCCGCGGCTCGTGGGCTGGTCCGGGCGGCGAGGGCGGCCGGCGACCCTCCGTGGCGCGCGGTGTTCCAGGATGAGGGGCTCGACGCCGGTGAGGCGGCCGGTCTCGCCTCGCTGCGGGAGGTCCTCGCCGCGTCGGAGGCCGTCGCCGGCCGTTCGGCCCTCGACGCGTTCGCGACGCTGTGGCGCGAGCTTCCCTACTCCCGGCGTCTGGTCCAGGCCGCGGATGTCTCCCAGGAGGCCCGCCGGTCGCTGGCGGCGGTCCTCACGTTCGCGGACTCCGTCTCGCGCGCCGACGAGGGCTCGGACCGGTCGGTGGGTTCGTTCCTCGACCTGCTCGAAGCGGGAGAAGAGGGGCCGGGCCTCGCCGGCGAGGGTGCGAGCGAGGCCGACGCGGTACGAGTCCTCACCGCCCACGCCACCGCCGGGCTCGAGTTCGACACGGTGATCGTAGCCGGAGCGATGGAGGGGAACTTCCCCAGCCTGTCCCGCCCCGAGCCGCTGTTCGACCTGGCCATGCTGCAGGGACGGACCAGCCAGTCCGAACGCAACCGGCTGCGGCTGAAGGACGAACGCCGGTTGTTCGACGTGGTGCTCGGGCGGGCCCGCCGGCGGGTCCTGCTCATGGCCAGCGATCCGCACGGCGAGGATGCGGGGCTCGCCGCGCGATCGAGGTTCGTTGCCGAGCTCGGCATACACTGGCGTACCGCTCCGGCCGGCCCGTTCCCGGACCCCCTGTCGGTGGCCGAGGCCGCGGCCGCCTGGCGGCGGAGGCTGGCCGACGCGGGAGCGCCCGCCTGGGACCGCCTGGCCGCGCTCACGGGTCTGGTGAGCCTCCCCATCGATCCCCGCGGGTGGTGGTTCCAGCGCGACTGGACGGCGTCGGACCGGCCGCTCCACGAACAGGTCCGAACCTCGTATTCGAAGCTCAGCACGCTCGAGAACTGCGAGCTGCAATACGTGCTCGGGGAGGAGTTGGGATTGGAGGACCGGGCCGGCTACCACGCGTGGGTCGGCCACCTCGTGCACCGCATCATCGAGGACTGCGAGAACGGGCTGGTCGAACGCACCACGGAGGCCCTGGTCGCCGCGGCCGAGCACCGGTGGCGGGAGCAGGAGTTCCCCTCTCACGCGGTTTCCGACGCGTTCCGCCGCCTGGTGGTCGGCAAGATGCTCCCGGACTGGTTCCGGCACTACGGCTCCGCGGAGGCCCTCGCCGTCGAGGTCCGGTTCCAATTCGAATCCGACGGCGCGACGGTGACGGGCTACATCGACCGGATCGGCCGGGCCGGGGGCGGCACGCTGATCACCGACTACAAGACCGGGCGGGCAGCGGACGTCCTGAAGCCCGAGGAGAACCTCCAGCTCGGCATGTACTACCTGGCGGTGAACCGGGCCGAAGAGCTCGCCGCCTTTCGCCCGGTGAAGGCGGTCGAGCTCGCGTACCTCCGGGATCCGCCGAAGCGGAACCAGGCCGCTGCCGCGCCGTTCGCCGTCGCCCAGCTCCCGATCACGGACAGGGTCCGGGGGGAGTACGAGCAGCTGATGACCGAGCGTCTCGGCGGACTGATCGGGCGTCTCGGCGAGCTGCTGGAGAGCGAGAGCTACCGGCCGAGCCCCGCGGCGAACTGCTGGTTCTGCCGCTTCAAGACGCTGTGTCCACTGTTCCCCGAAGGCGGCGAGCTGTTCCCGATCGCGGAGGGCCCGAGATGAGCCGTTCGGCCGAGACCGGCGACCCCGCGGCCCCGCCGGAGATCCGGGCAGCGCTCGGTGGGTTCCAACCCACGCCCGACCAGTGGAGGGCGATCTCGATGCCGCTCGAACCGTACGTGATCGTGGCCGGGGCGGGGTCGGGGAAGACGTCGGTCATCGCCGCCCGGGTGGTGTACCTCGCGTTGGTCGCGCTGGGCCGGCTCCAGGCCCCCCACGAGGGCGTGCTGCCCGGCAGCGTGCTGTGCCTGACCTTCACGAACAAGGCCACCGAGAACCTCCAGCTCCGGATCCGGCGGGCGCTGTCCGCCGTGGAGCTTCCCGAGGGCGAGGAGCCAACCATCCTGAACTACCATGGGTTCGCTGCCCAGGTCCTGGACCGCCACGGCCTGCGGGTGGGGATCGAGCCCGGCCAGCGCGTGCTGACCTCGGCCCAGCGGGTGGAGCTTTGCGCCCGGGTCCTGGACGAGATGACGTTCGACCACGTCACCTCCACGTGGCAGCCGACGCTGGTCGAGAACATCCTGTCGCTCGCCGACCAGGCCGCGAACCACCGCGTCGTCCCGGGGGAGATCGTGGCGTTCAACGAGACCCGCCTGGCCGACGTGGAGACGCCCGAGAACCGCACCTATCAACAGCAGCCCCGCGTCCGCGAGGCCATCCTCCAGCGGATCGAGCTGGCCCGGGCCGCAGCACGCTTCCAGCGGCTGAAGCGCGAGCTGGGGGTGATCGACTTCGGGGACCAGATCACGCTCGCTCTGCAGATCGTCGAGCGCTTCCCGGAGGTCGGGGCTGAATACCGGCAGCGGTACGAGGCGGTCGTGCTGGACGAGTACCAGGACACGAACGTGGCCCAGGCGCAACTGATCCAGCTGGTGTTCGGCGAGGGCTTCCCGGTCACGGCCGTCGGGGACCCCGACCAGAACATCTACGCGTGGCGAGGGGCGAGCCTGTTCAACCTCATCGCGTTCCGAGGAGAGTTCCGCCGCCGGGATGGGTCCGAAGCGGACAAGCTGCCCCTCTACACGAACTTCCGCTCGGGCGCGCATATCCTGGCTGCCGCCGACCGGATCGTGCGAGATCTCCCGCCCGGCCAGCGACCCGACCCGGACAAGAGGCTGGTCCCGTGGCCGGCGAACGGCGACGGCGAGGTCGAGGTCCGGCGGTTCGCCGACGAGCAGGCCGAAGCCGACGCCATCGCCGACCGGATCCTCCGGCTGCACGAAGAGGGCGGGCCGTGGTCGGAGTCCGCTGTGCTGTGCCGGAAGAGCCGCCTGTTCGTCCCGATCCAGCGGGCGTTCGCGGAACGCGGCATCCCCGTCGAGATCATCGGTCTGGCCGGGCTGCTGAAGCTCCCCGAGGTGGTGGAGGTGCTGGCCTACGTCCGGGCGGTGGCCGATCCGTACGCGGGGGTGTCGCTGGCCCGGATCCTGTTGGGGCCCCGGTATCGCGTCGGATTCAAGGACCTGGCACGGGTCGCTGCCTGGGCGAAAGAGAAGAACTACGACCTCCGCGACCGGGGCCGCGACCTGCGCGGAGAGGACGAAGAGGAGACCCCTCCCTTCCTGTTCGCGGAGGCGCTCGAACACCTCGACGACGTCACGTACCTCTCCGACGAGGGCCGGGTTCGGCTGGAGGAGTTCCGCCGTGAGCTCGCCGGGCTCCGGGCCGAGGCGCGTCGGCCGGTGGGGGAGTTCCTGGCCGAGATCATCCGCCGGATCGGGCTCTTGACCGAACTGGACGCGAGCCTGGCCACCCAGCAGGCGCTGGCCACCCGGCGGAATCTCGCGGCCTTCCTCGACGAGGTCCACGAGTTCACCCCGCTGGAGGGCGAGCTGACCATCCGGGCGTTCCTCGACTACCTCGAGGCCGTGGAGGCGACCGACCGCCCCGAATGGTCCCCGGTCCAGCCGAGCGAGGACGACTCCGTGAAGGTCATGACCATCCACCAGGTGAAGGGGCTGGAGTTCGACGCGGTGTTCGTCCCGGGGATGGCCAAGGACATCCTGCCGGACTTCCGCGTCCAGCAGAACCCCGCGGAGAAAGGGAGATCGCTCGACTTCGAGCTTCGCGGGGACCGGGACATCCTGCCGTCGTTCCAGGGCAACCTGCGTGAGTTCTGGTACGCCCTGCGGGACCAGGCGCTGGTCGAAGAGCGCCGGACCTGCTACGTCGCCCTCACCCGGGCCCGGAAGCGATTGTTCGTGAGCGGCGCCCACTGGTACGGCGACGACACCGGGAAGCCGAAGGACGACAGTGTGTTCTTCGAGGAGCTCGCGGCGTGGGGCGAGGAGAGCGGATCGGCGGCCGTGGACCGGGGGCCGGACGTCTCGGAGGAGAACCCGCTGGTGAAGTATCGGGAACGGTTCGTCCGGGCGTGGCCGGGGCAGGCGCTCCGGGCCGAAGCCGATGAGCTGTTCCCCGAGGGCTGGCGGGAGG
The DNA here is from genome assembly GCA_002413305.1 of Actinobacteria bacterium UBA5176. Classification (GTDB taxonomy): domain Bacteria; phylum Actinomycetota; class UBA4738; order UBA4738; family UBA4738; genus UBA4738. Next base: position 20,442 of record DHWS01000163.1, on the reverse strand, counting down.
CGGCGGTCGAAGCCGCGACGGCCGGCGCCGCAGGCATCCGAGCATCGGCCCGGGCGGTGGCCCTGTCGCCCGAGGATGTCGAGCGGTACCAAGCCGCCGCGGCGGAGCGCGGGACGCTCGCCCTGCACCTCGCGGAGCGGGAGGCCGCCGGGCCGGTCCGTCCTTCGGCTCCCTCCTCGGTCTCGGTCAGCGGGCTGATCGACTATTCGGGCTGCCCGAAGCGCTTCTACTGGACCACGGTGCGACCGCTCCCCCGGTTCAGCGGGCCGGCCGCCCGCATCGGCACGCAGGTCCACGCGTGGATCGAACGCCAGGGGAGTGGGCAGGCGTCACTGCTGGAGCTCGAGGAGTCGCCCGACCTGACCGCGGAGGAGCTGACCGGAGAGCCGGGGAAGGTTGACCGGCTGCAGCGTTCCTTCCTGGAGAGCCGGTTCGGATCGGCGGTGCCGCTGTTCGCCGAACGGCCCTTCCTCCTGTTCCTGGGGGGGTTCGTCGTGAACGGGCGGATCGACGCGATCTTCGGCACGCCCGACGGGCCGTGGGAGGTCGTGGACTACAAGACGGGGAAGCGACCGGGATCGGATGACCCGGTGGCCGGGCTGCAGCTCGATCTCTACGCTCTCGCCTGCACCGAGGTGTTCGGCAAGCGGCCTGAAGAGCTCCGCCTCACCTACTTCTACCTGGCGAACGGCGAGGAGGTCTCGCGGGGGGCCGGCGACCCCTCCGAGACGCGCGCGCGGGTCCTGGCCGCACTGGAAGGGATCGGTGCGGGGAGTTTCGACCCGACGCCCGGCGACCAGTGCCGGTGGTGCGACTTCCTCAGCTTCTGCTCGGCAGGCCGGGCCCACGTCGGCAAGCGGGAGGCGAACGAGAGGGGAGCGCGGTAACGCTTCGACTCCGGCGCAGGCCCCTCAGCCGGTGGCGGGAAGATCGGGTCTCGGCGGGGCCGGCGGCGGAGGCACCTCGGGGGCCCCCGGGCCGGGGAGCAGCTGTGTCCGGCGCAGGTACCGCGTCACGTCCTCCGGTTCGATCACCCCGACCAGCCGGCCCTGGTCGAGGACCAGCACCGTCAGGTCGTGCGTGTCGGTCGACCGGTCGAACAGCTCGGACATCCGCTGGTCCGGTCGCGCTCCGACCACCCCATTCCCCCCGACCATCGCGTCCTGGACCAGGTGGTCCGGGGAGAGCCCCTGCGCCGTGCGGAGCGAGACGAACCCGATCACCTGATCGCCCCGGACCACCGGGAATGCTTCGCCGGCGTGCCCTTGGAGGTACCGGTCGATGGCGACCCCCAGCGGCAGCTCGGCGTCGACCGTGGGAGGGGGCGGTGACATGACCTCGCGCACGGTCGCGTCGTGCAGCACCTGCCGGCGACTCTCGGCGATCACCGCCGATGCCGACTGGAAGATGAACATGCCGATGAACACGCTCCAGATCAGCGTCAGCCCGTTCCCGGTGGTGGCCGTCCAGGTGATGCCGGCCGCCACCATCAGCAGGGCGACGGCCTGCCCGCCCCTGCCCGCCACGATGGTCGCCTTGCGCTGGTCTCCGGTCGCCCGCCAGACGAGGGCCCGCAGCACCCGGCCGCCGTCCAACGGGAAGCCGGGGAGGAGGTTGAAGCCGCCCAGGAGGAGGTTCTCGACCGCCAGGAAGCCGACCATCCCAACCCGGATCGGCTTGGAGAGGAACCCACCTCCCCAGACGTGAAGTGCCAGCAGCGCACCGCCGATGGCCAGGTTCGTCACCGGCCCTACCACCGTCACCAGGAACTCCTCTTTGGGGGTCCGGGGAGATTCGGTCGAGTGGGTGACCCCGCCGAACAGCAAGAGCGTGATCCCGAGCACGGGGATGCCGCGCGCCCTCGACATCTCCGCGTGGGCAAGCTCGTGGGCCAGGACCGACCCGAAGAACAGCAGCGTGGTGATCGCCGCCAAGGCCAGCGCGCCGGCCGGGGAGAGGCTCGGGAACACGAACCGGTCGCTGAACCCGGTCCACTCGCTGAAGCCCAGGAACAGGGCGATGATAGCCCACGAGGGGTGCACGTAGACGGCCACCCCCCCGATCCGACCGATCTTCCAGCCGCCCACGGCACGCCCTCCTCTTCGACCTAGCTTCCCAGGTCGACGCGCTCCGGATGGCTGTACAGGTTGAAGGATCCGCCCCGGACGAAACCGGCCATGGTTACCCCGAGCTCCTCGGCCGCGGCTACCGCGAGGCTCGACGGCGCGGAGACCGCGCAGATCAGTGGGATCCTCGCAACGGCCGCCTTCTGGACGATCTCGAAGCTCACCCGTCCGGACACCAGGAGCATCCGGCCGGACAACGGCAGCCCGTCCCCAAGCAGCGCCCACCCCACCAGCTTGTCCAGCGCGTTGTGCCGTCCCACGTCCTCGCGCACCGCGGCCGGCGTCCCGTCCGGTTCGAACAGCCCCCCGGCGTGGAGTCCGCCGGTCTCCTCGAAGATCCGCTGCGCCTCGCGGAGCCGGCCGGGGAGGGAGACGATCACCGATCCGGCCACCACCGGTCCCGGCGGCAGCGATGGGCAGCTCACCCGGACGTGGTCCAACGATGCCTTTCCGCAGATGCCGCAGCTCGAGTTGGCGAAGAAGTTCCGAGCGTTGGTGCCCAGGTCGAAGGCCCGAGCCAGCCGAACGGTCACCACGTTGTACTGCTGTTCTTCGGCGGGGAGCTCGCAGTAGTTCACGGAGACGATCTCATCGCGCGACCGCACCAGGCCTTCGGTGTACAGGAACCCCGCGGCCAGCTCGAAGTCATGGCCGGGGGTCCGCATGGTGACGGCCACGCTCATGGGCTCCTGGCCCGGCCCGCCGACCCGGACCTCCATCGGCTCCTCGGCGGCCAGCCGATCGGGGCGTTCGAAGCTCTGGCCGTCCCGGACCGCCAGGACCCGGACCGGCGCGGTGGGGCGGCGGAGCGGAGCGGGCGACGGGGAGGCCGGAGGGGACATCGGCTCCGATTATTGCCCACCTGGGGTGTCGCGACCCCGGTGCCCCGGCACCGCCCGGCGATCGACCGATTCCCCATCCGTCACCACCAGGTCGACCGGTTCGTCGCCCGGCCCGTGGGGCACCTCCTCGACCAGCTGGAAGCCGAACCCGATCCCGACCCGAGCGGCGTCCATCCGCGTCCGGCCGAAGAATCGGTCGAAGTGTCCCCCGCCCCAGCCGAGGCGATGGCCGAACCGGTCGAAGGCCAGCCCCGGCGTGAGCAGGACGTCGATCGCACCGGGATCGACCGGGGTCCGGTCGGAGGGTTCGGCCGGCCCGTAGCCGCTCCGTACCAGCCGGGACCCAGGCCGAAGGTCCGCTGCCTCCATCCCGCCGACGCCCAGGTATGGATACAGCACGCGCGCCCCTCCGGCCGCCAGCCGCCCGGCGATCCCTTCGGTGGGGAGCTCGGAGCCGAAGGCAGCGTAGACCAGCACCGTCCGCGCGGCCCGCACCTCCGGCACGGCGAACAGGGCTTCCCCCACCAGCGCGGCCCGGCGGATCCGCTCCTCCAGGGGGAGCGCATCGCGTTCGGCCCGCATCCGCGCCCTCAGCGCTGCCTTCCGGTCCCCGAGCGAGGCGTCGAACGAGGACCTCACTCGCCGTCCGGCGCCGCTTCCGGAAGCTGAGCCCCGGCCGCGGCCAGGACCTCCGCCAGCGCATCCTCGAGCGGCGTCCCCTCCACCGTTTCGCGGCCGACATAGAGCCCGGCGAGGTACGCCGAAGCGGGAGCCAGACGGCGCTGCACGCCGTGCGCCACCTGCCGGGAGAGCTTGAGGATCGCGCCGAGCTCCTTGGGTTCGATGCGCCGCTCGCCCAGGGCGTCGGCGAGCCGGTCCAGCCAGTCGAACGAATCGTCCACCGCAGCGTCCTTCCCGGTGCCTTTGAGGATTCCCGTGCCCGACGTTAGCCTAGCCGCATCGATGACACCGCCCTCCCGTGAGTCTTGAGGGACCCCCCGCACGAGGACGCGCCCCCTCCCCCGGCCGTCACCGATCGCGTTCGCGGTCACGGGGCGATTGTTCGGCAGCCTGCGGCGGAACCGCTTGCATCCGGTCCGCGCGGCCGCCACCCACGAGATCAGGCGCACGGCCAGCGGCGGCTTCGAACCGGTCGAACCCGAGGACGCACTGCCAGGACCAGGGCGGAACGAGTAGGGTCTTCTCCAAGCCACCGGATGCTTGCCGGCTCTTGGCCCCCAGACGGGCTCTCACCTCCAGCCGCCTTCTCGGCCCTGCCCGATGAGTCTCCCGAATCGAGGGATGGGCCATGTCGTCTCCTCTTCGCGCGTCGGATCTCGCGCGCAATCGCCTGCTCGCCGAACTCCCGAACGGAGAGCGCGACCACCTCGCCTCGAGCATGGCTCGAATGCCGCTCACGCCGCACGACATGCTCGTCGAGCCCGGGGCGCGGATCCGCAAGGTCTACTTCCCCCTGTCGGGCGTGATCTCGCTGATGATCCCCCTGGCGGATGGCCGGGCGCTCGAGACCGCCACCATCGGACGCGAGGGCATGGTCGGTGTGCACGCTCTGTTCGGGGGTGGGAGCTTGGGCCACTTCATCGCGATGGCGCAGGTCCCCGGCGAGTGCCTGACCATGGACGTGGACCATTTCCGGGCCGAGATGGTGGCCGAAGGCAAGCTCCCCTCGCTCATGTTCGCCTACACCCAGGTGGTGTTCGCCCAGATCTCCCAGAGCGTGGCGTGTAACGGTGCCCACGAGATCCAGCAGCGGTGCGCCCGGTGGCTCCTGGAGACCCACGACCGGGTCGAGGGCGATGAGATCGAACTGACCCAGGAGTTCCTGGCGGACATGTTGGGGGTGACCCGCCCGTCGGTCACGGTGGCTGCCCGCACGTTGCAGAACGCGGGCCTGGTGCGTTACCGGCGGGGTCACATCACAGTGCTGGATCGGGCGGCGCTCGAAGAGGCGTCGTGCGAGTGTTACGCGGCGGTTCGCGAGGAGTACGAGCGGCTCATCGGGCCGAACGGTTCGACCGGGCCGGACGGGCCGGACGGGC
>DHWS01000163.1:823-15211 GCA_002413305.1 Actinobacteria bacterium UBA5176 | reverse complement strand
ACGGGCCGGACGGGCCGGACGGGTTGGACTAGCCGAGATCAAGCGACGGTGGTGGTCGGGCTTCTGTGGAGGGAGAGTTCGGCCCAGACCATCGTCTCACGGTAGCGTTCGGCGCCCCACCTGTCCGCGATGCCCTGGACGATGGCGAGGCCCCGGCCTCCCTCGTCGGGTGGACCTCGCTTCACGCCCGCCACGAATCCCCGGCCGAAGTCGACGACCTCCACGTGGACCCGGTCCGGGAGCACCTGGACCTTGACGTCGACCCGGTCGGGCCCCGGCGAATCCGAGTGGATCACGGAGTTCGTGACCAGCTCGGACACCACCAGCCGGAGGTCGTCGAGCCGGCCACCGGGGAGGACGCCAGCGAGCTGATCGAGCCAGTGCCGTGCCGCGCCTGGTGCTCGAGCGTTCAGGGCGAACCTGGTGGAGATCTCCATGGGGACCTTCGATCCGGAGACTATGTCGGCCACCCGACACTCTTTTCTTCCCCATCCGGCGGGCTTGACCCACCCCCGGCGGAAAAAAGGTCAGCGGTGGCGACGCCGACAGCAACCGGGTGACTCGGTGGCGGCTGGGACGGCGATGCGTGGGCGCCCTCCGTTCGTCGGTCGTGCGGTTCACGGGCATCGCGCGGGCCCGGGGCGTGGACGGGCGCGGGCCGGACCAGTCTCGCGCGGGCCCGAGAGATCCCGCAAATCAAGACGCTTCGCCTTCCACAGGCGATGAGATAGCCTGAGGATCGCCGATGCCCCGCCCGTGGGCCGTTCGGCACGCTCATCCGGCTGCCGGAGAAGTGTCATGGACCTCGACCTGATCGTGACCCGCGGGCTCGGCGACACCACGTATCTCGTCAGCTCGGGCGGTGAAGCGGCGCTGATCGATCCGCAACGGGACGCGGGCAGGTTCCTGGCCCGAGCCGCCGGCCGGGACGTGGCCATCCGGTTCGTGCTGGAGACGCACGTGCACAACGACTACGTGTCGGGCGCGGTGGAGGTTCGCAACGCCACCGGGGCTGAGATCGGCGCGCCGGCAAGGGGTCGGTACGCGTTCGATCACCGGCCGCTGCGCGAAGGCGACGAGGTGCGGTTCGGCGGCATCCGGCTGGTGGCCATGGAGACGCCCGGGCACACGCCGGAGCACCTCGCGTACCTCGTGTTCGAGGACGGCGTGGAGGAGCCGGCCGCCGTGTTCTCGGGGGGAAGCCTCATGGTCGGCGGGGCCGGCCGAACCGACCTCCTGGGGCCGGAGCAGACCGATGGATCGACCCGGGCCCAGTTCCGGACCCTGCGGCGTCTGGCCGCGCTGCCCGCCGACACCCGGGTGCTCCCTACGCACGGCGCCGGCAGCTTCTGCGGGGCCGGCCCGGCGCCGAAGTCCCGGTCATCGACGATCGGTGCCGAACATGACGGGAACGCCGCGCTCCGGGCGCCGGACGAGCAGACGTTCGTCCGCGAGGCGCTGGAGGGCCTGCCCTCGTTTCCCGCGTACTACCGCCACATGGCCGTCATCAACCGCGCCGGTCCTCGCGTGCTCGGTTCGATCCCGAAGCTGCCGGCGCTCACTCCAGAACGGGCCGCCGGGCTGTTGGGTTCGGGGGTGTGGGTGGTCGATGCCCGCGCGAGGGAGGCGTTCGCCGGCGCCCACATCCCGGGCTCGCTGAACGTCGAGCTCGACCCTGCGTTCGGCAGCTATGTCGGCTGGCTGGTGCCCTTCGACGCGCCGCTGGTGCTGGTCCTGCCGTTCGAGCCGTCCGGCGCCGCGACCGAAACGGTCATCCAGCTCTTGCGGGTCGGGTACGAGCACGTGCTCGGGTTCCTGGACGGTGGGGTCGAAGCATGGCACCGGGCCGGCCTGGAGCTGGCGAGCTATCCGGTGGCAACCGTCGACGATCTCTGCCGGGAGATCCGGTCGGGGCGGGGACCGGCCGTGCTGGACGTCCGTCAGCAGGGCGAATGGGACGCCGGCCGGATCCCGGACAGCGTGCACCTGTTCGTCGGCGACCTTCCCGAACGCCTGCCCCAGGTTGCCGAGCTGGGGCTCGAAGGACCGGTGTGGACGATCTGCGCCTCCGGGCACCGTTCGGCCATGGCGGCCAGCTTGCTGGCCGGGGCGGGCATCCCGGTCCGTGCGGTCGCCCGCGGTGGCGTCGAGGACTGGCTGGCCAGCTGCTCGTCACCCTCCGGATGACCTAAAGACCGGCCGGGGCGACGCGGTTCCTCGATGCCTCACAGGGAAGGGCTCTGCGGTAGCCTTGGCCTGCGTGATTCCCCGCACCGTGGACGCTCCGCGCACCCATGGCAGCCCGGCGGCCGACCCGGCCACTCCGGCCGTCCTGCTGTCGGGCGTGACGCGCGTGTTCGGCGTCGCCCCGGCTGTGGTCCGGGTGGGCCTCCGGGTCGAACGGGGAGAGACGCTGCTGCTGCGGGGGCCGAACGGCGCCGGGAAGAGCACGCTACTCCGGATCGTGGCCACGGCCCTCTCGCCGACCTACGGGAGCGGCTCGGTGCTCGGGTTCGATCTCCTTCGCGACCGCGACGAGATCCGGCGGCGATGCGAGCTGCTCGGGCACCGCACGCGGTTGTACGAAGACCTGACGGCGCGGGAGAACCTGCGGTTCGTGTGCACGCTGTACGGCCTCGACCCATCGCGGGTCGGGCCGGCGCTGGAGCGGGCGGGTCTGGCCGACGCGGCCGACGACCGGGTGTCCGGCTACTCGCAGGGGATGCGCCAGCGGGTCGCCGTCGCCCGGGCGCTGCTCCGCCGTCCCGAGCTCCTGCTCCTTGACGAGCCGTACGCGGGGCTGGACGAAGAAGCCAAGGAGGTCGTGGACGACGCGGTGCGGGATGCGGGAGCCGAAGGCCGAACGGTGATCCTGGCCACGCACGACCCGGGCCGGGGAGACATGGCCGGGAGGACACTGCTCATGGACGGCGGACGGCTGGTCCCCGCAGGGTCGGCTTCCTCGTGAACCTCCTTCGGCAGAGCGTGGCCATGGCGGCCAAGGACCTGCGGATCGAGCTTCGCGGACGTTACGCGCTGAGCGCGATCCTGCCGTTCGCGGGGACCCTGCTAATCGTGTTCGGGCTGTCTCTGGGCCCGGGACGCACGCTCCTCCAGGAAACCGCGCCCGGCCTGCTGTGGCTGGCGGTGCTCTTCGCATCCGTCCTGGCGTTCCGCCGGGCCTACGAGGCCGAAGGAGAGGACGGAGCCCTGGAGGGGTTGTTGCTGGCGCCGATGGACAAGGCCGCCGTGTTCCTGGGCAAGGCCGCGGCCGTCGCCGCGCAGCTCCTGGCGCTGGAGGTCGCGGTGATCACGCTGGTCGTGGGGCTGTTCGACCTGTCGCTCGGGGGGGCGCCCTTCGTGCTTGCCGGCGCGTTCGTGCTGGGGACCGTCGGGCTGGCCGCGGTGGGGTCGCTGTTCGGCGTCCTGGCCGAATCCCCGCGGGCTCGGGAGGCGATCTTCCCGCTCCTGGTGCTGCCGCTGGCCACGCCGGTCCTGGTGGCGGGAGTCAAGGCCACCAGCCTGGCGACGACGGGGCGAGGCGGTCAGGCCGGTGGGTGGCTGGGACTGCTGGTGGCGTTCGACCTGGTGTTCCTGGCAGCCGGTACGCTGGTCTATCCCTACCTGCTGGAGGATTGAGGCACGTCCCATGAGCACCGCCGAACGGATGATGGGCAGGCTCACCGCCCGGAGGGGCGAGAAGGTGCTCGGCCTGCTCGCCGCGGCCGGCGTGATCGCCACGGCCGTGCTGGGCCTGTGGGTCACACCTCCCGACGCCGACGAGGGCAACGTGTTCCGCATCATCTACGTGCACGTTCCTTCGGCCTGGCTGGCCTATCTCTCCTTCTTCATCGTGTTCGCGGCGAGCGTGGCCTACCTGGCGACGAAGCGGATCAGGTGGGACCGGCTGGCGGCCGCCTCCGCCGAGGTCGGGGTGCTGTTCATCGGGTTGACGTTGGTGCTCGGTTCGATCTGGGCCAAGCCGACATGGGGGATCTGGTGGACGTGGGACCCGCGCCTGACCACCACGGCGGTGCTGTTCCTGATCTACGTGGGCTACCTGGCCGTTCGCCGCCTCCCGGACAGCCCGGCGAAGCGGGCCCGGTGGTCGGCGGCGATCGGGATCGTGGCCTTCGTCGACGTGCCGATCGTGCATCTCTCGGTGACCTGGTGGCGGTCGCAGCACCAGGCCCCGGCCCTCCTGCACGTCGCGCCCCGCATGGCGGCAAGCATGGCCGCGGGCTTGTTGGTCGGGGTGGCGGCGTTCACTCTGCTGTACGCGTACCTGGTGACGTTCCGCCTGCGGGTCGGGCGCCTGGAGGATCGGGCGATCAGCGAGGCGCTCTCTCCGCGGCTCGAACCGCGATCTGCCCCGGTCGAGCCGCCGCCGACCCCGCCCGCACCGAAGGAGGTTTCCGCGCGTGGCTGAACTCGGCGCTGCGCCGAACAACATCGGCTACGTGATCGCGGCCTATGCGGTGACGGTCGCTGCGCTGGGTGGCTACCTGGCCAGGTTGTTCGCGCGGGCCCGCCGGGCCAGGGCTCGTAACGCGGCCATCGCCGTACGGCGTGGACGTTCGACCTGAAGCGGCGAGCCGGGCCGCCCCGGAAGCCGCGAGAGATGCGGGAAGACGAACCGTGAAGAAGGGACGGATCGCCATCGTGCTGGCGGTGATCGCCGGCGCGCTGATCTGGGTGCTGGCGCGCGGCCTGGGCGGGAACCTCGTCTACTACAAGACGCCGACCGAGATCCTGCGGTCGGGGCAGACGCTGGTCGGTCAGCGCGTCCGGCTGGGCGGGCTCGTCCTGCCGGGAACCGTGCAGACGAAGGGACGGGACATCACGTTCGTCGTCAGCGACGAGACCACCCGGATGTCGGTCGTGGACAGCGGCGGGGTGCCGTCCCTGTTCCGGGCGGGACAGGGCGTCGTGGTCGAGGGGTACTACGGGCGGGATGGCGCGTTCCATGCGGACACGGTTCTGGTCAAGCACAGCGACAACTACACGCCGCCCGCTCCGGGGGTGACCCCAACGTCGGCGCACGTGACCGGGGGCTAGATGAGCAGGCTCGGGACGTTCGCGCTGATCCTCGGCCTGATGCTGTCGCTGTACGGTCTGGCCGCGTCGGTGATCGGGTGGCGGAAGCGAAACGCCCTGCTGGTGGAGAGCGCCCGGACGACCGCGTTCTCGCTGTTGGGCGTGGTTGCGGCGGCGAACGGGGCGATGCTGGCCGCCATCCTGGCCAACGACTTCTCGATCAAGTACGTCGCCGAGAACTCGAGCCGCGCCACGCCGACCTTCTTCAAGGTCCTGGCGCTGTGGTCGGCGGACGAGGGCTCACTGCTCCTGTGGAACCTCATCCTGGCGGGGTTCATCGCCGCCGTCGCGTGGCGGTTCCGGACGCGGAGGCCCGAGACCTTCCCGCTGGCCATGGCCGTGCTGTTCGGCGTGTCGGTGTTCTACCTGGTGCTGGTCCTGGGGCCGACCCGGCCGTTCGCCACGTTCACGACCGTTCCGGCCGATGGCGCGGGACCGCTGCCGCTCCTTCAGAACCACCCGCTCATGGCCGTCCACCCCCCGTTCCTGTACCTCGGGTTCATCGGGATGACCGTGCCGTTCGCCTTCGCCGTGGCCGCGCTCATCAGCGGGACGGTGTCGGACCGGTGGGTGCGGCTGACCCGGCGGTGGGCGTTGTTCGCGTGGATCGCGCTGACCGTCGGGCTGGTGCTGGGCGCGCTGTGGTCGTACGACGTGCTGGGGTGGGGCGGCTACTGGGCGTGGGACCCGGTCGAGAACGTGGCGCTCCTGCCGTGGCTCATGACCACCGCGTTCCTGCATTCCGTCGTCATCCAGGAGCGCCGCGGCATGCTGAAGGTCTGGAACCTCTCGCTGGTGGTCGGGGCCTTCGCCCTGACCACGTTCGGGACCTTCCTCACCCGCGGGTCGATCCTGTCCAGCGTCCACGCGTTCGCCAAGTCGCCCGTCGGCCCGATGTACCTCGGGTTGCTGGTGCTGGTGCTGCTGGGAGGGTTCGGCCTGATCGCCGCGCAGTCCTGGCGGCTGCGGTCCGAGGGCCGCTTCGACTCGGCGTTGTCCCGCGAATCGGCGTTCCTCGGCAACAACTTGATCCTGCTGGGCATCACGTTCGTCGTGCTGCTGGGGACGATCTTCCCGCTGATCGTCGAAGCGCTGACGAACCGCCAGGTCACGGTGGGGGGGCCGTACTTCAGGCAGACCACCATCCCGCTGTTCCTGCTGTTGCTATTCCTCATGGGCGTGGGCCCGCTGCTGCCGTGGCGGAGCGCAACGCCCGAACAGGCACGTCGGCGGGTGACGGTGCCGTCGGCAGCGGGGGCGCTCACGATCGCCGCTCTGGCCGTGGCCGGCCTCCGGAACCTTGCGGCGATCGCGGCCCTGGGCATGGCCGCCTTCGTGTTCGTGGCGAACCTCGGGGAGATCCTCCGGGGCGTGCGGGCCTTCGCGAAGGCCACCGGCACCAGGCCGGCGAGGGCCGTGCCGAGAGCGCTCGGGCGCAACCGGAGGCTGTACGGGGGTCTGGTCGTGCACCTGGGCGTGGCGCTGGCGGCGGCGGGCATCACGGTGTCGACCTCGTTCGCCCACCAGACCGAGGTGACGCTGGCCAGGGGCCAGCAGGTCCGGTTCCAGGGCTACGCCCTTCGCTACGACGGCTTCCGGGTGGTCCAGCAGCCGCAGCGCACGGTCACGGTCGCAGACCTCACGGTCTTCCGGGACCGGCGGGTGGAGGGGTTCGTCCACCCCTCGCTCAACCTCTATCCCTCGGCGCCGAACGACCCGATCGGGACCCCTTCGATCCAGTACGGCGTCTTCCGTGACCTCTACACGACGGTCCTGGGGTTCGTGAATGGCGGGCAGCAGGCGACGTTCCGGCTCTTCCTGAACCCAGGCGTGATGTGGCTGTGGGTGGGCGGGGGCGTGATGGCGCTGGGCGGCGTCTTTGCCGCCTGGCCGGACCGCCGTCGGCGCGTTCCGCTGCGGCCGGCTCCGCGCGAGAAGGAGCTGGCCGGTGTCCGATGAAGGCGAACCGGTGACGCCGACGGGGCCGGACACCGCTCCGTCATCCGGGGGCGCCGAGCCGGCCGAAAGCGCCGAGACCGCGGTGCATCCCTCCTTGCTCGGGCAGGACGGGCCGCCCCACCGCCGGCGGCGTTCCCGGTGGATCCTGTTCGGCTCGGTCGTCGGCGCGGTGGCCCTGCTCACGGCGCTGTTCGGGTTCGGCCTGAGGAACGACCCGAACCGAATCGACTCGGCGCTGACCGGCAAGCCCGCGCCGGGGTTCGACCTGCCCGCGCTCTCCGGTGGGGGGCAGCCACCGATCCGGCTCGGGCGGTTCCGAGGACAGGTCGTGGTGATCAACTTCTGGGCCTCTTGGTGCACCGACTGCCGGATCGAACACAACGCGCTGGTGGCCACGTGGCAGCGGTTCCGGGACCAGGGCGTGGTGCTGATCGGCATCCCGTTCGAGGACCCGACATCGAACTCTCGTGCTTTCGCCTCCGAGCTGCACATGGACTGGCCGCTGGCGGCCGATCCGGGATCGAGCACCGCCCTCGCCTACGGCGTGTACGGCGTGCCCGAGACGTTCGTCATCTCGCCCGGCGGACGAGTGGCGTACAAGCAGGTCGGTCCGGTCGATTACGGGTTGCTCGCCGACCGAATCACCGCCCTGCTGCGGGGGGATGCGAGGTGAAGACGGCCTCCCGACGCACAGGTGGAGCGGTCGCCCTGGCCGCCATCCTGTTGGTGGCCGCGGGAGCCCTGGCCTTCGTGGCGGCCCGCGGGCCCGCGCAGCCGGAGACGCTCCAGGACCGCGTCCACCAGGTCGCCTCCGGGCTGCGCTGTCCCGTATGCCAGAACCTCTCGGTGGCCGATTCGCCGTCCGCGGTGGCGGGGAGTATGCGAGCCACCATCGGTCGCGACCTTCGGGCCGGCCGGACCCCGGACCAGATCCGCGCGCGGTTCGTCGCGGCCTACGGGCAGTGGATCCTGTTGTCGCCGCCCCGTGGCGGGATCGATCTCGTGGCGTGGATCGCGCCGCTGCTCCTGCTGCTGGGCGGCCTGGTCGCGGCCCTCATCGCGATCCGGCGCTGGACGCTGGGCCGAACCCCATCCCGAGCCGCGGACGCCGCGGACTCGATTGGGTTCCCGGGTCGCGGTTCGACCCTCTCACCTTCGGATCGACGCCTCCTGGAGCGCGCCCTGGCCAGCGCGGAGGACGAACCCGAATGACGTTCGCGGTCGTCCTCGCCGCGATGGTCCTGGCCGGGGTGGCCGCCGCCGGGGTGCTTCGTCCGTTCGGCTCCTCGCGGCAGGTCGGGCTGGAGCGCCTGGCCGACCCGCTGGAGGACGAACGCCTCAGCCTCCTTCGCGCGCTGCGCGATCTGGAGGAGGAGCACGTCACCGGTGAGCTGGCCGAGGGCACCTACCTGGCCCTGCGGGCGGAGACCGAGACCCGGGCCGTCGCGGTGCTGCGGGCATTGGAGGCTCGGGATGGTGCCGGCGAGCTGAGCGTGGCGCTGAAGGAGGTCCGTGGGCTCCGGCGGGGAACCCCGCCGCGACCCGCCACCGGGGCGGAGACCGTTCCGGGTTCCGGCCGCAACGGCCACGAACCGCAGGAGCCGACGCCCCGCCGCCCCCGCGCCCTGGCTCCCACACTGATCGGCCTGGTCGCGGTGGCGCTGGTCGTGCCGCTGTTGATCACGGCCGTCCGCAACCGGGCTCCGGGAGCCCCGGTCTCCGGTAGCATTCCCACCCCTTCGGCCGGCGACCCGTTCTCGTTCTTCGAGCAGCGCGTGGCCGACCATCCGAACGACCTGGCTGCCCGCCTGGACCTCGCGCAGCGCTACCTCGCGGCTGGGGATGCCAAGGGCGCTATCCCGCAGTACCTGGCCGCCCTGAAGCTGGACCCCAAGAACGTCGAGGCGCACGCGGAGCTCGGATTCCTGATCTTCCGGGCCGGGAAGACGGACGACGCGCTGCTGTTCGAGGAGCAAGCGCTGGCCGTGGATCCCGCGTACCCGGAGGCGCTGTACTTCAAGGGCGTCATCCTCCTGGTCGGCAAGAAGCAGCCCGAACCGGCCGCCGCCGCGTTCCGGTCGTACCTCCAGGCCGCCCCATACGGCGCGCACGTCGCCGAGGTCCGCCGTCTCCTGCAGCAGGCCGAAGCCACCCCGTCGCCGTCGGTGTCGCCGAGCTCCTGACCGCGGACTACCCGCCCGAGCCTTCCGCCCCGCGGAAGAATTCGGCCTTCATGGCTCGCCGGAAGTAGTCCTTGCCGAAGGCGTTCAGCATGCCTTCGACCTGGCTCTCGTGCGCCTCGATCGCCGCAAGCTTCAGTTCCAGCAGCTCGGGGGTGAGTTCGAAGTCAATGGCGAGCTGGTCGCGCGGCGTGACCGGTGGCGTCCCGTCCTCCATGAACACGTTGAAGCGGTTCATGACCGGGACGAACTCCTCAGCCCACTCGGGCGTCTGGGTCGCGTAGTAGAGGCGGGATCCCTCCGGGGCCGCGCTTTGGAACGCTTCGGTCGTCCACGCGCAGACCGACTTGTGATCGTCGTGGCCCGTCATCCCGTCCGGCCCGAACGTCAGGACGACCGCGGGCCGAACCTCCTGCAGGAACGTTCGGACGCGGGCCACGCCCTCGTCCTTCGGCACCTGCGCGCACGTGCCGTCGTAGTAGTCGAGCCAGTTGTGCTCGGTCACCCCGAGGGCCGCCAGTGACCGCAGCAGTTCGCCTTCCCGGACCTCGCCCATGGTCGCCGTGGGCCAGCGCTCCTCATCCCACGAGCCCTCCTCGCCGCGGGTGGCGGTCACGCAGACCACGCGCTCGCCGCGCCGGACCGCATCCGCCATGATCCCGGCCGACAGGTAGGTCTCGTCGTCCGGGTGCGCCCAGACGCCGAGGATCGTGCCGGGTGGAGGGCTCGAAGGCATCAGGGCAGCGTACCGAACCAGGTCAAGCGTGGCCAGCCGCGGCAAACCGGATCGTTCTCATCCGACCTTCTCCCATGGATGCGCCTCGTAGAACACCTTGACGTCCTGACAGAATGTGGGGTTTTCGGGGTCATGAAGGCCCTCGCAACTCAAGAAGGTGAAGTGCAATCGGTGGCCGTCGAAGGTCCACCGGATGGGCGGCGTGGTGAGGACGTTGAACGAAGGAAGGTCGGTGGTGAACCGCACCGTGTCCCCGGAGCCCGAGTAATGCCCGAGCGAGATCGGCGCGAAGAACGGGTGGTCGCCGGTCATGACCTGCTCGTATCGGCCGCTACGCATCGTGATCGTGACGGTCCCAGTGTTCTCTCGGAGACTATCGGGGTCCTCCGCCCCCCGGAACCTCTTGAAGTCCGCCGCGGTGACCGTGAACCGATACACGCCATCCGGGATCGGCGGAATCGGGCCGATCGAAGGAGTCGGACGAGGAGCCGGTTCGGTGCGGGGGCGAAGGGCGATCCGGTCGAGGGCGGGCAGGGTTGTGAACTGGTCGTAGCCGAAGCTCAACACGCGGTCCGAGATGAAGCGCTGCCGGTTGTGCACCACCAGAGGCACCCAGGGCACCACCTCTTCCATTAGGAACTGATCGAGCTCGGCCCAACATCTCGGCTGGGCGTTTCCAACGAGGATCTCGCACGCCCGGACACGAGCGGCGACGCTCGGCACCGACGTGATCTGATACCCCCACCGGCGGAGGTCCTGGGGCGCGGCCCCGATCAGCGACGTGTCGAAGGCACCTTCACCGAACGAACGGCCGAAGAAGTTCGAGCCGCTGGGGAAGTCTTTGAAGCCCCTCGCGTCCAGGATCAGCGGCAGATGAAGCGTCGGTTCGCGTTGCGGGTCCTCGGTCGCCGTGAAGTACTCGTCCACCGGAATCTTCTTCTCCGTGAGGACGAGCCCGATCCGGGCCAACCCCGAGCGGATGACCTGAAAGAGGTCCGCGTCGTACGGGAAGTCGCCCACCCAGACCTGGATGGAACGACACGAGGGGTCATCGCATCGCCCGTCACCGTTTCGATCGTATCCGGATCGCCGCATCTCGGCTTCGGCTGCCGCGAGGTCGCCCCGGGCCGCCGGCGAGTGGTATGGGTCGTAGTTGAGGAGCAGGTCGTCCTCTAGGCTATCGAACGCCAGGTGGCCGGCTGGGTCCCCCTCGACATGCCCTCCGTTGAGCTCGGCGACCGCAGTCTTGTCGAGGATGAGGTTGACCGCCTTTCGAACGTGGATGTCGTCGAAGGGAGGCATCGCCAGATTGAGGGTCATCCAGTTCAGGTAGTCCGCGGGGTAGATGAACAGCCGTTTCCTCAGGGCCGGGTCCCCCAAGTACTTCTTCAGGAGAGGATCATCCTGGCTGGCACCCTCGTCGAAGTAGGCGATATCCGCCCGCCCGGCCTCGAGGTCCGACGCCTCGCGCTCGTGGACCGTGCCGTCTCCGTTGTCAAGGGTCATCTCGATGCGGTCCGGATAGGCGGCTCGTAGTGCGTCCGTCGACGGGACCCAGGAGGGGTTCCGCACCAACGTGAGCGAGATCCCGTAGACATAGCCGCTCGCCCCGACCTGCTGCTCGGGGGGCTTGCGGAAGTCCATGCGGTTCGAGCCCTCGATCATGTACGGACCCGAGGCCACCAGGAAGGGACCGTCACCACCGCTGTGCCCGGTGGCCGCCCCCAAGGGAGCGGTCGGGTCGGTCGGGCTGGGGGGGATCGGAGCGGTAAACGGCATCGCCAAGCGGTAGGACAAGTCTCCGGTGGGGTCCGTGAGGTGGATCACGAGTGTGTGCGGATCCGGTGCCTCCAACCCCGCGATCGTCCGGGTGGCGCCCTCCTCGTACCCCTTCGCGCCCAGGATCGGGGCGTACAGATAATCGATTTCGGCGTTGATGGGCAGGAACCCTGTCCCGGCGTCGTTGCGGCGAAGACTGGGAGAGAGCCCGCGCTGGATGGCCCGGATGAAGTCCTGGGCGGTGATCTCCGTGTGCTGGAAGGGCGGCGCGTAGTCGATGCCCCGCTTCAGCTTGAACGTCCAGACGAGACCGTCGGCAGAGACGGTCGGAAGGCCGGCTGCGAGGTCCGGCCTCGGGTCGGCTCCACCCTGGGAGGTCGGCCGTCCGTTGTATGACATGAGGGTTCGGACCAGGCAGCACCGAAACAGCTCCCACGCCGGGCCGCCGTCGGTCTGCGGGTCAAGCGCGTAGTAGCCCCTGCCATCTTCCGAGGTCAGCCCGGACGCGTGGTCGTCCCAGCCGAACAGCGTGAAGCGGAGTGTGCCGCCACGCGCGAACGGCAGGTTCTTATGCACGGGCCCGGGCTTGGGAGGGGAGCTCGTGCATGCTTCCGCGACGATGGCCGGCGCCAAGAGGGCAACTGCCCATCGGAGTCGGTTCATCCGACTCCCCCCTTTCCCCTCCGCTGCAATTTCAGGAGTCAGACCTTACGCCAGAAGTCAAGGCAGCTTCGCCCGTTGGACCGAGCTACGCGACGGGGAGCGTCGACCAGCCCTCCGGGCTCACGACCTGTCGGAGACGCCATTCCGGCCGGGTCTCGGGGAAGTCCGTACGGAAGTGGCCGCCGCGGCTCTCTTCGCGGCGAAGGGCCGACCTGGCCAGCAGTGTCGCCACCAGCGAGGCGGGCCGGTCCCGATCGGGCCCGGAGGCCGTGCCGAGCTTGCCGCAGACGGCTTCGAGCTCCGGGCCGTTCCTCGAGACACCGAGCGACTGGTCGGTAAGCGTGCGGATCTCCTCCAGCGGGAGCGAACCCTCCGGGATCGGATCGAGTGGGGCCAGGGGCATCGGTGCGGGGCCCGGGCCCTCTTCGGCCAGGGCTGCCCGGCGCCCGAACACCAGTGCCTCAAGCAGGGAGTTCGAGGCCAGGCGATTCGCCCCGTGAACGCCGGTGCAGGCCACCTCGCCGCACGCGACGAGACCGGGAACCGTCGTTCGTGCCCATGTGTCGGTCAGCACTCCGCCGGTGAAGTAGTGCGCGGCCGGGGCGACGGGGATGAGGTCGCGGGCGAGGTCGAGCCCGGCCTCCCGGCAGGAGGCGGCGACCGTGGGGAACCGGCCCCGGACATCGGGGATCCCGCGGGCATCGAGGAAGACGGGCCGTCCGGTGGCTTCTCGGACTGACGCGATGGCCCGAGCCACTACGTCGCGCGGCGCCAACTCGGCGTGCGGGTCGACGTTGGGCATGAACCGTTCGCCGTCCGCGTCCAGCAGGACGGCCCCCTCGCCGCGGAGGGCTTCGGTCAGCAGGCGCGCGGGATGCCCCGGGACGTCCAGCGCTGTCGGGTGGAACTGAACGAACTCCAGGTCCGCCAGCGCGGCCCCCGAGTCCCAGGCCAGCGCCATGCCCTGGCCCGTCGCCCGGTCGGGGCCGGTGCGCCGTCCGAAGATGCCGGTCGCCCCACCCGTTGCCAGGATGACCCGGTCGGCCTCAAGCTCCTCGCCGCCCGCCGTCCGAACGCCGGTCGCCCGCCCACCGCTTGAGACCAGAGCGGCGACCCGGACCGGCGTCCACTCGATCCGGTCATCTGTTCGAACCGCGCCGAGCAGCGTCCGCAGGAGGTACCAGCCGGTGGCGTCCCCTCCTGCGTGCAGGACCCTTCGTGCCGTGTGGCCGCCTTCGAGCGTCGGCGCACCGCCCGCGTCGAAGGTCATCCCGAAGGCCTGCAGCTCGGCGATCGCGGCCGGGGCTTCGGTGGTGAGGATCCTGACCGCTTCGGGATCGCACAGTCCCGCGCCGGCGGCGATGGTGTCGGCCGCGTGGGACTCGGGGCGATCCCCTTCGGCCACAGCTGCGGCGATCCCGCCCTGGGCCAGGGCCGTCGAGCTACCCGCGGAAGGGTCAGGGGCCACGATCGTCACCGGCCCCCGGCCGGCAGCGTGCAGTGCTGCCCAGAGGCCGGCCGCGCCGGCCCCGACGACGACGGTTCTCACCCGAGACGCGGTCGTCTCACACTGCCGCCGCGGCCGGGACCGACACACCAGCGATGGGCCTCACGGCGATCATCCGCTCCACGGCGAGCGCGGCGCGCTTGCGCACGTCCTCCGGCACCGTGATCTCGAAGACCATCTCCCGGAGCGACCGAAGCAGCTTCTCGGGGGTGATCGTCTTCATGTACCGGCATACCGCGAACTCGTTGACCGGTTCGAACACCTTCCCAGGGTTGGCTTTGCGGAGCTGGTGCAGGATGCCGGTCTCGGTGGCGACCAGGAACTTCGTGGCGTCGGAGCGGTGCGACTCGGCGACCATCCCGCCGGTGGAGAGGATCTTGGTTCGGTCCGCCGGCAGCACGCCCTCGCTGAGCAGATACAGGGCCTGCGTCGAACAGCCGCACTCCGGATGGATGAGCAGTTCGGCG
>DHWS01000163.1:0-588 GCA_002413305.1 Actinobacteria bacterium UBA5176 | reverse complement strand
TGGCACTCGCCCATCCACACGTGCATCGACCGGCCGGTCATCCGCTCGACGTGCGCGCCTAGGAACATGTCGGGGAGGAAGAGGATCTCGCGATCCTGGGGGATCGAGCGGACCACCTCGACCGCGTTGGAGGACGTGCAGCAGATGTCGGACTCGGCCTTCACCTCGGCCGTGGTGTTGACGTAGGCCACGACCGCCGCGCCGGGATGTTCGGCCTTCCACGCCCGCACGTCCGCGCCGGTGATCGCGTCGGCCAGCGAGCATCCTGCAGCCAGGTCGGGCAACAGGACGGTCTTGGAAGGGGAGAGGATCTTGGCGGTCTCTGCCATGAAGTGGACGCCGCAGAACACGATGGTGTCGGCGTCCGTTTCGGCCGCCTGCCGTGACAGGGCCAGTGAGTCGCCGACGAAGTCGGCCACATCCTGGATCCAGGGGACCTGATAGTTGTGGGCCAGGATGACCGCACGTCGCTCGCCGGCGAGCCTGCGGACCTCCCTCGCCCACTCGTCATACCTCTGCATGCGTCACCTCGAGGGAGAGGTCCAGCGAGGGAGCGGAGTGGGTAATCCTTCCCACGGAGATGACCCG
>DHWS01000170.1:1432-2568 GCA_002413305.1 Actinobacteria bacterium UBA5176 | reverse complement strand
ACGAACATGAACCGGCTCTCGAATACGTTCTCCGTGGCGATGCTCGTCCCGCGGGCCGCCGCGAGCAGGGACATCATCTGGGG
Source organism: Actinobacteria bacterium UBA5176 (assembly GCA_002413305.1). Lineage (GTDB taxonomy): Bacteria > Actinomycetota > UBA4738 > UBA4738 > UBA4738 > UBA4738. The sequence continues at coordinate 2,485 of DHWS01000170.1, read as the reverse complement.
CTGAAGATCGGTCGGGAACCCCGGGTACGGGAGCGTCACGAAGTCGACCGAACGGGCCCGTTCCGCCATCTCCACGTGCAGGCCGCCCTCGTCGGCCCGGATCGTGGCCCCGGCGTCGGCCAACTTGTCCAGCGGCATCTCGAGGTGTTCGGTCCGGGCGCTCTCCAGGAACACTTTCCCGCCGGCCGCGCAGACGGCGATGGCGTAGGTGCCGGCCTCGATCCGGTCCGGGACGACCCGGTGGCGGACCGCGGCGAACGGGCCGGGCGTCCCTTCGATCTCGATCGTGGTGGTGCCCGCGCCCTGGATCTTGGCGCCCATCTCGGCCAGCAGGTGGGCGAGGTCCTGGATCTCGGGTTCGCGGGCCGCGTTCTCGATGACGGTCGAACCCTGCGCGGAGACGGCCGCCATCAGGACGTTCTCGGTGGCGCCGACGCTCGGGAAGTCCAGCCAGATCGTGGCGCCGTGGAGGCCGCTCGGTGCGGTCGCCTCCAGGAACCCGTGCTCGTAAGCGAAGGCGACCCCCATGCGTTCCAACCCTTTGAGGTGGAGGTCGATCTGGCGCGAGCCGATGTTGCAGCCCCCCGGCATGGCCACCCGTCCGCGGCCGTGCCGCGCCAGCAGTGGCCCCAGGACGATGATCGAGGCTCGCATCCGCCGGACGAGCTCGTACGGCGCCTCCATCCCATCCGCGCCGGCCGTGTCGAGGGTGAGGATCGAATCGCCCCAGGTCACTTCGGCGCCGAGATGCGCCAGGACGTCGGCCATGGTCCTGCAATCGAGGATCTTCGGGACGTTCTCCAGCACGGTCGGCCCGTCGGCGAGCAGCGCTGCCGCCATCAGCTTCAGCGCGGAGTTCTTCGCGCCGCCGATCTTCACGGTGCCGTCCAAGCGGCGCCCGCCAGTGATGAGGAATCGATCCATCGGTAGGAGGATTCTAGGGTGCGCCGGCGCCCCAGGCGGCGAGATGTATCCGGCCCGTCAGGTTGGTGAGAACGTGCCGCCGAAGTCGACATCCTTGGTCTCGACCGTCCCGGCCGTCCGCCCCGGCGC
>DHWS01000170.1:0-1242 GCA_002413305.1 Actinobacteria bacterium UBA5176 | reverse complement strand
GCGCCGTCTGGTCGGTCCAGTACAGGTTCGTGTGCGCGATGACCTGGTCCGGCGGCGGCGCCCCCCATGGCGTCTGGTCCTCGGTCGTGTGGGCGTCGCTGACCAGGGTCGCGTCGTATCCCCTGACGAACGCGCCGTGGAGCGTGGAGCGGATGCACGCATCGGTCTGAACGCCGACGACCACGAGTCGCCCGACTCCGAGGCCCGACAGCACGGTCTCGAGGGTGGTGTCCTCGAAGGAGTCGCCGTAGTTCTTCTCGACGAGCGGCTCGGCGCCGCCCGGAGTCAGCTCGGGGACGATCCGCCAGTCGTCACTCCCCCTCGCCAGCTGCTCGTCGGAGTGCTGGACCCAGACGATGGGGACCCGTTCCCGCCGCGCCTTCTCGACAAGGCTGCCGACGTTCGCAACGACCGCGTCGCGCTCGTGAGCCCCCTCGACGACGCCGTTCTGCACGTCGATCACGAGGAGCGCGGTGTTCGGCCGGTTCTCGAGTGTCGTCATGGTCTCCCCTTCTTCACGGTGGGCGCCTGTGTCCGTCCACGGTAGACCTACCCACCGACAACGTCCTGGCCGGGTACCGCTTGACCGAGATCGCCTCGCTGAGGGCTCCGAGCTTCGGCTCGATCGTGGCGCTCACGGTGAGCGAACGCGGCCCGGCTTCGATCTCGGCGCGCGTCACTTCCGCGCGCAGGCGATCCAGGTCGTACACGGGCTCGAGCGGTCCGAAGCACCGGTCGCAGGCGGACATCGCCTCGGCGAGGTGCCGGGCATCGCACTCCCGGCACCGGAGGCCTGCGAGATACCCGCTCACGGCCGACTCTTTCGCTTCGCAGAGCCGCGTGACCTTCGCTCAGAACGAAGAGGCTCGCCCGGCGCCCCGACGCCGTCGAGCCTCCATCCAGACCTTCCTCATCTGTCCGCCGGCTCCCCGCCGGAGGTAGGTTCAGTTGGCCGGGCATGGTAGCGGGGGCGGCTCATTCCCGCCAACCGGGAATGCCATCGATATGACCTGGCTTCGGTCAACGCAACAGTGCCGATCCTGCCCTACGCGAATGCCACGGTCTTGGCGCCCGCAATGACCTCCTCCACCACCTTGGCCGCGCCGACGATGGCGGACCCCTTGGCCAAATGCTCCTCGACGATGCCGCGAGGCTTGGCACAGGCGCCGCACAGCCACACCTGGCCGCCGTTCTCGACGAACTCCTGATAGAGGTCGGTCAGCACGGGGAGCCCCGGCTGGG
>DHWS01000036.1:29501-30320 GCA_002413305.1 Actinobacteria bacterium UBA5176 | reverse complement strand
GCGGTCCGCATCCGGTCCTTCAGGACGTCGTACACGAGTATGGCCCCGATCTGGCCGTGCGCCTCGCGGGCCACCATGTTGCCGATGTCGTGGAGGTACCCGGCGATACAGGCCAGCTCCGCCATCCGGCCCTCCTTGCCGGTCCGGGCCATCACGTTGAACGCGATCCGCCCGGAGAGGTTTGCGTGGCGGAAGCCGTGCTCCGTGTACCCCAGACCCTCCATCACCCGGTCGGCGCTGGCGATGAACGTCGAAAGGAGCGGCTCCTGCTGGATCTCCTCGAGGGTGATGAGGTCGGTCTGTTCGGGCCGGGGCGGCTCGGGCACCGGGTCCGGTTGTTGCGCTGCCTGGCTCACGACTGCTCGCCGGCCTCCTGGTCCTCGTGGTCCTCGTGCTCCTCGGGCTCGTCGGGCTCGCTCTCGTCGGGCTCGTCGTAGACGAGCTTGCGGGCGATCGCGCTCCGGACGATCCGCAGGTCGACCCCGGGTGCCACTTCCACCGTGAAGGCTTCGTCGTCCATGCCCCGGACGGTGCCGTAGACCCCTCCGATCGTCATCACCTCGTCGCCCACGTCGACGCTTTCGATGAGGCTCCGCTGCTGCTTCGCACGGCGCTGCTGCGGCCGGATGAGGACGAAGTAGAAGAAGCCCAGCATCACGACGAGGAAGATGAGGATGCCCGCGCTCCCGCCGGACGAGCTTCCGCTCGACGAGGACGCAGCGATTGGGATGAGGGATCCGAGCACGATGACCTCCTTCGGACCACGGCCTCGATCTAGAAGGCCGGCGCCCGCGAAAAAAACGGCGGCCCGCGGCCGCC
>DHWS01000036.1:29031-29257 GCA_002413305.1 Actinobacteria bacterium UBA5176 | reverse complement strand
CGGCGGCCCGCGGCCGCCGGGACTGGAGCAAAGAGGATTCTAGGTTCCGACCTGCGCCTTCGCAACAGACCGGGCTCCGGGGACCGTTGCCACCCCGGTCAGAACAGCCCGGACGCCCGCGGGGCGGCCACCCCGAGGTGCTCGTACGCGGCATCGGTGATCACTCGACCGCGGGGCGTGCGCTTCAGGAACCCGATCTGCATGAGGTAGGGCTCGTAGACGTCCT
>DHWS01000036.1:16931-28878 GCA_002413305.1 Actinobacteria bacterium UBA5176 | reverse complement strand
GTAGACGTCCTCGATCGTGTCCGTCTCCTCCCCGACCGCCGCGGCCAGCGTGGACAGGCCCACGGGCCCACCTTGGAACTTGGTGGCCAGGGTGGACAGGATCGAGATGTCCAGCTTGTCCAGGCCGCATTCGTCCACCTCGAACAGCTCCAGCGCCAGCCGGGCCGAACCCTCGGAGACCACGCCGTCGCCTCGGACCTGCGCGTAGTCCCGGACCCGCTTCAGGAGCCGGTTGGCGATACGCGGCGTCCCCCGTGACCTCCCCGCGATCTCCTCCGCCCCGGGCCGTTCGATTGGCACCTCGAGGATGCCCGCCGAGCGCTCGACCACCTGGGTCAGCTCGCCCGGGGAGTAGTAGTCGAGCCGGGGGGAGAAGCCGAACCGCTCGCGGAGCGGGAGCGTGATCCGTCCGGGCCGGGTGGTGGCCGCGACCAGCGTGAAGCTGGGGAGGTCCAGCCGGATCGAACGGGCGCTGGGCCCCTTGCCGATGATCACGTCGAGCTTGAAGTCCTCCAGCGCCGGATACAGCACCTCCTCGACCGTGCGGGGCATGCGGTGGACCTCGTCGACGAAGAGGACGTCGCCCTCCTCGAGGTTGGTCAGGATGGCGGCAAGGTCGCCCGCCCGCTCCAGGGCCGGCCCGCTGGTCGGCCGGAAACCGACCCCCAGCTCGTTCGCCACGATGCCGGCCAGGGTGGTCTTGCCGAGACCGGGCGGGCCACTCAGGAGCACGTGGTCGAGCGGCTCGCCGCGCGCCCGGGCCCCTTCGACCAGCAGGAGGAACTGCTCCTTGATCCGCTCCTGGCCGACGAACTCGCTGAGCCACCGGGGCCGCAGGGCCGCGTCGAACTCCCGCTCCTCCTCCGGCATCTCCCCGCCCACGACCCGGACGAAGTCCTCCGCTTCCTTGCCCCTCATCTGCCCACGCTCCTCAAGGCGTCACGCAACAACTCCTCGACCGGGCGGTCTCCGTCCGGCGGGAGGACCAACAGGGCGTCGCGAGCCTCCTGGGCCGACAGTCCGAGGGCCAGCAGGGCTTCGCGAACCTCGGCGACCGGCCCGGTCGCTGCCGCTTCGCCGCCCAGGCCGATCCGGTCCTTCAGATCCAGCAGGATCCGGGCGGCCACCTTCTTCCCGATCCCCGGCACCAGCGTCAGCGCGGCCCCGTCGCCGGCCGTGACCGCACGGCGGATCGCGTCGGGGGCCAGCACGGACAGCACGGCGAGGGCGAGCTTCGGCCCCACCCCGGTCACGGTGACCAGCGAGTCGAACATCCCCCGCTCGTCCGGGGTCGAGAAGCCGAACAGGATCATGGCGTCGTCGCGCACCTGCAGCCGGGTGTACAGATGGGCGGGGTGGCCGGGCGGCGGGAGTTTCGCCAGCGTGGCAGAGGGGACCAGAACATCGTAGCCGATGCCCCCCACGGCGAGCACCACGCGGTCCGCCTGCTTCTCCGAGACCTTCCCGTCCAGGAACGAGATCATCGAACCGCCGCCCGCTGGCGCTCCCGGAGCCGGGACTGCTGCAGGTGGCACACGGCCACGGCCACCGCGTCCGCGGCGTCGGGGTCATCGGGGACGCCTTCGACCTGCAGCAACCGGACCAGCCCGTGCCGGACGGTCTCCTTCGTCGCGTTGCCCACCCCCGTCACCGCCATCTTCACCTCGAGCGGCGCGTACTCCTCGACCAGGATGCCGGCCTGGGCGGCTGCGAGCACGATCACCCCGGACGCCCGTGCCACCTCCATCCCGCTGGGTGCGTTCCGCCCCCACATCAGCCGTTCCATGGCCATCGCCACAGGCGCCTCCTCGAGGAGGATCTCCTGTACCCGGGCGTAGATCCGCCGGAGGCGTTCGGAGACGGGCAGGCCCGCAGGGGTCCGGAACGTCTCCGCTCGGTCCACCCGCGGCGACCGGTCACCTCGGCGCACCAACGCCAAGCCGACCGCGGCCATGCCCGGGTCGACGCCCAGGACGAGCTCATCGAACATACGTTCACGTAGGGTACCCCGGGCCCGCGACACGCGCAATCACACGGGTGTGATTGCGCCTTCGAGGCGCCGGTCGACGCCCCGATCACCCGGCTTCGGCCAGGATCTCCTCGGGGATGTCGAAGTTCGAGAAGACGTTCTGAACGTCCTCGAGGTCCTCCAGCGCCTCGATCAGCCGCAGGACGGATTCCGCCTTGTCCCGGCCCACCGGCACGGAGTTCTGCGGGAGGTACGTTAGTTCGGAGGAGACCACCTCGATGCCCGCCTCCTCGAGCGCGGTACGGACGTCCGCCAAGCGCTCGGGCTCGGTGACGAGCTCCCACTGGTCGCCGGCGTCGCGAAGGTCGTCGGCACCCGCTTCGAGCACGACCTCCAGGAGCCGCTCCTCGTCGGGGGCTACGGCCTTGTCGATCACGATCAGTCCCCGCCGGTCGAACATCCACGCCACACTCCCGGGGTCGCCGAGGTTGCCGCCCAGCCGGGTGAAAGCGTGCCGGACGTCGGAGCTCGTCCGGTTGCGGTTGTCGGTCATGGCTTCGACCAGCAGCGCCACCCCACCCGGTCCGAATCCCTCGTAGGTCACCTCGTCGAAGCGAGCCCCGCCGCCCTCCCCCGCCCCGCGCTTGATGGCACGGTCGATGTTGTCGACCGGGACCGAATAGTCGCGGGCCTTCTGGACCGCGGAGGCCAGGGTCATGTTCCCGTCGACGTTCGCCCCGCCCTCCCGCGCCGCCACCTCGATGGCCCGCAGGAGCTTGCCGTACATCTGCCCGCGCTTCTCGTCGGTGGCGGACTTCTTGCGCTTGATCTGCGCCCACTTAGAGTGACCCGACATCCCCGCTCCTCCTCTCAGCCCGCCAGTTCGAGCAGCCGCGCGTGCAGGCGCGGATCGCCCGCGATCTCGGGATGGAAGGACGTCGCCAGGAGCTTACCCTCCTGGACCGCCACGGGATGCTCCGCGTACCGCGCGAGGACCTCGACCCCCGGGCCGGTCGCTTCGATCAGCGGAGCGCGGATGAACACGCCGCGGACCGGTCCGACGCCTTCGACCTGGAGGTCCGCCTCGAACGAATCCGTCTGCCGCCCGTACGCGTTGCGGCGTACGTCGATGTCGAGGAGCCGGAAGAGGGATCCGCCATCAGTCACCCGCCGGGCCATCACGATCAGGCCGGCGCAGGTCCCGAGGATCGGCAAACCAGCTTCGGCCCGCCGGCGGATCGGTTCGACCAAGCCGTAGAGCGTGGCCAGCCGGGCGATCGAGGTGGACTCGCCCCCGGGGATGGCCAGGCAGTCCACGTCCTCGAGCTCCTCGGGCCGGCGGACCTCGACGGGCGCCGCCCCGCACAGGGCAAACATCGCCGCGTGCTCGCGGAAGTCGCCCTGCAAGGCCAGGACCCCGGCTTTCATCCTTGTGCCATGATACGAGCGGCTTCCAGCCGCCCTTCCCCGTGTCACTGCCGAGAGCTAGACTCTGTCGTGGGAATGACAGGGGTGTAATTCGAGGGGTCAGGTCGTCATCGAGCCGAAGACCAAGCCATCGCAGCCAGGACGCGCGCCGCTCATAGCCGCGCTCGAGTCGGCGCGAGAGCTTCATGCGAGCACGTTTCGTAGCATCGAGACTGGCTTCCTCGAGGCGATGCGTGCGTTCGACGAGCTGTTCGCCTCTGGCGTGGCCACGCAGGGCGACAACCAGAACGGGAAGGGCGACTTCTTCAACGATCTCCTGGCGGTGCTGCTGGAGAACTGCTCGGGAAAGTTGCTGCACTCGCGTCCCGACGTCCCGGGATACAGCTTCACGACCCACAAGCTCGACTTGGCCTATCCGGCAGCCGGCAAGGTTCTCCTCACGATCGAGACCAAAGCCACCGGCGCGCCGAAGAACCCTCGGAACCCGAAGCAGAAACACCTTGGCGGGCGTGCCGGCTCGGCCGACCTGGACAAGAGGATCAAGGAGGCCTCATTCAAGAACGTGGACATGAAGGCGGCCGCTGCGCAAGAGGAAGGCCTCGGTGGCGGACCGACCTCCGACCTGCGGGCTTTCCTCCGGCACGGAAGGCCTCACAGCTATCTCTTCCTCTCGGTTCGAGTCCGGGATGAGGCCGACCTCAAGAAGTCGATCCAGTTCGCTCGAATTGCGGCGATGTGGTTCGAGGAATGTGGCTTGTACTGCTACGGGTGGAATCCGGAACACAGTTCCTATGAACCCAAACTTGTTCCGCGAGAGATCCGCATGGATGTCGTCCTGTCCGGGATCTGCACGACGCTGAGGAACCTGCCCTGATGTCCCGCGAGGTCGACCAAAGCAGGAAGGCGAGAGGCGCCTTCTTCACGCCGCCGGCGATCGCGGAATACCTGGCCGCCTGGGCTGTGGGAGATGACCCGAGCTCCACAGTTCTCGACCCAACGTGCGGGGAGGCTGTCTTCCTCCTGGCCGCGGCGCGACGACTCCGACAGGTCGGATGCCCCACCGACGAGTTGGACGAGCACGTGTTCGGAGTCGATCTCCATCCAGAGTCCTTAGCGACCGCGCTCACCCTGCTGCGGGACGAAGGACTCGATGCCCACCTCATCGAGGACGACTTCTTCAACATCGCTACCCCAGCCCAGCTCGGCTCGCCCCTGCCCGAAGTCGATGCGGTTATCGGCAATCCCCCGTTCGTCCGCTACCAAGAGCATCGGGGCGAAGCTCGCAGACGAGCGGCACAGGCTGCCCTCGCTCAGGGCGTCCAACTGTCGGGGCTCGCCTCCTCGTGGGCCGCTCTGCTCGTCCACGCCTGCGGATTCCTCAAGCAGGAAGGCCGTCTGGCCATGGTCGTACCTGCTGAACTCCTCACCGTTCAATACGCCGAACCTATTCGGCGGTGGCTCCGCGAGCGTTTCGCGGCCGTGCACCTGGTGATGTTCGAGCGGTTGCAGTTCGCAGACGCACTCGAGAAAGTCGTGCTGCTGGTGGCTCGAGGATCAGGGGGCTGCGAGTCCTTCTCCCTCTACCAGGTGGAAAATGCTCAGGATCTCGCGAAGCTTCGCCCGTTCGACCATCTGAACGTGACTCCCCCCGACTCGGGCAAGTGGACCGATGTCCTGTTGACAAGCTCGCAGCGGCGAGCGTTCCGGCAAGTCACCTCTGAATCATTCGTCCCCCTCGCCGCTTACGGGACCGTTGAACTCGGGACCGTCACCGGAGCCAACGACTTCTTCGCGCTCTCCGATGAGACAAGGCTGACCTATCGGTTGAACGAGGGTCAGGTGACTCGCATAAGCCCTCCCGGCACACGCCACCTGAGGGGCCTCGCCTTCACGGAGCAGGATTGGGAAGATTGCCGGCGGGTGGGTGACGCCGTCTGGCTTCTCTATCCCCATTCGGCGGACATGACCGTCCAGCTGCAGCGCTACGTCGAGGTGGGCGAGCAGCGCGGGATCGACAAGGCATACAAGTGCCGGATCCGAACGCCATGGTGGCGACCCCCAGTCGTCACGGCGCCCGACCTCTTCTTCACGTACATGAGCCACCGCTACCCACGCCTGATCCAGAACCGGGCCGGCACGACATTCCTCAACTCGATGCATGGAGTGAGATTGGGTTCAGATCATGACCGGATGGTGCGTGAAGCTCTGCCCCTTCTGTGCTTGAACACGGTCACGATGCTCGGTGCAGAGGTCAACGGACGCTCGTACGGCGGCGGAATCTTGAAGATGGAGCCGAGAGAGGCTGCCCAGCTTCCCTTGCCAGGGCCCATCGTGTTGCGTCGAGCATGGACTGCCTTGCGGCCGCAAGCGAAGGAACTGGACGCTCTGCTTCGGGCAGGAGCGTGGGAGTCCGTGGTCGCGCGCGTCGATGAGGAGCTCTTGGTGAAGGCAATCAATCTTCAGACCGACGCCACCGGAGACCTGATTGAGGCCTTGAGCTCTCTGCGAGAACGCCGGCTAGGAGGGTGAGATGGACTTGCGTTGCCCACGATGTGGCTCCGAGAACCTGACCTCGTTTACTCCGCACCTGTCTACGTCGACGTGACGGCCGGGAACAGAGAGGTGGAGCGTGTTTGTCGTGCTCGATGAGGATGTTCCATTCGATGGCTGGGCGATGTGCGGCGGCCGATGGTCTGGCCTCCTACCCCGCTTCTCCCAGTAGAACCGTGTCGTCCTCGAGTGATAGCACGACCGTTTCGGCAACGAGGTCAAACCGCAAGGTGAGCGCATCGCCCGGTTCAGCTCCGCGGCGCCGGAAGAAGGGGCCGTAGCCCCACGACGCCCCGCCGTCGTCCACGACGACAGTCCCGGCTGGGACCCCGTCCTGGGTCAAAGCGGGGAATCGCCGGCCGGCCACGTACCGAGCGATGGCGGACGGAATGCCGAACACGGGAGAGCCCACGTCACCCACCACGACCGTCAGTTGGAGAGTTCCATCCTCGTTCCAGCCATACGCCAGCGTGCGCCGCCGTCGAGTCCTGGTGGCGAGAACGCCACGGAGTGCTTCCAGCTCCGCGGGATCGACTGCCTGGCCGCGCAGCGACCAGACGTTAGTCGCGGGGTGATCGAGGATTGGGCTGTAGGTGGTGAAAACCGAGAAGGTGCTGACATTCACTCCCCTGCCGGTGACGGCCTCCTCGAGCTCAGCCCGGTCCATCAGCCCGGTGGGCGAAGCCCGCAGCACCTCGACAAACACCTCCTCGACGTCGCCGAGCTCCTTGCGATAGTCCAGCCGCCCGGCCGATGAAACCGTCCCATCGGCATGAAGGACGAACTCGGGGTGGGCGTCGTAGAAGGCGGTGAGCACGGCCACCGGCGGCACGGTGTCGATGCGCCGGAACTGGTAGTGGCGACGCACGCCTTGGCGAAGCGTGGGGACATCCAGTCGAGGCGTCACCGAGAGCATGCGCTGGGAGACATTGCGCAATCGGTTGCGGTCCGAGGTAATACCGGGCATCCAGAACCAGTCCTCGTGCAGGAAATGGACGCGGTCGGACGAATGCAGGATCCGGGAGACCACGTCGGCCGAAAATCGCTGCCCCCGTGCCTCGAGCTCGGCGTGCACCTCTTCGATGTTGGATACGCCGACTCGGCCAGCCTCGCGACGGGCAACGGCGAACACGGGACCCGTACCCGTCACCCCCTGAGCCAGTACGTAGCCCGCGCCGTCACCTGTATCCATATGGAAGGTGACCTCGTAGCCGAGGAGTGTCGCCGCCACCGCAAGGCCAGCCGGGTGCAGGGGGACCGTAGTGAGCCCCTCCCGCACCAGAAGTTGCGCGGCCTGATCCGGTCGAAGCGGGGCCCGTTCGGTGAGTAGCTCAACGGCGCGTTCGATCTGCGGCAGATAGGTGCGGCCGATCCGCTCGGTGACGCGGCGTTCGATCTGGCGGATGCGCTCCCGGCTCATGCGGAATGCATCGCCTATCTCTTGGAGGGTGTGGGGGCCGCCTTCACCCCAGCCGAGCCGGCCAACCACGATTGCGATGTCGCGATCGCTCACGCCGACGCTTCGCAGCAGCCGCCCCAGGGCCAGGTCGATCGGCTCAGCCGCGATCTCCTCGGCGCGATCTCGAATCTTGGGCAGGGCCTCGGCGATGGCCCAGGAACGGGGCCTCTCGGGATCGGTCAAGGCATCTTCGAATAATTCGGCGAGCGTGCCGGCGTATGGGGGGACGACATCTCGGAACCGCGGATCATTGGCGCGGACGCGTTCGGCCCACTCGGTTTCGGCTGCCTGCGTCAAGTCACGCCGCGCCGCCTCATCAAGCGTCAGGCTGGGGGACAGGCTAGGGGCCGATGCGACGGCATCGGCCATGGCAGCGAACTCGAGCACGGTCTTCACCCCCATCGCCGGGATGGCGAGCAGATCGCCGTACGTCACGGTCTGCAGGCGCTCGGCATCAAACAGCTCGCCCCGTTCCAGGGTGGTACGGACCCGCTTGGGCCACGGAACGTCCGCGTGGTCGAGGCCCGAAGGCCAGGCACCGTCGAGCACACGCAGCTGTACGAGGTCGGCGGCCCGGTAGGTGACCAGGCCGATCAGGTACCGCTCCACCCGCAACGGCAGCGAATCGAGGCGGCGCCAGACCGAGGCGTCCAGGGAAAGCGGGGTCGCCCCTTCAGGAAGGCGGAGGTCGATCACCAACCACGCGGGCAGCGCCTCATCGGCGAGCGCCCGCCGCAGCGTGGCCGGGAGCAGCGGTGATCCCGGCTCCCCCCACCGCGGAATCGTGAGCAGGCGGATCGACTGGGCTGGCTCGGCATCGGGCTCGGGCGCCGCCCTCGGGAGGTAAACCTCGAGGAACGCGGCCGCCTCCAGAGCCGTCTTCACCCCGATCTGGCGCCCGTCGAGCAACTCCCCAAACGTGAGGGTGGCCAGCCGGCTGGCTTCTCGGCCCACACCTGCTCGTAGCAGGGCATTGCGGGGCCGGGCCGGCCATCCGGCAACGAGCGCCTCGAAGCTGCTGATGCCCGAGCCACCGATCGTGACGTCATGGAGCTCAATGGTGGAGCCCCGTACCAGGTCGAGGACATACGCGCGGGCGCGATCTCGTACGGGCGGATCGTCCGGGAGCCGGTCCCAAATCCCCGCCTTCAAGGCCGTCACCGAGGCGCCGGGGGCATCGAGGATCTCGGTCAACCACTCCGGAAGAGGGATGCCAGCAAGGCGCACAGCCAGAGAGGCTGGCAGCAGCGGAAGCGGAGGCTCGCCCCAGGACAGCTGCTCAGGAGCCTCCGTCAAGGGCTTGAGTGAAGTTTCCCTCTTGTCGTCGACCATGGCGCTGGTTATAGTAGCGGTCCCATGGTCGAAAGTCGAGAGAAATCCTTGACACTGCAGGTCACCGCCACCCAGCTGGTGGCACTGGCGCTGTACGGGTTGGGCGGAGGCGGGACCGTGGTGGACACGGAGGACGTGGCCATTCGCGCCCATGAGATCGCTCCCGGCAGATTCGCCTGGCGCAAGTACCCTGACCAGATCAATCTCGAACTGGTCCGGGTAGCCCTCAACGACGCCCGCAAGCGCGAGAACGGTGCCCTGGTCATCGGCACCGGCAAGAGTGGATGGTCGCTCACCACGGCGGGCCAGCTCTGGGCCGAGGTCAACGCGCCCCGGTTGAAGGGCCGCGACCTGACCAAGCCTCGGGCCGAGCGTAGCGCCGGCTCTATCGATGAGCGGCGCTGGCGGCGCGAACGCGCCCGGATGCTCATGACCGAGGCCTGGCGACAGTGGACCACCTCGGAGGACGGGATGGAGCTCACTCGGGAGGCCGTCCTCGATCTCTTCCGGATCGATCGCTACGTGATGGGCCGCGCTCGGGAGCTCAAGGTGAACCGGATGCGAGAGTTGTTCGGGGACGACGCCGAGCTGGCGCCGTTCATCGAAGTGGCAGCTGGAATCGTCCTGAAGGAGGCGTGATGGTGGTGCACCAGCCGGAGACGGATCTCGTCGTTACGACCCACGTCGGTCGTGACGTGCTGGCCCAGGCGGCCCAGTTCAAGACCGAGGCGGCGACGGTCTGGGAGTACGTGGTGAACTCGCTGCAGTACGTGGACCCGGGCGTCCAGCCCAACGTCGAGGTAAGGGTGCGCCGGGACACCATCGTAATCTCGGACAACGGCGCCGGCATGGACGAGAAGCGGTTGCGCCACTTCTTCACCATGCACGGCGAGAACCTGGAGCGCCGGGCCGGCCGGATGGGTCGGGGCAAGTGGGGCACGGGCAAGAGCGCGGCGTTCGGCATCGCCAATGCGCTGCGGGTCGACACAGTGCGTAATGGGTTGCGCAACGTGGTGGTGCTGACCCGGGCGGCCATCGAGGCTTCGGACGGCGAAGTGATCCCGCTGGACTGGCAGGTCCGCAACGAGCCGGTGGACGCGCCCAACGGCACGGTCATCGCCATCAGCGATCTGCTGCTGCCGCGGGTGGACAAGGCGGTGATCATCGAGTACATCGAGCGGAACCTCGCGGCCTTCCGGGGCACCAACCCGACCGTGGCGGTGAACTCGCACATCTGCGAGTACCACGCACCGCCGATTAGGCAGACGTATCGGTTCACCCCGAACGAGAAGCAGGCGGCGGTGCTTGGGGACGTCAATCTCTTCATCAACGCCTCAACCAAGCCGCTTCGGGACTGGGAGCAGGGCATCGTAGTCCTCGCCGGCCCCGGGAACCTGGTGGCCATCGAGAGAGGTGGCGTGGACCACAAGGAGTTCGGCAACTACCTGTTCGGTGAGGTCGACGTGCCGGCCCTGGAGACCTTCGAGACCCCGCTTGAGCCGTTCGACCCTTCCCGGTCGCTGACCCTCAACCCGAAGCACCCGGTCGTGGCCGTGCTGCTGGGCTTCCTCGGCTCGAAGCTGGAACAGGTTCGAGCCGAGATGGTGGCCGCCGAGCGGACGGCCCGCGACCAGGAGGAGGCCCGCCGCTTGGCCCGGCACGCCAACGACCTCGCGGACATCCTCAACCAGGACTTCATGACCCAGATGCAGCGGCTGCGGGACATCCGCGCCGCCACCAGCAGGCCGGGGGCAGCCTCGGCCCTCCAGGGCGCCGGCGCCGCCGGCGACACCGAGCCCGATCTCTGGGTCAAGGGGCTTGATGAACCCGGTGAGCTCGAGGCCCCCGCCGAGAACGGTGGCAAGGGTGAGGGTGGTGGCGGTCCGGCACCGAACATTCCCCAGGTCGGCCACCCGTCCGAAAACGGCGAGGCGGTTGTCTCACCTGCCGGTGGTCAGGGTCAGCGCAAGCGCCCGCGGGGTGGATTCAGCGTGGACTTCCGCAACCTCGGGGAGGATGAGGACCGCTCAATGTACGACTCCAACGCAATGATGATCATCATCAACAAGGACCACCCGGTGGTGGGGGCTGCGTTGCAGCACGATGGCATCGAGAGCATCTCCTTCCGTCGGTTGTCCTATGAGATTGCCTTCTCCGAGTACGCCATCGCGCTCTCGTACGAGATGGTTAACCGAGACCCGGCGATGCCGGCGGACGACGTCCTTTACGATATCCGAGCCACGATGAAACGCATCACCCGGGCCGCCGCGCCCCTCTACGCATAAGCGGAGCCCGAGACTCGCCTGTCGGAGATGGCTTCCGAATTGCGTGCAGCAACGAGCTCATTCTCGCGGCCAGCTACGTGGTGGGCTTGGCCCATCGGGTACCGGCTGCGTGATTGAGAACTCCGCAGACGCGGTCCAGCCGGAGTCACTCGTCATTCAACCGAGAATCGGATTGATTGAGCGCCCGCTGACGGACCACGAAACTTGAGCGATCTCCCGCGGAGTGTCTCCTTGGGAGATCGGCTGCCATGTGTCGTCCCAGGCCGAACTGGACTCTGTGGATCCGGCTCACCACCCGCGGGTCTGGAGGAGCTCCTCGGGCTTCAGGCTGGCGATGTCCTGGCCCCGCATGGGCTCTCCCAGGCCGCGGGAGACCTTGGCCAGGATGTCCGGGTCGTTGAAGTACGTGGTGGCTTCGACGATCGCCCTCGCTCGCGCGGCCGGGTCCGAGGACTTGAAGATGCCGCTGCCGACGAAGTTTCCGTCGGCCCCCAGCTGCATCATGAGCGCGGCGTCGGCTGGGGTGGCCAGCCCGCCGGCCGAGAAGTTCACGACCGGGAGCTTGCCGGTGGCGGCGACGGTACGAACCAGGTCCAGCGGGGCCTGGAGGTCCTTTGCGGCCCGGGCCAGCTCGTCGGGGCTGAGCGAGGTGAGCGCCCGCATCTGCCCCTGGATCTTGCGCATGTGGGTGACGGCGTGCACCACGTCGCCGGTCCCGGCCTCGCCCTTCGTGCGGATCATGGCCGCGCCCTCGGAGATCCGCCGCAGCGCCTCGCCCAGGTCGCGCGCCCCGCACACGAACGGCACCGTGAACCGCCACTTGTCAATGTGGTGCTCCTCGTCGGCGGGAGTGAGGACTTCAGACTCGTCGATGTAGTCGACCCCCAGCGACTGCAGGATCTGCGCCTCGACGAAGTGCCCGAT
>DHWS01000036.1:0-16711 GCA_002413305.1 Actinobacteria bacterium UBA5176 | reverse complement strand
GCCATCACCGGGATCGACACGGCCTCCATGATCTCGGCCACCTTGGTGGGGTCGGCCATGCGAGCCACGCCGCCCTCCTTGCGGATGTCGGCCGGGACCCGCTCGAGCGCCATCACCGCGACCGCGCCCGCATCCTCGGCGATCTTCGCCTGCTCGGCGTTGGTCACGTCCATGATGACCCCGCCCTTCAGCATCTCGGCGAGGCCGGTCTTGACCCGCAGCGTGCCCGTTTCGTTCTCCATCGAAGGACCTCCCGCGCGGCGCCCGACGGCGCACCGGCTCCTGCACAGCCAGTGTACTCGGGCAACCTCGGGGCTCGCGGGCGTGTATGTACTAGGGGTGCGAGTGGATGAAGAGGTCGCCGACCGGGATCGAACGCACGCCGCCCTACGGGCAGCCTTCGACGCGCACTACGCGTCTCTGGTCCGGTTGTGCGCCCTGCTCACGGCCGACCGCGGCTGGGCCGAGGATCTGGCCCGGGAGTGCTTCGTGCGGATCGCGCCCCGGATCGGAAGCCTTGCACCCGAGGCCGTGGGCCCGTGGCTCCGCCGCATCGCCTACAGCCAGTGGAAGAACGTGCTGCACCGACGGGCGGTCGAACGCGGGGCCGCCTCCCGACCCCCTCGGGATGGGGTGCCCGTCCACCTCGAGTTGGACGACGTGTGGGACGCGGTCCGAAGGCTCCCCCTCCGGCGACGGGCGTGCATCGTGCTTCGGTTCTACGAGGACCTGTCAGAGCGCGAGATCTCGGAGATCCTGGGCTGCCGGGTGGGCACCGTGAAGAGGCAGACGAGCCGGGCGCTGGCGAAGCTTCGCAAGGAGGTGGGCGATGACGATCGCTGAGCGTGTTCGCCTCTCGCTCCAGCGCGAAGGCTCCTTCCACACCGACCCGGACGAGGCGTGGAGGTCCATCGAGGCTCGCCTCCGCAGCCCTTCAAGAGCCCCGGACGGGAGCCGGTTTGTGACGGCCGTCGTGGCGATCGCCCTGGCATCGGCCGGCGTGGTGCTCGGGGTCCGAGCCTTCGGCCATGGCCCCCGGCCGCCGGGCGCACTCGGCGGCGAACGGATCGCCTTCCTTCAGTACGTCCGCACGCCCGGAGGCGGTAACGCGAACCTCGTCACGATGAACCCCAGCGGCTCCGACAAGCACGTCATCGCCGAGCACGTCGACCCGGACGTCGCCAGGCCCACCTGGTCAGCGGATGGCCGGCGGGTCGCCTTCTACGGGAACGAACGTCACCTGGGTCTGTGGATCGCCGACGCGGACGGCTCGCACATGCGCCGCCTCCTGGTGTGTCTGCCGCCGGCCTGTCCGGCGGACGGATTCGCCCTCTCCCCCGATGGATCCAAGCTTGCCCTGGTGAGGTCCTTCGTGGACGCGGGCGGCATCCCCGCAGCCCGGATCGAGGTCCTCGACACCTCGACCGGCGCGTCGCTCTTCATCACCTGCTCCTCCTCGACGTGCGGGCGGGGACTGGCCGAGCCGGCTTGGTCACCCGACGGCTCGCGCCTCCTCTTCTCCCAGGCGAACAAGGCAAGCGGGCCCGAGTTCGAGTTCGAGTCCCCCTCCAGCGCGATCTTCTCCGTCGACGTCGATGGCTCGGGCCTGCGTCAGCTCAGCGACCGCGGCTGTTCGACGACCGCGGCCTGCACGGCCGACACGGCGCCCGCGTGGTCCCCGGACGGCCGAGAGATCGCGTTCATCCGCAACGAGATCCCGGCCGGGACGATCGGATCGGGCACGTGGGAGGTCGCCGTGATGGCCGCAGACGGATCGGACGTTCGGACCCTCACCACCTGCGACCAGGCCGTGTGCCGCCCGGTCACCGGGCCGGTTTGGTCCATCGACGGCACGTCGGTGAGCTATGCGATCGTCGGCGACCCCTCGATCTTCACGGTCGACGTCGCCGACGGCGCCATCCACCAGTTCCACACGTGCGGACGGTCGACCGGATGCTCGGGCCCGTTGGAGTTGACCCTTTCGCCGGACGGACGGTCGTTCGCGTTCGCCGGCCAGACCCTCCTCTATTCGATCCGGACGGATGGGACCGCCATGCGCGAACTCGCGCCCGGCGTGGCGGGCGGGATCGCCTGGCTCCCGGCGCCACAGGGCTGAACCCCGCTAATCTCCTCCGCACCATGCGGATCTTCTCGGGCATCCAACCGACCGGGCGCAAGCACCTGGGCAACTACATCGGGGCGATCACTCAGTACGTGGCCGGCCAGGACCGCGGCGAGGCCATCTACTGCATCGTCGACCTGCACGCCCTGACGGTCGGGCCCGGCCGGGACGAGCTTCGGACAAGCCTCAACGACACCACCGCGATCCTCATCGCCGCCGGCCTGGACCCGGAGCGATGCATCCTGTTCCGCCAGTCCGACGTGCGCGAGCACACCGAGCTCTGTTGGCTGCTCACCACCGTCACGTCCTTCGGCGAGCTCCGCCGCATGAACCAGTTCAAGGAGAAGTCGGCGCAGCAGGAGTTCGTCTCCGCGGGCCTGTTCGTCTACCCCGTGCTGCAGGCGGCGGACATCCTCGCCTACCAGACCGACGAGGTCCCGGTCGGCGAGGACCAGCAACAGCACATCGAGCTCTGCCGAGAGATCGCCGGCCGCTTCAACGCGCGGTTCGGCGAAACCTTCGTCCTGCCCGGCCACCGGATCCCGCCCGTGGGCGCCCGGATCATGGACCTCCAGCAGCCGGACCGGAAGATGTCGACCACCTTCGGCACCGCACTCGGGACCGTGCTCGTCCTGGACGAGCCGGACATCATCCTGAAGAAGTTCAAGAGCGCGGTGACCGATTCGGGCCGGGAGGTTGTCCGCGGGCCGGGCAAGGAAGGCATCACGAACCTGATCGAGATCCTCGCCGCGGTCCGCGGCGTGGAGATGCAACAGGTCGAGAAGGAGTTCGCCGGCGGGCCCGGCTACGGCGCCTTCAAGCAGGCCGTGGGCGACGCGGTGGCCGAGTACCTTCGACCCGTGCGCGAACGCTACGAACGCGTTCGGGCCGACGAGGCAGCGCTGGAGCGCACGCTGGCCGAAGGTGCGGCCAAGGCCCGGGCCATCTCCTCGGTCACACTGGCCGAGGTTCGGGAGCGCATGGGCATCGGTCCTCGGGCCTGAGCCCCGGACCGCCTCACACGCGCGAGACCGCTCCTCTCCACGGAAGGGCCGCCCCGAGGAACCGCACGAGCGCGTCTGCTTCGTCGTCCGGGATCGACACGGCGCACGCCGCGCGATCCCCGGTCCACATCGAGAACCGCACGTGCCCGTTCGGGATCCGTACCGAACCTTCGGCCGTCTCCAGCTCGAACTCCTCGAAGTACCGGCTCACCCGAAGGACGGCGTCCGGTGGATCGGCAGGGTGGATCGGGATCGAATGGAACAGCCGGGTCACCTTCGGGCCGGTAGGCGGGACCAGCTCCGTCGGGAGGCGCGATCCGCATGCCGGGCAGAAGCGATGGGAGCGGGGCTGCTCGAGGCCGCACTGGGGACAGAACATCCTGGACCTCCTGGCGTTCGTGGCTTTGCGGAGCGTACGCCGGGCGGATGGGAGGCGCCAGCGAAGGACGTCCTACCCAGTGGATGAAGCCCGCTCGGCTCAGCTGGTCCCGACTTGATCGCCCACCGGGAGCAGCTCGACCCACGTCTTGCCCGGGGCCAGCGGGATCACGTTCCCGCTCGCGTCGAGGAGCTTGGTGACGTCGCCGAGCGAGTTCCGCTGCCAGGTGCCCGTGATCATCTTGCCGTCCCGGAACACGTAGACCTTCCCGGTCCCCACCGAGGTGACCTCCGGCGAATGCACCCCGTTCGCATCGGTGATGTCCGTGAGCGTCACCTTCACGATCTGGACGACCACATTCGTCGCCGAGATCTGCGTGCCGTCCGACAGGTTCGCCGGGACGGTCCCGTAGTACCGCAGGTAGGCGCCCTTGGACGCGCTCCACTTCCAGAACACGTCGGCGTAGATGGAGAAGGGGACGTGGATCGAATGGATCGTCCGTGCCGCGGGGGGGACGTCGGTCGAATACGCGAAGATCGGCTTCGGCGGACCCGCGGACGTCTTGACATCGCCGTACAGCTCGCGCGTGCTGGTGTAGAGGTTGTGGGGAGCCGAACGGGCCGGATCGCGATGGTAGGACTGGGAGGCCGCCCGGGACTCGACGTTCACGTCGATCAGGCCGCGCTCGTGCACGCGGTCCAGCACCCGCTGTACCCCACCGGCGAACCCGAACAGCGGCTTGCCGAACTGGACCAGGATGTCGGGGTCGGTGAGGCGGGCGCTTCGAACCGGCTCGATCCGGCCGGCGTCCTGGCACTGGTAGACCACGATGAACCGGGTGATGTTCGCCTCCACCGGCTCCTCGTAGACGATGTCGGCCCACGAGAGTCCGGTCTGCGGCCGGGCCTGCGGCAGGTTCTCCACCTTGACGGCGAGGACCGGCCGGTTCGGAACGGTCCCGCTCTTGGGGGCCAGTCCGGTCAGCGGGCATTTCGAAGGGAGCGGGGACGGCGAGGGGCTGGCAGGCGCGCCGGCCGCGGCGCCGCCCCCCCCGCCGTCGGCCACCGGCCCCTTGCCGGTACAGCCGGCCAGCAGCACCCCGGCCACGGCGAGAGACATCGCGACTCGCAGGGTCGACCGGGTTCTGGATAGGTGCCCGCGCCGGGATGTGCTCATGCGGAAGTCCTCCTTGGGTTCGTACGTGAGGTCCATCGAAGAAGGGAAGGGAACGTGCGCTCGATGCTAAGGGCGGACCGGGGCCGCTACAAACACCTCCGCATCAAGACTTCGTCACATCTCCTCCAGGGCGCGGATACGGTCCTGGATCGGAGGATGGGTCGAGAATAGCTTCTCGTACCAGTGGTGATCCTCGCCGGGCACCCGGGAGGGCTGCGTCAGCCACATGTGCGCTGTGGCGTTGTTCGCCACACGCATGGGTGTCGTGTCCAGGGCGAGCTTCTTCAGGGCGCTGATCAGGCCGGGCGGGTACCGGGTCAGCAGGACGCCTTCCGCGTCGGCCAGGTACTCGCGGCGCCGGGACATGGCGAGCTTGATGATCTGGGCGAAGAAGGGCGTGACGATGGCCAGCACGAAGCCCAGGACGAACAGGATCAGGAAGCCCTCGCCCTCGGCGCTGCCACCGCCGCCCCGGCGGCGGCCGCCGCCGACCATCCCGCCCCACCAGAACCACCGAAGCATGAACTCGGCGAGCAGGACGACCGAACCCACCAGGGTGGCCACGATCGTGGCCAGGAGGATGTCACGGTCCCGGACGTGGCTCATCTCGTGGCCGATCACGCCCTCCAGTTCGACCCGGTTCATCATGTCGAGCAGACCCTGGGTGACGGCGATCGAGGAATGCTCCGGGTCGCGACCGGTGGCGAAGGCATTCGGCGCCTGCTCGGGGACCACATAGACGGCCGGCTTCGGCAGCCCGGCCGCGATGGCCAGCCCTTCCACCACGTTGTGCAGGCGGGGCTCCTCCTCGGCCGAGACCGGACGGGCGCGAGAGGTCCGCAGGACCAGCTTGTCCCCGTTCCGGTAGGACCAGACCGAGAGCGCGGCCGAGAGCAGCAGCGCGATGACCAGACCGGTCAGGCTGGCCTGGAACGACCCGCCCCCCACGATCAACCCGAGCAGGAAGCCAATCCCGGCCGTGAAGACCAGCGCGCCGGCGATGATGAATGCGGTCTTGCGCTTGTTCGCGGCGATCTGTTCGTACAAGCGCGTGTGCCTCTCGAGGCGGCCGCTAGAACTGGACCGACACCGGGCCGCGCACGGGCTCTTCGATGTCGAAGAACTCCTTCGGCTGGAAACCGCCGATCGCGGCGACGATGCGTGAGGGGAAGCTCTGGACCTTCGTGTTCAGGGACTGCACGGTGTCGTTGTAAAACTGCCGGGCGTAGGCGATCTTCGACTCGGTCCCGGTCAGCTCCTCCTGCAGGGCAAGGAAGTTCTGGCTGGCTTTGAGGTCCGGGTAGCGCTCGGCCACGGCGATCAGGCGGCCGATGCCCCGGGTCAGCTGGTTCTCAGCCTGGGCCTGGCCCTGGACCCCGGTTGCCGCCTGGGCCTGCGCGCGGGCCTGGGTCACGTCTTCGAACACCTCACGCTCGTGCGCCGCGTAGCCCTGGACGGTCTGGACGAGGTTCGGGATGAGGTCGTGCCGGCGGCGGAGCTGGACGTCGATCTGCGACCAGGCGTTCTCGGTGCGGACCCGGAGCCGGACCAGCCGGTTGTATGTGAAGACGCCGTACAGGAAAACGATCACGACGAGCGCGACCAGGATCCAGACAGCGATCACGCGGCCATCTTATCAACGGGCGGGGCCGAACCCTCCGCCGGCTCGATGGGAGCTTGCTGTGAGTCGCGGCCCTGAGCCCTCCACGGTCAGCCGGCCCTTCGAGCCAGCGCATCGCGGTAGGCGGTTTCGATCTCCGACGTCACGGTCTCCCACCGGAAGCGCTCGGCCCGCCGGCGACCGTTGTCGCGGAGCCGTTCGGCCAGCGCGGGGTCGCCCAGCAGCCGACGGACCGCCCCCGCCAGCGCGACCGGGTCGCCGGGCGGGACCAGCAGGCCGTCCTCCCCGTCCTCCAACACGTACCGGTAGCCCGGGATGTCGGAGCCCACGACCGGCACCCGGGCGGCCATCGCTTCGAGCAGCACGATGCCGAAGCTCTCCCCGCCGAGCGCGGGGGCGAGGAACACATCGGCCGCGGCGTGGAACCCGGCGAGCTCGGCATGGGTGACCACCCCTTTCATGAGGACCCGGTCCCGGAGGACGGCCGGGAGCCCCGCCAGGGCCGACCGCTCCCGCCCCTCCCCCACCACGACCAGCCGCAGCTCGGGATGGTCCTCGGCCAGCAGCCGGAAGGCGTCCACCGCCACGCCGAACCCCTTCCGCGGCTCCAGGCGGTTGACGAACAGCAACGCGCGCCCAGGCGGCAACTCGGCGGGGGTGGCCGATCCGAACAGCTCCACGTCGGCGCCGTTCGGGACGATCCGGAGCTCGCCCGGGAACCGCGCCGAGGCGAAGCCGGCCGCCACCGGTGAGACGGCCATCCGGACGGCCAGCCGCCGCCACACGGCCCCCAGCAACGGGGAGAAGAGGGTCACCGCGAGGGAGCGTTCGAGGGAAGCGTGGAAGGTCGCCACCACCGGCGCCCGCGCCGCGAAGGTCGCGAACATGCCGGTGCTGGGCGAGAAGGGCTCGTGGACGT
This sequence comes from Actinobacteria bacterium UBA5176, assembly GCA_002413305.1. Taxonomy (GTDB): domain Bacteria; phylum Actinomycetota; class UBA4738; order UBA4738; family UBA4738; genus UBA4738. The sequence continues at coordinate 9,490 of DHWS01000036.1, read as the reverse complement.
GGACCACGTCGGGCCGGAAGGAGGCCAGCGCACGCCGGACGCGGGCGAGGCCCCGGAGGTCGGGAGAGATCGGCGCCACCGAGCCGTTGAACCGGAGCCGCACCGGTCGCCCCACCACACATACACCGGGCTCGTCCAGAGGGCCGAAGGCAGGCGCGAGGACCAGCGTCCGATGGCCGCGGCGGCGCAGGTGGTCCGCGAGCTGGCGCACGTGGACCTGGACCCCGCCCGGTGCGTCCCAAGCGTACGGGCAGGCGATGGCGATGCGCACTTCAGGCGGTCACGCGGTCAGGCCGACGCCGCGTCGACGGTGGCCGTGTCCGGTACCGGAGGGGCCCTCCCGCCCGCGTCCTCCTCCCACGCCGGCTGGAACATGTGCCAGTCGGTGGGCGCCGACGAGATGTAGCGTTCGAACTGCCGGGCCATCTCCTCGGTGAGAGCGGTGACGTCCGCGCGCAGGACCCCGGTACGTTCGATCCCCACCGGTGGTCCGATGATGGTGTGCCACCCCTCCTTCGTGGTGAACACGGCGCACACCGAGAAGGGCGCACCGGTGGCGAGAGAGAGCATGGCCGGCCCGGCCGGCAGCTTCCGCCGCTCGCCGAACATCTCCACGTCCACCCCCCGCCCGGTGAGGTCGCGGTCGGCGACCAGCGTGACCGCGTGGTTCTGGGCCAGGAGCCCCACCAGGGTCTCGGCCACCCGCTTGCCGGCCGACAGCGGCACGATGTTCATCCCCAGTGCGCGGCGGTGGCGGAAGAAGAGCTCGAACACCCGGCGCGCGGCCAGCTCCTCGGCCACGGCGGTCATCCGGTAGCCGTTCAGGCACAGCCAGTGCCCGGCGGCGTCCCAGTTCCCCATGTGCGGGAGCGCCAGCACGGTCCCCGTGCCGGCCCGCACCGCCGCGTCGAGATGCTCCCGGCCGTCGATCGTGAACCGCCGGTTGACCTCCTCGGGAGGCATCGTTCGAAGGGCGAACGTCTCGTACCAGTACCGGCCGTACAGGTCGAAGCACTCTCGTGCGGCCGAACGGACAAGCGGCGAGTCCGGCGGGTGGCCGAACACCCGCGCGAAGTTCCGGCACACGGTCTCGCGTTCGGCATTGGACCGGTCGAAGGCCAGCCGGCCGTACAGTCTCGCCCCCGCCAGACCCACCGGGCGAGGGACGTGCATGCCGAACCACTCCAGGCTGCGGAACATCCAGTACGCCTTGCGATCCCCGGGCGTCTCCGAGCGCTGGTCGCCGGTGGGATCGGCAAGCGTCTCGGCCGTGTTCACGGCGCGCCCTCCATGCGCGCGGTGGAGCCCCGCTGCTGCAGGGCCACGTTCCAGGCCCGCACGGCCGCCGCCGCCACGGTCAACGCCAGGAACACCCACAGGAGCGGTTCGAGCCGGCCGGTGAGCAGGGCGGCCGCGAGGATCGCCACCCGGACCGCACGGTAGCCGACCCCTTCGGACCCGCGGTAGCCGAGCGACTGCCCGCGGGCTCGTTCGTAGCTCGCCAGGAACGCGGCCCCCAGCCCGAACAGCGCGAGCGCGGCGACGCGTTCGTCACCGTGCCGCGCCACCCAGGCCAGCGGCGCCAGGACGCCGGCGTCGAAGATCCGGTCGACGACCCGTTCGCCGAACAGCGCCGCCGGCTCGCCGGCTCGCCGCGCCCGCACGGTGCCCAGCAGGAGGGCCAGGCCGGCGATCGCCGCGGCGACCCCGCCCGGGATCCGGTGGTGCGTGAGGACCAGCGTGGCGGCGAGGCCCGATGCGGCGACCGAGACGCCGAGGAGGGGAAGAGGGGGCGTGGCCAGCGCGTTCGGGCCGGTGGGTCGAACGGATCGCAGCATCGTGCGGCGAGCCTACCACCGGCCCTTCGGCCTCCCGCGGGTGCCTCCCGACCGCAGCCTGGCCGGCCGACCTCTGTAGAATCGGGCCCGTCCGCAGGGCTCGCCACCGCCGGTCCCGAAGCTCCCAGCCGACCGCGATCCAGGAAGGGAACGATGAACGTCTACGAACCTCGGAAGATCCGGAACGTCGCCCTGGTCGGCCACAGCGGAGCCGGGAAGACGACGCTCCTGGAGGGCATGCTGTTCGCCGCCGGCGCGCTGACCCGGATGGGGCGGGTCGAGGACGGCAACACCGTCTCCGACCACGACGCCGAAGAGATCCGCCGGGGCATCAGCGTCTCGCTGTCGCTTGCGCCCATCGAATGGGACGGGGTGAAGATCAACGTCCTCGACACGCCTGGGTACGCGGACTTCATCGGTGACCTGAAGGGTGCCCTGCGGGCCGCGGACGTCGCCCTGTTCGTGGTCTCCGCCGTGGATGGGGTCGAGGTGCAGACCGAGGTGGCGTGGGAGCTGGCCGCGGAGGCCGGCCTCCCCCGGGCCATCGTCATCAACAAGCTGGACCGGGAACGGGCCTCCTTCGAACGCACCCTCGAAGGGTTGGTGGCGGCGTTCGGCACGCAGGTCGCGCCGATCCAGCTCCCCATCGGCGAGGAGCACGACTTCGGCGGCATCGTGGACCTGCTGTCCCGCCGGGCCTACCGCTACGGCGCGGGTGCGAAGGGCGAGGAGGGAGACTGGCCGGAGGATCTCGCCGCCAAGGCCGAGCCGTACCGGGAGCGCCTGACCGAGTCGGTCGCCGAGGCCGACGACTCGCTCCTCGAGAAGTACCTCGAACAGGGCGAGCTGTCCGCCGAAGAGATCTCGCAGGGCGTCCGCGCCGGGCTGGCGGAGGCCAAGTTCACCCCCGTGCTGCTGGCGGCCGCCACGAAACCGATCGGCGCCGACCGGCTATCCGCCTTCATCGCCGACGAGTTCCCGTCCCCGGCCGACCGGCCGCCGGTCGTGGTCACCACCAAGTCCGGCGAGGAGCAGACGCGACCCATCGACCCGGACGGCCCGCTCGCCGCGCTTGTGTTCAAGACCGTCTCCGACCCCTACGTGGGTCGCATCAACCTGTTCCGGGTGTTCGGCGGCAAGGTCCGCCCGGACTCCACACTGTTCAACGTCACCCGGAACACCGAGGAGCGGGTCGGCCAGGTGTTCACGATGCGGGGCAAGGACCACGAGTCGGTCGCGGAGGTCCCGGCGGGCGACATCGGCGCCGTGGCGAAGCTCTCCCATACGGTCACCGGCGACACGTTCGGTGTGAAGTCGGATCCCGCCACGCTGCCGGGCATCGACCTCCCGGAACCGCTCCTCGCGGTGGCCATCGAGCCGAGGACCAAGGGCGACGAGGACAAGCTGTCCACCGCGCTGCACCGCATCCAGGAGGACGACCCGACCCTTCGCGTGGAGCGTTCCGAGGAGACGCACGAAACCGTCATGTACGGGATGGGCGAGGCCCACATCGACACCATGGTCGAACGCATGAAACGCAAGTTCGGGGTGGACGTGGTGACCCACCCGGCGAAGGTCCCCTACAAGGAGACGTTCAACCAAAAGGTCCAGGGCTTCGGCCGCCACGTGAAGCAGTCCGGCGGCCACGGTCAGTACGCGGTGTGCAACATCGAGATCGAACCCATGCCCCGGGGCAGCGGGTTCGAATACGTCGACAAGATCTTCGGCGGCTCGATCCCAAACCAGTTCATCCCCAGCGTGGAGAAGGGCATCGTCAAGACCATGGCCGAAGGCGTGGTCACCTCGAATCCCATGGTCGATATCCGGGTCACCCTGGTCGACGGGAAGTTCCACCCCGTGGACTCGAGCGACATGGCGTTCCAGATCGCCGGCTCGATGGCCCTCCGCGACGCCGCGTCCAAGGCCGGGGTGGCGCTCCTGGAGCCAATCGTGAAGGTCGAGGTCCTCACGCCGGAGTCCTACACCGGCGACATCATCGGCGACTTCAACTCCAAGCGCGGCCGCATCCTGGGGATGGAGTCGAGTGGAGCCGGGCGGCAGCGGATCCGGGCGCTGGTCCCCCAGGCGGAGATGACGCGCTACGCGATCGAGCTCCGATCCATGACCCAGGGCCGGGCCGCGTTCACCATGACCTTCGACCACTACGACGAGGTACCGCAGCATCTCGCGCAGAAGATCATCGAGGAGCAGTCCAGGAAGGAGAAGGACGACTCCTAGGTCGACTGCCGGTCCGCGTCGAACAGCGGCTTGAGCTTCGCGTAGGTGGCCCCCAGGAGCTCCGGCAGGACCCGGGTCCCCCCCACCACCGTCATGTAGTTCGTATCCCCGTTCCATCGCGGCACCACGTGCCAATGCAGATGGCCGGGGATGCCGGCCCCCGCAACTCGCCCCAGGTTCATCCCCACGTTGTACCCGTGGGGTTCGGCCATCTCCCGAAGGGCACCGACCGAACGCTGCAGCAGCGCCGACCCGTCGGCGAGCTCCGCCGGGGTGAGGTCTTCGAAGTCGCTGACGTGGCGGAACGGAGCCACCATGAGATGCCCGGGGTTGTATGGGTACGCGTTCAGGATGACGAACGCGAGCGCCGAACGGTGGAGGATGTAGCGACCCACGTCGTCACCGGCCTTGGGCGCGGAACAGAACACGCACGCCTCGTCCTCGGCGTGCGTGTTCTGGATGTACTCCATCCGCCACGGAGACCACAGGTGCTCCACGAACTCGGGGTCAGGCGTCCGGCTCGGCGCGGACGCCGAGCAACGAATCCAGGTCGATGCCCTCCACGCGCCGCTCTGCTGCTCCCTGTGCGGCCGCGGACGCGAAGGCTTCCGGTGACACGCCGCGGACCTCCCGCCCGGCGCGGTCACGAACGGCGATGGTTCCCGCTTCGACGTCCCGGTCCCCCATCACCACCGCGTATGGCACCTTCATCAGCTGGGCGTCACGGATCTTCTTCTGCATCCGCTCCCGGCTGTTATCGACCGACGCCCGGAGCCCGGCTTCGCGAAGGCGCTCGGCGAACGCTTCACAGGGCTCCGCATGGCGGTCGGCCACCGGGATGACCCGGACCTGTTCGGGCGCGAGCCAGAGCGGAAAGTCGCCAGCGTAGTGTTCGATCAGCACGCCGGTGAACCGCTCGATGGTCCCCAGGATCGCCCGGTGGATCATGACCGGACGGTGGCGTTCGTTGTCCTCGCCCATGTACTCCATGTCGAACCGCTCGGGCAGGGCGAAGTCGCACTGGACGGTGGTGAGCTGCCACAGCCGCCCGATCGCGTCCCGGGCGTGGAAGTCCACTTTCGGGCCGTAGAACGCCCCCTCGCCCTCGGCAACGGTGTACGCGAGTTCGCTCGCGTCCAGCGCCTGCCGGAGGTACTCCGTGGCCGCCGCCCACATCTCCTCGTTGCCGATGGCCACGCCGGGCTTCGTCGACAGGTTCACCACGAGGTCGCTGAACCCGAACGTCCGGTGGATCTCGAGGGTCAGGTCGAACACCTTCAGGACCTCGTCGACGAGCTGCTCGGGGGTGCAGATGATGTGGGAGTCGTCCTGGGTGCCCCCGCGGATCCGCATCAGCCCGTGCAGCGTCCCTGCCCGCTCGTGCCGATAGATGGTCCCCAGCTCGAACAGCCGCATCGGCAGGTCGCGGTAGGAGCGGGTCTGCGACTTGTAGATCAGCACGTGGAACGGGCAGTTCATGGGCTTGACGAAGTACTCCGCCTCGTCGGCCACCATCGCCGGGAACATGTTGTCCCGGTACTTCGCCAGGTGGCCCGATGTCTCCCACAGCACCGACTTCGCCACATGGGGAGTGAACACGGGAACGTAGCCGCTCCGCATGTGGATCTCCCGGATGAAGTCCTCGACGGCCTTCCGGAAGATCCCGCCCCTCGGGTGCCAGACCAGGAGGCCCGCCCCGAGCTCCTCGGGGAAGGAGAACAGGTCGAGCTGACGGCCGAGCTTGCGGTGGTCGCGTCGTTCGGCCTCCTCCAGGCGGTGGAGGTACGCCTCCAGGTCCTCTCGGGTCGCCCAGGCCGTGCCGTAGATCCGCTGGAGCTGGGGCCGCTTCTCATCTCCCCGCCAGTACGCCCCGGCCAGGCTGAGCAGTTTGAAAGCCCCGAGGCGCTTCGTGCTGGGGATGTGCGGCCCGAGGCACAGATCCGCCCAGCCGTCGTTGCGGTACACGCTGAACACCTCGCCCAGCGCGCCTTCGTCGGCCTCGGCCGTCTCGATGATCTCCTTCTTGAAGGGCTGGTCACCGAACCGCTCCAGCGCCTCGCCGCGACCCAGCTCCTCGCGCACGAACGGCTGGTTCCGCTTCGCGATCTCCCGCATGCGCGCCTCGATCCGCTCCAGGTCTTCGGGGCTGAGCGAGGACGGCAGGTCGAAGTCGTAGTAGAACCCGTCCTCGATCGGCGGGCCGATGGCGTACTTCGCTCCGGGATAGAGGTCACACACGGCTTGGGCCATGACGTGCGCCGTGGAGTGCCTGAGCACCCGGAGGCCGTCGGGTTCGCCGGCCAGGACAGGTTCGACACTCGCGTCGGAGGCGACCGGCCAGGACAGGTCGACCAGCCGCCCGTCCACCCGGGCGCAGATGGCGTCGCCGGGTAGGGCCCGGCCGACCGGCGTGCCCTCTTCGAGTTCGATCACCTCGCCGCGCGGGAGCGTGACCTTCGGCATGGCTCAGGATGATAGTGAGGTTTGCGGCGCGCTCACCCGGGCGTCACGGCCCATGCCGCGAACCGCACGTGGAGCCGCTCGGCCTTCGCGCGCAGAGGCCGCAGTGTCGGATCGAGGTACGCCGGCCGGAGGAGCTCCTTCAGGCGGTCCCGCTCCTCGGAGGGGCGGGCACGGCTCCGTTCGAACGCTTCGCCCGTGCCGAACGCGCCCCGGTCCCACCGGTCGACCTCCTCGAGCACGCCCCGGACGTGGTCCTCGGTCGGATCGAACTCCGCGAACGAGGTCCCGAACCTTGCGTTCAAGCGCCGGATCGCTTCGCCGAAGTCCGCCCGGAGCTGCCCGAGCGTCGTCACCACGAACCCGCCGCGGTGGGCGATGAGCGGCTCGTAATATCGGAGGTAGCTGCGCAGGGCCTGACGGACGGTGAGGCGCGGGAGGCGCACCACGAACGAGAGCACGGCCTCCTCCGGCTCCCGGATCAGCACGAGCGCGGGGACACCGCGGCGGTGAGCCTCGATCGCCAGGGCCGGCACATGCCCGTGATGGGCCACGCTGACCCGCCGGGACTGCGCCTGGCGGAAGGCGACGACCGCGAACGTATTCCCGCTCCGGGGGAAACCGTCGATCACCACCTCGGTCTCCCCGGTGATGCGGCTGCCGGCGGGAAGGACGAACCGCTCCGCCGCCCAGGGGAACCTGCCTGCGACGACCCGCGCTTCCCAGCGAACGCGCGCCAGGATCGTTGCGGGCCGCAGCGCCACGCCGCCCGCCCTCAACCCATGAAGGACATCTGCGGGTGACCTGGGATGTCGGTGGGCGCGGCAGGTTTTGAACCTGCGACCTCATGCGTGTGAAGCATGCGCTCTCCCACTGAGCTACGCGCCCGCGTCTACCTGCGGAAATGCCCCGGAACGTTGACGCACACCGCTCGCACAGCGCATAATTACGGCAGCCACGAAACGCGCTGACAGAGAGGGGAACGCCTTGTCCCAGAGCACTCCGCAAGTAGCCACGGCCCCCAGTGTAGGCGACCTGGACCCGCTCATCAGGTCGTTCGTCCGCCACCTACGGGCGGGGAACCTGGCCGAGTCGACCATCTCCGCTTACACCTACGCGGCGACCGGGCTCCGCGATCACCTCACCGGCCGCGGGATGCCGACCCGGGCCGACGCCATCGCCCGCGAGCACATCGAGTCCTACCTCGAAGACCTGCTCGCCACCCGCGCCCCTGCCACGGCCCACAACCGCTACCGCGGGCTCCGGTCGTTCTTCGGCTGGATGCTCGACGAAGGCGAGATCGAGCGGAACCCCATGGAGCGGATGAAGCCCCCGATCCTGCCCGAGAAGCCGGTCGGGGTGATCCCGCTGGCCGACGTCAAGAAGATCCTCGACACCTGCGACCCGAAGACGTTCGCCGGGCGGCGGGACGAAGCCCTGCTCCGCGTCTTTCTCGACACGGGCGGCCGTCTCAGCGAGATCGCGAACCTTCGGATCGACGGGGAAGATGGCGACGTCGACCTCGACGCCGGGACCCTGCGGGTGCTCGGCAAGGGTCGGCGGGTCCGGCTCCTGCCAGTCGGTGCGAAGACCAGCAAGGCACTCGACCGATACCTGCGCCTCCGAGGCCATCAGCCGAACGCCTCGGAGGCGTGGCTGTGGCTCGGCTCGAAGGGACACATGACACCGAGCGGAATTCGGCAGATGGTGTGGCGGCGCTCCGAGGAGGCGGGGATCGGGCGGATCCACCCGCATCAGCTTCGGCACACCTTCGCCCACGAATGGCTCGCGAGCGGCGGGTCCGAGAACGACCTGATGCGGGTCACCGGCTGGCGAACGCGGGCGATGATCCAACGTTACGCGAGCTCCACCGCCGAAGCCCGGGCTCTCGCGGCCCACAAGCGACTGTCGCCGGGTGACCGACTGTGAATCCCCCGGACTACACGACACCGCCCGACGCCGCCTACACGGCAGCGCTCAGGGACGCAATCGGGCACCAGGGGCGAGTGCTCGTGAATGTCGTCTGCCACCGTCGTGACCCAATCGCGGAGATCAGAGACAGCTTGCACGGCGCGATCTTCTCGGCGGATGTTCCGGTCGAAGAGGAGGTCGGCCTCGCAAGGTATCTGTCCGAGGTCAAGGCGGCGACCGGCTGGCGTGCTCCGACACCTCTCACCCATGTTGCCTTCCTGGTTGAGCATCCCGAAAAGCACTGGCACCGCGGGCCAATCGTGGCGTGGTGCCCCCATCGTAGGGAGCGGATTGTCTTTGACCACGCGGCCTTGCTCGAAGCGGTCGCGCTGGCGCGGCAGACCGGGAAACCGAGTCGGCTGCTTGCACGACCGCCGCACTGCGTCTAGTATCAAGGGGCCGCACAGTGGCGGAAACACACTCGAAAGGTCTGGGCGCGTCGCCCACCGCCGGAATGGGGCACCGGCAGGTAGGAGAGCGACGTGCCGGCATCCCCCGCCGAACGCAGTCTCGCTGCGTCCATCGCTGCCCACTCGAAGTGGGCCAAGTCCGATCCCGTCGAAGGAACCGCCGCTGCTCGTCAGGCGTTCCTTGTTGACCGGTTCGAGCGCCAGGCTGACCCTCTGGGCCAGCTCGATCCTGCTGAGCGTGCGAGGCGCGCTGAGCACCTTCGCAAAGCCCACTTCAAGAGGTTGGCCCTGGCCAGCGCGAGGTCCCGCCGGAAGGGCACGTCATGAGCCCGTTCGATCGGGTGGTGGGCGCCCTCCAGGCCAGGGGTTCAAGACGCAACGGCCACGACTGGCAATGCCCAGCCCATGACGATGACAAGCCCAGCCTGAGCGTTACCGCGGCGAAGGATCGGGTGCTCCTTCACTGTCAGGCCGGGTGCTCGACTGAGGATGTCGTCGCCGCCCTGGGACTGTCCATGTCGGACCTGTTCGAGGACGCCGGGAAGCTCGACTCCCGCGTAGAGACGGCTCACT
>DHWS01000155.1:1855-4877 GCA_002413305.1 Actinobacteria bacterium UBA5176 | reverse complement strand
TCTACAAGTACTTCGACGGGCTGCCCCAGATCACCTACTACCACCGGGGTCGGTGCCTGGCGTACGGGGAGGGGGTGGCCTACTGGGCCCTGGCCGACATGGTGAAGATGCGCGCCCGCATCGCCGAGGCCGAACCGACGGACTCCGCCCTGGCCAAGCTCCGCGCGGCCGTCGAGGAGCACGTCCCAGACCAGGAAGAACGCCGGTGGATCGAACCCCGCCTGGCCCACCTGCTGGGCCTGGAGGATCGCACCGCTCCCGACCGGGAGGACCTGTTCGCCGCGTGGCGGTTGTTCTTCGAGCGCCTTGCGCAGAAGAACCCCGTCGTCCTGGTGTTCGAGGACATGCAGTGGGCGGACTCCTCGCTCGTCGACTTCGTCGAGTACCTGCTGGAGTGGAGCCGGACCTTCCCGATCTTCGTGCTCACCCTGGCTCGCCCGGAGTTCCTGGAGCGGCACCCCACATGGGGGGCCGGCAAGCGCAACTTCACGTCGCTCTACCTGGAACCGCTGTCGCCCGAGGCCATGGCCGAGCTGCTGCACGGCTTGGTGCCGGGCCTTCCCGCCGACCTCGCCGGCCGGATCCTGGACCGCGCCCAGGGCATCCCCTTGTACGCCGTGGAGACGGTCCGGATGCTCCTGGACCGCGGGTTGCTCGCTCAGGAGGGGTCGGTCTACGTCCCCACGGGCCCGATCGACTCCCTCGAGGTCCCGGAGAGCCTCCACGGGCTGATCGCCGCGCGCCTCGACGGGCTGTCATCCCACGAGCGCCAACTGGTCCAGGACGCGGCCGTCCTCGGAAAGACCTTCTTCTCGGCCGGGCTGGCGGCGGTGGCCGACCTTCCCGAGCCCGAGCTGGAGCCGTTGCTCGCTTCGCTGGTCCGCAAGGAGGTCTTGTCCCTGCAGTCGGATCCCCGGTCCCCGGAGCGCGGCCAGTACGGCTTCCTCCAGGACCTGTTGAAGACCGTGGCCTACGAGACGCTTTCGAACAAGGAACGCAAGGCCAAGCACCTTCGGACCACAGACTTCATCGTCTCGACGTGGTCTGGTGAGGAAGAGGAGATCGTCGAGGTCCTCGCCTCGCACTTCATGGCCGCATACAGGGCAGATCCCAACGGCTCGGACGCATCACAGATCAAGACCAGGGCCCGCGACATGCTGGCCAGGGCGGGAGAGCGGGCAGCCTCCCTGGCCGCGGCCGATGAGGCCCAGCGCTACTTCGAGCAGGCCATGGAGCTGACCGACGAGCCGCTCGAGAGTGCAGAGCTGCACGAGCGGGCTGGCCGGATGGCGTGGACCGGGGTTCGCGCGGCGGAGGCGCGTGCGCACTTCGATCGAGCCAAGGCCCTGTTCGACTCGATCGGCCTCACCCACCCCGCTGCCCGGGTCTCGGCAGCCCTGGCCGAGGTGATGTGGCAGAAGGAGGATCGGATCGAGGAGGCCGTCGAGCGGATGGAGGCGGCGTTCGAGGTCCTGTCCACCGAGGAGCCGGACGCGGATCTGGCGACCCTGGCGGCCCAGATCGGCCGGCTCCTGTTCTTCATGGGGCAGAGCGAGCGCGCGCTGCAGCGCACCGAGCTCGCCCTCGGGATCTCCGAGGCCCTCCGGCTCAGGGAGGTGTTCTCGCACGCGCTCCAGACGAAGGGGAACATCCTCGCCGGGCTGGGACGCTCCGAGGAAGGGGTGACGCTCACCGAGAAGGCCCTGGCTGTTGCCCTGGAGGACGACCTGTCGGGGGCAGCGCTGCGCGCATACCAGAACCTCAACGCGTTCATGGCCGATGTGGACCGGTTCGACGCGGGGCTGCGCTACAACGCCGAGGGTCTGGAGCTGGCCAGGCGGACCGGAAACCGCGCCGCCGAGCTCCGGATCCGCGCGACGGATGTCAGCGCGTTCGCCTGGCTGGGCCGATGGGACGAGGCGGTGTCGGCCGCCGACGAATTGCTGGAGACCACTGACCTCACCTCGGGCACGCTCGTGGAGCTGCTGTTCGCGTGCGCCATTCACGTCAACCGCGGCGATCTCGAGAGGGCAAGGCGGGTGCTGCTGCGTGTGCCCGAGATGGCGTCCTCCCAGGACGTGCAGACCAGAGTCATCTACCGCGGACAGCAGGCGGGGGTCCTCCGGGCCGAAGGGCGCCTCTCCGAGGCGCTGGCCGCGGGTGAGGAAGCCTACGGCGCGCGGGGCGAGCTGGGGATCGTCAATGTGACGGTGAAGGAGGGGCTCGTCCAGGCGATCGAGGCGGCGTTCGCGCTGGAGGAAACGGCCAAGGTCGAACAGCTGCTAGGGGAGATCGATTCGCTCCGTCCCGGAGACCTCACGCCGTACCTGCGTGCGCACGGGTCCCGGTTCGCCGCGAGGCTGGCCGCCCTCGGCGGAGAGCCCGACCCGGTCCGATCCGGATTCGTCTCGGCCGCCTCGGCGTTCCGTGAGATGGGAGCCCTGCTCTGGCTGGGCGTGACGCTCCTGGAGCACGGTGAGTGGCTCGTGGGTCAGGGCCGGGCGGATGAGGCTGGGACGCTGCTCGCCGAGGCGCGAGAGATCTTCGAACGGCTCCGCGCCCGGCCGTGGACGGATCGGCTCAACCGCGCCGCCGCAAGCGCTCCGATCGCCGTAGGGGCGGACAGGGAAGCCGGACCGTGATCTGCACGGAATGGAAGTGAGAAATGCGCGCCGGTCAGAGTGATCCGCGACGCGCTCGTCGCCGATCGGGTGGCTCGTTCGGAGTACCGGTTCCGATCTACGGCAACGCGATGCCGTGCGCTTCCAACTAGCGCTTGTAGCTAGCCACGCGCGCGCGACCTAGCAGATCCTGAGGAAGGTGAAGATGTGGTCGCGATGACCACGACCCGTCGCCAGATCCTGGGGACAGGACAGGCGAGAGGGGATGGTCTTGGTGGCTGGCACAATGAAACGAAGGCCCGTTGCAGGGAAACGAAAGCGCGGCTTGGACCAACAGTAAGGCCCCCACGATACCTCCCCACGAACACCGTATCCAACTTCACGGTCGGACGGTCAGCGAG
>DHWS01000155.1:0-1782 GCA_002413305.1 Actinobacteria bacterium UBA5176 | reverse complement strand
CACCACGTCCGTGGACCCTATGCGAAAGCGCGGCTTGGACCAACAGTAAGGCCCCCACGATACCTCCCCACGAACACCGTATCCAACTTCACGGTCGGACGGTCAGCGAGGCGCCCGACTTTGGGTCGGAGTCTCCTCACCCGATCCAACGCCACGGTCGGTCGGTCGGGTCGAAGGGGCGCGGCGGGGCAGGAGCCCGAGCGGAGTGTCCCACTGGGACGGAGGAGCACTTTCACCCTCAGGCGGTCACGTTCTCCATGCCCGCAAGCCGATCCAGCCGATCCAGCCATGGTCGTGCCTTCAGCTGTTCGAAGATCTCGCGGGCCTCCGAAAGAAGCGGCGCGGCCTCCTCAGCCCGGCCCGCTCCCGCCAGGAACTGGGCATGCTCGAACAGGGTGACGGCGAGCCAGAAGGGGGTCGCGAGGTCGCGGAATCCCCGAGCCGCGGCATCGAACCCCGACTCGGCCGCTGCGCCGGCATCTCGGAGCACGGAGAGCCGAGCCGCGAACCTCGCACCATGCGCTCGCAGGTATGGAGTCAGCTCGCCCGGACGAAGCCGCTCGAGCATCCCCAGCAACTCCTCGGCCTTCGAAAGGTCCTGCATGCCGAGCGCCGCTTCGAGGGACTGCACGAGCGCCTCCTTCACGCCCCACCACGTCATCCCGAGTTCGGCACGACCGGCGAGCGTGCGCTCGGCTGCCGCCAAGGCATCGCTAGGCCGGCCCTCGGCCAGAAGGATGACGGCCCGGTAGAGGTTCCGCATGGCCCGTACCTGCGGATCGCCGGATCCCTCTGCCACGCCTGTCGCCTCCAGCAGGGCTCGCGCCCGGTCGAGCTCACCGCGGTGAACGTGGATCGGAACCACATCGAGGAGCTGGACCACGATCGCCTCGAACGATGAGGTCTCCTGGGCTGCTTGCGCAAGGTTCTGCCGCTGGAGCGCTTCATCCCATCGGCCGGCCATGACGGGGGAGGAGAGGCGGTTGGAGAGGAGAAGCAGCTCCCAGAACCGGTTCCCCACCTTCCTGGCGAGCTCCAGTGCCTCGGCGTTGAGACGCATCTCTTCCTCGAAGCGGTCCAGCGAGAGCATCACCTCGGCTAGGTTGTTGTACGCCCTGAGCGCGGCCTCCCAGAGGTTGTGCTCCAGTGCCACCTCCAGGGCCCGGCGGAGCAGGGTCGCCGACTCGTCGAGCCGATTGGTGAACGTCAGTCCGACCGCCCTGCTGCTCAGGGCTTGGGCGAACACCTCGGGAAGCTGCAGGTTCTCGGCGAGCTCCAGCGAGAGCTCGAGATGGGGTAGTGCCTCCTTGTCGCGGCCCGCGAGTGCCAGGAATCGCCCGAGCTGCCCTGCGACGGTCGCGAGCTCGGCCGTCGGCTCCTCCTGCGAGAGTACCGCCAGGGCACGCTCCATCCGATCGAGCGCTCGTTCGATGTGCCCCTCCACGTAGTCCACCTGCGCCCTACGGGCCTGGACGCGAGCGGCCCTGTGGGGATCCCCGAGTTCCTCGAAGAGGCCCGTCGCCCGCTCGAAATGGTCCGTCGTCTCTTCGGCCTTGCCCCGAAGCCAGGCCATCTGGCCGGCCCGCTCGGCCAGTCCGGCCTGCTCTAGCCGGGAGCTCGTGAGCTCGAAGGCGCGCTCGAAGTAGCGCTGAGCCTCCTCGGCGGCGGCCAGGGAGGCGGCTCGCTCCCCCGCCCGGATCAGCATCTCCAGGGCCTTGGCCTTCACCACACCCGCGTCCTCGGCCTCGGGGAGGAGTTCGTAGGCCTCCAGGTAGTGAGAGG
>DHWS01000124.1:48365-62421 GCA_002413305.1 Actinobacteria bacterium UBA5176 | reverse complement strand
CCGTTCGACGAGGACTACGGCTACGTCACGCTGGAGGCCATGGCCGCCGGGCGGCCGGTGATCGTCACAACCGATAGCGGCGGTCCGCTGGAGTTCGTGGTCGACGGGCAGAACGGCCTCGTCGTCCCACCGGAGCCGCAGGCCGTCGCGGACGCGTTCGACCGGCTATACCGCGATCCCGGCCTGGCGGCGCGGCTGGGCGCGGCGGGACGCGAATTGGTCAGGACGAAGGTCCCGCCGTGGAGCGAGGTCGTGGCAGCGCTGCTCGGGTCCGGTTCCGAGTTGCCCGGAGCGCCACCGGCTGGTAAGCAGGACCACGGTGGCTGATCCCTCCCCCCCCGGCGCTCCCTCGGGCCTGCGCGGAGACCTCGCGCGGCTGTTCTCCGAGCGTGGCCTGCACGAAGGGAAGCCCTCGTTCGGCCGGGCCCTCCAGCGCGTGCTGACCCGTCCCGGCCCCATGGCGCTCGCCATCTACCGGTTCTCGCACCGGCTGTGGGTGGGAGGGCTGGAGACGCCGGCCGAACTGGTGTGGCGCCTGAACTATTTCCTGACCGGCGCCGACATCCATCCGGGCGCGGAGATCGGGGGCGGGCTCCGGCTCACCCACACGACCGGCCTGGTGATCGGCCGCGGCGTGCGGATCGGACGGGACTGCACGATCCTGCACGGGGTGACGTTGGGTGGTTCGGCCCGCGGATGGTTCGACGGGAAGTACGAGGACGGATACCCGGAGATCGGCGACGAGACGGAGATCATGGGTGGGGCGTTCGTGCTGGGGCCGATCACGGTGGGGCGCCACTGCTTCATCGGCGCGAACGCGGTCCTCGCCAGAGACCTTGCCGACGGCGAGGCGTACACGCCCGGCCGGGAGTCGGGCCAGCTGCGCAAGCGGGTCGAGGTGCTGGAGGAGCAGGTGGCGGAGCTTCGGCGTGTCCTGGACGCGCCCCGCAACGACGGGCTGACCGTACCGACGGAGGTCGAAACGCCCGCCGAGGCCGCCGACCCGCCCGCCTGAATCTCCACGGTCCCGTCACATCGCGTTGTTACACTCGCCCGAAATGGGCATCTAGCCGTCGAAAGCTTGCACGAAAGGACCTCCGCTGGCCCTCGCCACCGAGACCCACGTCCAGACCTCCGAGCCTCCCAAGCTTCACATCGTCCCCCGGATCCGGGAGCTGTGGGCTTCGCGCCAGCTCCTCACGAACCTGGTCCGCAAGGAGACGAAGGTCAAGTACAAGTCCTCGGTCCTGGGGATCGCCTGGTCGCTCCTGAACCCGATCATCAACCTGGCGGTGTTCTCGCTGGTCATCGTGGTGGTCCTGGGGAACAAGGTCCCGAACTTCCCCGTGTACCTGTTCTCCGGGCTGGTCGCGTGGAACCTGTTCTCCACGTCCCTGTCCCTGGGCGCACGATCGGTGGTCGACAACGCGGGGCTGGTGACGAAGGTCTACTTCCCGAGGGAGCTGCTCCCGCTGGCCTCGGTCGGGACCGCCGGGGTCGACTTCGTGCTCCAGGGCGGGGTGCTGGTGCTGTTCATGCTGGCCACGCGGGCCTTCGTCGTCGGCTGGAACCTCCTGCTGCTGCCGCTGGCGATGGTCGCGCTGCTGCTCCTGACGTCGGCCATCAACTTGTGGATCGCCGCGCTGAACGTCCGGTACCGGGACACGCAGCACATCATCAACATCGTCCTCATGACGTGGTTCTGGCTGACGCCGGTCGTCTACCCCGACTGGCAGGCGTGGAAGATCTTCCAGCCGAGCCACCACCATCCGGTCGCGCTCAAGTTCCTCTACCTGGCGAACCCCATGACCGACATCGTCTTCGGGTTCCAGCGCGCGCTGTACGGACGGGTCGCCCCGACGGTCTGCACGAAGGTCATCGACAAGCTCCAGCACACCCGCTTGGTGTGCGCGCCCCAGAATGTCCTGGCCACGGTCAGCGTGGCGTGGATCGCCCTGGTGCTCGCCTGCGTGACCGCGGGCTGCCTGCTCATGTTCCTGGCCGCGTGGCGAACGTTCTTCCACCTCTCGGGCGACTTCGCCGAGGAGCTGTGAGGTGACCGAGCCGGCGATCAGCATCGAAGGGGTCGGGAAGCGGTTCCGCCGTTTCAAGGAACGCCCCACCTCGATCAAGGAGCGCGTGATCCGTTTCCGGACCCGGGGTGAGAACTTCTGGGCGCTCCGGGACGTGACGGTGGAGGTGCCCGAGGGTCAAACGCTGGGGCTCCTCGGGCCGAACGGGTCCGGCAAGACCACGCTCCTGAAGATCATCGGCGGCATCCTGCGGCCGACCGAAGGCCGGGTCACCACGCGGGGCCGGATCGCCGCGCTCCTGGCCCTCGGGGCCGGCTTCCACCAGGAGCTCACCGGACGCGAGAACGTCTACCTGAACGCCTCGATCCTTGGCCTCTCCCGGAAGGAGATCGACGGACTGTTCGACGACATCGTGGGATTCGCGGAGCTCGAGGACTTCATCGACACCCAGGTGAAGTTCTACTCGAGCGGGATGTACGTACGGCTCGGGTTCGCGGTCGCCGTCCATGTCAACCCCGCGATCCTCCTGGTGGACGAGGTGCTGGCCGTCGGCGACATCGCCTTCCAGCGCAAGTGCCTCGACACGGTCGAGGCGTTCCAGCGCGAAGGGCGGACGATCGTGTTCGTCACCCACGCCCCCGACCTCGTGCATCGGGTGTGCGACCGGGCGCTGATGCTCGAGCACGGGCGCGTGGTCGGGGCCGGCGAGCCGAAGGACGTGGTCCAGCAGTTCCGTCTGGCCATGTCCCGCAAGGACCTGGCGTACGGCTGGGACCGCGGGTCGAAGGAGATCGAGATCGTCTCCACCGAGATCTTCGGACTGAACGGTCAGACCCGGGAGTGGTTCGCCCCGGGTGACGAGATGACGATCCAGGTGGACCTGAAGGCGCACCGTCCGGTGCCCGGGCCGGTCGTCGTGTCCTTCGCCATCCACGACCAGCAGAACATGTTCGCCTTCGGCACGAACACCGACTGGCGGGCCATCACGTTGCCCGACCCGTTCGACGGGAAGTACCGGCTGCAGTTCGTGCTCAAGAGCCTGCCGTTCGTCGAGGGCCGGTACTACATCACGATCGGGGTTCACTCTCGGGATTCGACGCGGGTCTTCCACACGCAGCAGCAGGCGCACTCGTTCGTCATGGTCCGGGGCCAGGAGAACCCGGGGATGCTCTACATCCCGGTGGAAGCGCGCGCGGAGCGGCTCTGAGGCTCCCGTGAGGATCCTCGTCGTCGCGCCGTATCCGCCTCGCCGTTGCGGGATCGGGACGTACGCGCGCGACCAGGTCGAACGCCTCCGCGCGGAGGGCCACCTGGTGACCGTGCTGTCGCCGCCGGACGGTGACGGGGATCGGAAAGCGCCGTTCCTCGGCGGGCGCGCGTTCCTGGTGGCCGCGCGGGCCGGCGGGCGCTTCGATCGGATCGTGGTCCACTTCCAACCGGCGTTGTACTACCGGCCACGGCGGCCGGTCTCGAAGGTCCTCACGTCGTTGGCGTTCGCGACCCTGGGCGCGGTTCGGGGGCGCGCGCTGGAGATCCTTGTTCATGAAGCCGATCCGCCGGCCCGGTGGCGTCCCGATTACCTCCTGTTGCGGCAGGCGTTCACGCTGGCCGGGGTCCTCACCTTCCACACGCGGGCCGAATGGCTCGCCGTCGAGCGCGACTACCGCCTGAGGCGCCGCCGGGACCGCGTGTCGTTCGTGCCGCACGTGGTGGCGCCGGCCGGACCGGTCGTCCCGCGGAACGAGGCACGAGCTCGCCTGGGGATCGCGCCGACCGGCGGCCCCGTTCTCTTATGCGCAGGATTCCTCCAGCCGGCGAAGGGGTTCGAACGGGCGGTGCGGGCGTTCTCGACCCTGGCCGGGACCGCCGGTGCGAACGGCGTCTCTTCGGCGGCGGAGGCGGGTACCCTCTACGTGGTCGGGTCGGTTCGCGACCGCACACCGGAGAACGAGGCCTACGCGGCGTCGCTCAAGCGGTTGTGCGAGGCGACCCCCGGCACGAAGCTGGTCGAAGGCTTCCTGTCCGACCAGGAGTTCGACCTGTGGGTGGCGGCGGCGGACCGGCTGGTGCTCCCATACCGGCGCTCGTGGTCGTCCGGCTTGCTCGCCCGGGCCCATGCGCTGGGTACGCCGGCGATCGTGTCGGCGACGGGGGGCCTGCGCGAACAGGCCGGCGAGAACGATGTGGTGTTCGACGACGACGAGGGACTGGTGGAGGCGATGAGGGAGGCGATCGGTGTCGCTCGTTGACCCGCGTGTGCCGCCTTCCGCGCCGCAGGAACCGGGTCTCCCGCCCCTCATCTCCCGGAAAGGAACCACGATGACCTACGTGTTGATCCTGGCCTCGGTAGTGCTCGCCGCCATCGCCCAGATCACCTTGAAGCAGGGCATGTTGCAGGTGACGAACCACGGCCGCCACCCGTTGGACTTCGGGATCCCGGTGACCACTGTCCGGCGGATCGTCACGAACCTCACGGTGTGGGGTGGGTTGCTGATCTTCGTCGCCTCCGCCGCGGTGTGGATCGTGGTCCTGTCGAAGCTCTCGCTGTCGTTCGCCTACCCGTTCGTCTCGCTGACCTACGTGATCATCCTGCTGTGGGACGCCTTCGGCCGGCACGAGACCATCGCGAACCTCCGGTGGGCGGGGGTCGCGTTCATCGTCGCCGGCATCATCCTGGTCTCGAGGAGCGCGGGCCCCGCATGACGGACGAGGTTGCCCGTCGCGCCGGTCTCCCGGGCCGGTCCGAGCCCGCGGTGACCGTCGTGGTGGTGAACTACAACTCGGGCGACGAGATCATCCGCTGCGTGCGGTCGGTCTTCGACTCGGCGGGGGACGCAGGTGTGGAGGTGGTGATCTCGGACAACGACTCCCGCGACGGAAGCGCCGAGGCGGCCGTGGCCGCCGAACCGCGGTCCCGGTTGATCGCCAACGGCGCGAACCTGGGGTTCGCCGCCGCGGTGAACGTGGGGATCCGGGCGTCGACGGCGAGGTACGTGTTCCTCCTCAACCCGGACGCGGAGATCACCGGAGGGACGCTCGCCGACCTGGTGAAGGTGGCCGACGACCGGCCGAAGGCGGGGGCTATCGGCGTCCTCACCAAGAGCCCCGACGGGACCGTCTACCCGTCCGCGCGGAAGGTTCCCAGCCTGGTCGAAGCGGTCGGCCACGCCTTCCTCGACCCGTTCGCGCCGAACAACCGCTTCACCCGGGCGTACCGCTTGGACGACTGGGACCGCCAGTCCGAACGGGCCGTTGACTGGGTGTCCGGCTCGTCGATGCTCCTTCGGCGTTCGGCGCTGGACGAGGTGGGGCTCCTGGACGAGGGCTACTGGATGTACGTCGAAGACCTCGACGTTTGCACGCGGCTCCGGCGGAACGGATGGCAAGTGCTCTTCGCGCCCGTCCTGGAAGCCACGCATCGGGTCGGGAGCGTGACCGCGGGCAAGAAACGGTACACGCTCCTGCACTCGAAGAGCGTGTACCGCTACTTCGTGAAGTTCCGCTCTCCGGGCTGGAAGGCGGCCCTCCGGCCGTTCGCATGGATCGCACTGCGCCTCCGGGCCGCGATCGTCTCCTGGCGGCGGCACGAGGTCTGACGCCGGATGCGAGCCGTCGTCCTGGTCGGCGGTGAGGGCACTCGGATGCGGCCCCTCACCGAGACCATCCCGAAGCCACTGATCCCACTGGTCGACCGGCCGTTCCTCGACCACGTCCTGGACCACCTGGCCGCCCACGGGGTCCACGAGGTCCGGCTGTCCTCCCCATACCTCGAATCGACGTTCGCGCAGTTCATCGAACGACGCCACGGCGACCCCGCCATCACGTGGATCACGGAGGCGACCCCGCTCGGCACGGGGGGGGCGGTGGCGAACGCGGCGCGGGGGCTGGACGAGACGTTCTTCGTGTTGAACGGCGACATCCTCACCGACCTGGACCTGAACGCGCTGCTCGAGTACCACCGGGCGAGCGGGGCGGCCGCGACGATCACCCTCACGGCGGTGGAGGACGCACGCCCGTTCGGCCTGGTTGCCACCGGGCCGGACGGGCGGGTGGAGGAGTTCCGGGAGAAGCCGGCCGAGCCGATCCCAGGGGAGGTGAACGCCGGGACCTACGTGCTGGAGCCGTCCGCGTTACGCGGCGTGGCGTTCGGCCGCTCGGTGTCGATCGAACGCGAGACGTTCCCGGCGCTCATCGCTGCCGGCGCGCCCGTCTTCGGGTACGTGACCGATGCGTACTGGATGGACCTCGGCACACCGGACAAGTACCTGCGGGCGACGTTCGACGCGCTGGAGGGCCGGGTGCGCGGGCTGGACTACGTGGCGCCTTACGTGGATCCGTCGGGGACGGTCTCGCTGCAGGCCCAGCTCGGGCGATGGGTGGTCATCGGCGCCGGTGCCACGGTCGACGAGGAGGCCGAGGTCGAAGACTCCGTGCTGCTGGCCGGGGCGAGTGTGGGCCTTGGTGCGCGGGTGACGGACTCGATCCTCGGGCCACTGTCGCGGGTCGGCCAGGGCGCGATCGTGCAAGGTGCGGTCCTGGCCGAAGGTGCCGTCGCCCCGCCGGGTTCGAGCTCGGAGGGCGCGCGAGTCGGAGCCGGCCGGACCCTCGAGGGCTGATCCGGCCGGACCCTCGAGGGCTGATCCGGCCGGCCCCAAGTGCAGCGTCGGTAGGGAAGCGACCCGGCGCCCGTCGCTAGATCGCCGCGCCCTTCTCCGGTGCATCGCCCTTGTAGGCGGCCGGGTTCGAGCTCTGATACCGGTACGCGCCGACGAAGGATTGGGCGGCTCCCAGGCTCGTCTTCCCGCATGCCTGCAGGTGGTGCCAGGCGACGAAGACGATCTGCTTGTCCGACGGGAACTTTCCGGCGGTGCCCTGGCTCGGATAGTTGAACGGTGCGACGAGCACGTGGTCGCCGTTCGCCTTCTGTCGGTAGAAGTCCCGGATCTTGGCCAGCTCAGGGCTGTTCGCGATCGACGGGTTGTACCAGATCTCCACCGAGGCATGCTCGAGTGAGTGGATCATCTTGTCGATGGGAGGTGGTGAGGCATACACGCCCGCCGGCATTGGGCTTGGGCTATGGGGCCCCGAGGCGGGGAAGTGGGCGCCGCTCATGCCGCCGGGGCTCGGATACTTCGAAAGCGGCGGCATCTGCTTGAACTTGGAGCCCTGGGTTCCGAAGTGCGAGCGATCGAAGGATTGCCCGCCCTTCCACGGCGCCACGGTCTGCACCGCCGTGCAATCGGCGGCCTCTGCCGCCGACGGCTTCAAGACCAGGTAGACGCTGATCCCGCTGGCCACGAGCAGTACCGCCACGACCGCCCCGATCACCCGCGTGATCCTGCGGCGGGCCATCTTCCGCTGGAGCGCCTCGCGCTGGCGGCGAGCCTCCTCCTTGCGGGCCAGTCGGTTCGGCCCGCCGGGGGACGCCGGTTCGGGCTTCACGACAGGAGGGGCCGCGACCCGGCTTCCGGTCCTGGTGGGTCTGGTCGGTGGGCTGCCCTTCTTCTTCGCCATCGCTCCTCGGGTTCCTTCGCTTGCTCTCGGGCCGGCCGAACCGGCGACGATCACCGCTTCGGGCTGCCAGGGTACTTGAACTCGATGGGCTCGGCGTTGATCCGGGCGGCAAGCCGGGCCAAGAGCACGATCACGATCACGCCGATCAGCGTGACGACCACCGCGTAGATGAACAGCGCGGTGACCTTCTTGGTCGGGTTCCTCAGCCAGTGCTGGAAGGCCGTGGTGATGGCGGTATTCCAGGCGAGGGCGGCCACGAACCCGAGCGCCGCCGTGGACAGCGCGATCATCGTGGCGACCACCTCCCTGCTGAACCGGCTGGTCTTCACGACAACGGCACCGACCATGGGCGGGATCTCCCGCCCGGGGTCCATCAACCGGTGCCCGGCTTCCTCCTGGCCGGTCGGCTCCTCGTCCGGGTCGGGCGGTTCGTCGCCGGGCGGCGTGGTGCCGGTGGTCTGGTCGCTCATCGAAGCTCGCCTCCTTCGCGGGCGGGTCGGTCTGCCGTGGGCGACTATATCGACGGAGCCCGCCGGTCTCCCGGTCCTCGGCTCACGTTGCGTGCGGGCAGGTCTTCGGCTCGGTTGACGTTCAGGGCGAACCTTCCCGATGGGTCGGCCGGGTGCCACTCGTCCTGGCGAACCTCCCGGACGCGGAGTCCGCGGAGCGCCTCGCGCACGCTGAGATGATCGCCCCGCAGCGCCGTCTCCAGGCGCGGGAGCGCGGTGCGCGCGTAGACCGCGTGGAGCGGTTCGAGTCCGGAGCTCGAAACGGGCACCACGGCATCCTCCCCTCGGGCGAGGCTCGCCAGCAGACGAAGGACGGCCGGGCTGGCGAGCGGCATGTCGACGGCCACGACCGCCGTCAGCTCGTGCGGCGATGCGGCCAGGCCGGCCGCGATCCCGGCCAGCGGACCCGCGCCGGGGACCTCGTCCCCGACCTCCGGATATCCGAACGCCTCCAGCCGGCCGGCCGAACCGCTCGCCAGCATCACGGGGTCGGCCACCTCGGCCAGGCGCAGGGCCACCCGCAGCAACAGCGGCCCGCCGTCCTCCATCTCGAGCAGCGCCTTGTCGGTGCCCATCCGCGAGCTCTGGCCCCCGCACAGCACCACGCCGGCCAGCGCCCCGGTCACCGACGATCAGTCCAGCTCACGGAGCGATGACGCCGGGTCGAACAGCGGTTCGGCGAACGGGTCGGTGGCGGGCATCCGAGCTCCGACCCCGAGCACTCCGAGGCCGAGCCATCCCCCTTCGGCCGGACCGGCGAGCTGCGCCTCCCAGCGGCACGCGAAACCTTGCGCGTGCAGAGCCAGGAGGAGTCGTTGCACGAACGCCCCGCCGGCCAGGAGCGGGGCCCGATCGTCCTCGTCCACGGCTCGCGCGGCCGGCAAGATGAAGCACCCCGCGCCGGACAGCCGCCCGGCGGCTTCGGCCGCCGGTCCGCCGCCCCGGACGAGGTCGCCCAGCACCCGCCGGCGGGCGGCCTCGGACCAGGCAGCAGCCAAGGACCAGGGCCGGGAACCGTCCGGTTCCGGCACCGAGCGGGCGGCCGCCACCGCCTCGAGCACCGCCTCCCGCGAGATCTCGCCGGGGCCGAACCCAGACGCGGGTCGTGCGGACCGCACGGCCTGCAGAGGAGTCTCTCGGAACAGGTCCTCCTCGGGCGGGCGAAGCAGAGCCGAGGCCGGCTCGACCGGCCCCTCGAGGCGGGCGCCCCGGACCACAGCCGCCGGCACGCCGTCCGCTTTCCCCATGACCAGCCCCGATGCCGCGGCGAGCTGATCGGCGAGCGCAACGACCGTGACGTCCAGCACCCGCCCAGTGGCGTCCTTCGATCCACGCAGGTCGACCACCGACGGGACGCCGGCGCATCCGATCGCCACGTCGACCAGTCCCGTCCGCCACGCCCGCCCGAACGTGTCGGTCACCACGACGCCCACCGCCGCCCCGGCCGCCGACGCGAGCGCGCGGCGGATCCGCTCAGCGCTGGCGTCCGGATCATCGGGGAGCAGGCTCAGCCAGCCGTGGCCGACGTTCGACGCGTCCACCCCCGCGTTCGCGCACACGAAGCCGTGGCGGGTCTCCGAGATGACCAGCTCGCCGCGCCGGGCGACCCCCCGCCGGGTCTCGCGCGCCACCCAGCCCGCTTTCCCTTCGGGCTGCTCGGGTACCACCCGGCCCTCGGCCTTCGACACGACCTTCTGGGTGACCACGACCACGTCGCCGTCCTCCAGCCGGGCCAGCGCTCCGCCGCCACCACGCCGGACCGCGTCCGCGATGAGCCTACCCAGGTCGTCGCCGCGACGGACCTCCGGGATCCCATGGATCGGGACCAGTTCGACCCTCATCCGGGGAGCCTCTCGCCCAGTGCGACCTCCAGGGCCGCACGCGCCACCCGTTCGCTCGCCGCATCGTCGGCCATGATGGAGTCCACCACTAACACGCGAAGACCCAGCGCCCGAACGCGCTGGTCGAGGGCCCGGTCGACCTCGTCGATCACCCATCCGCCCAGCACCCCCCGTCCCGCGTAGTACGAACCCACCCCGGCCGCGCTCACCTCCACGCCCGCCGCGGGCAGCAGCCGGTCCGCCATCCCCCGTAGCGGCGCCCCGCCGACGATGGGCGAGACGCCTCCCACGCGGTCCCGGCGCGCCGCCACGGCGGACAGGATCCCCGGCACGGCCAGGATGGGATCGATCGACACGATGGGGTTGGAGGGACAGAGCACCACCGCGTCGGCCTCGGCAACCGCCTCGAGCAGCCCCGGGGCCGGCCGCGCCTCCGTCACCCCATCGAACCGCACGGCGGTGACCTCGTCCGACGCGCCCCGCTGCACCCAGTATTCCTGGAAGTGCAGGTCCAAGGCGCCCCCATCCGCCGCCACCGCTTCTACGCGTGTGGTGACCCGGTCGTCCGTCATCGGAAGCAGCCGGGCCCGCACGCCGAACCGGGCGGCCACCTTCGCCGTCGCCTGCGACAGCGTCCCGCCGCCGGCCAGTTCCTCGGTCCGGAACAGATGGGTGGCCAGATCCAGGTCACCCAGCCCGAACCACGATCCCGGTGTGCCGAAGGCCCGGAGCTCCTCGGTCGATCGGAAGGTCTCCCCGGCCCTGCCCCATCCTCGCTCCCGGTCCATGACGCCGCCCAGCCAGTACGTGACCGAGTCCAGGTCCGGTGAGACGGACAGGCCGTGCACCACCAGATCGTCCCCGGTGTTCACGATCACGGTCACGTCTTCGGGCGGCACCACCCGGACCAGCCCCCGTAGGAACTTGCCGGCGCCAACCCCTCCCGCCAGCGCGACGACCCTCATGCGGGCTATCTTCGTCCCCTCGGCGTCGGCAGGCACACGAAGGTGCGGGAATGGACCTCGCCCCGGGTGGGTTGTTTGCCGGAAACCCGATCCCTCCGTAGATTCGACCCGACGTGACCGATCTCGCCCACCAGCAGCGCAGGGCCCTGGCCAGGGCCGGCGCCGGCAAGGCCCTCTCGACGGACGAGGTCGAGGCGCTCCTCTCCGTCCAGGGCGAGGCCCTGGACGAGTTGCTCGGTATCGCCTCCCACCTCCGAGACCTGGGCCACGGCACCACCGTCACCTACTCCCGCAAGGTCTTCGTGCCGCTGACCATGCTGTGCCGAGACCGTTGCCACTACTGCACGTTCGCCAAGCCGCCGGCCAGGCTCGACCACCCCTTCCTGACACCCGAGGAAGCCGTGGCCATCGCCGAGGCCGGCCGCCGGCGGGAGTGCAAGGAGGCTTTGTTCACGCTGGGCGACCGCCCCGAGGACCGCTACGCGGTTGCCAGGGAGTGGTTGGAGTCGCGCGGGTACCATTCGACGCTCGACTACGTCCGAAGCGTCGCCGTCAAGGTCATCGAGGAGACCGGGCTCCTCCCGCACCTCAACCCCGGCGTGATGACCTGGGAGGAGATGGCGCGGCTGAAACACGTCAGCGCATCCATGGGCATCATGCTGGAGACCTCCAGCGACCGTCTCGGCGAACGGGGCGGCCCGCACTTCGGCTCGCCGGACAAGGTCCCGTCCGTCCGCCTCCGCACCATCGAGGACGCCGGACGCCTGTCGATCCCGTTCACCACCGGCATCCTGGTCGGCATCGGCGAGACGTTCCGGGAACGCGCCGAGTCCCTCCTGGCGATCAAGGCGCTGCACGCGAAGTACCGCCACATCCAGGAGGTCATCGTCCAGAACTTCAAGCCGAAGGCCGGCACCGCGATGCGGGGCCACCCCGCCCCGGAGGAGGGGGAGTTCCTGGCCGCGGTGGCCACGGCGCGGGTGGTGTTCGGCCCTCGCATGAACCTCCAGGCTCCGCCGAACCTCTCCGATCCCGACTACCCGCGCCTGCTTGACGCCGGCGTCAACGATTGGGGCGGCGTCAGCCCGGTCACGGTCGACCACGTCAATCCGGAAGCGCCGTGGCCCCGGCTCCACGATCTCCGCCGGCGCACCGCGGACCGCGGCTACACGCTCCGCGAGCGGCTGGCCATCTACCCCGAATACGCGCTCAAGCCCGATCCGTGGCTCTCCGGGAAGATGCAGGAACCGGTCCGGAAGCTGGCCGCCGGAGACGGCCTGGCCATCGAAGGCCGGGCGCCCGAACCGACCCCCTGGCAGGACCCCGAGGTCCAGTGGAAGCCGCGGACCACGGCGTTGACGTTCGCCAAGCCCGATGGCACCGGCCTCCGCGAGGACGCTACGGACGTCTACGGCGACTTCGAATTCATCTCCCTGACCACGGAGTGGACGAAGCGGCCACGGCGGGATGCAGCGCGCCTGCGGGCCGAGGTGAAGCGGGCGCTGGCCAAGGCCGAGGCCGGCCGCGGCGGCGACCTCACCGACCGAGAGGCGCTGAGCCTGTTCGAAACGGAGGGCCAGGAGCTGGAGGCGCTGTGCAGCGTGGCCGACCGGCTCCGGGCCGAGGCGGTGGGGGAGGAGATCACCTTCGTCGTGAACCGCAACATCAACTTCACGAACGTCTGCTACACGGGCTGCCGGTTCTGTGCCTTCGCCCAGCGGGAGATTGATCCCGAGTCATACACGCTGTCGCTCGACCAGGTGGCGGACCGCGCGCAGGAGGCTTGGGACTACGGCGCCACCGAGGTGTGCATCCAGGGGGGTCTCCACCCGAGCCTGCCCGGCGAGTTCTACTTCCGCATCCTCGACGCGATCAAGGCCCGGACGCCCGATATCCACGTGCACGCGTTCAGCCCCATGGAGGTGCTGAACGGTTCGACCCGCCTGGGCATCTCCTTCGAGGAGTTCCTGACCGAATGCCGGCAGCGGGGCCTCGGCACGATCCCCGGGACGGCCGCGGAGATCCTCGACGACGAGGTCCGGTGGGTTCTGACGAAGGGCAAGCTTCCCGCCGACTCGTGGGAGGAGATCGTGAAGACGGCGCACCGGCTGGGCATCCGCTCCAGCAGCACGATCATGTACGGGCACGTCGACGCGCCGCCGCACTGGGTCGCCCACATCAAGCGGCTGGCCCGCATCCAGGACGAGACCGGCGGGTTCACGGAGTTCGTGCCACTCCCGTTCGTTCACCAGAACTCGCCCATCTATCTGGCCGGGAAGGCCCGTCCCGGTCCCACGCTCGAGGACAACCGTCGCATGCACGCCGTGGCCCGCATCCTGCTCGACGGCCGCATCTCGAACGTCCAGGTGAGCTGGGTGAAGATGGGGATGGACTACTGCAAGCTCATCCTGCGGGGCGGGGCGAACGACTTCGGCGGGACGCTCATGGAGGAGACCATCAGCCGCATGGCCGGGGCGGACTTCGGCATCCGCAAGGAGCCCGAAGAGTTCGTTCGGGCCATCGGCGAGATCGGGCGGATCCCCGCCGAACGGACCACCACCTACGGCCGGGTGGACCGGGCCCCGGTCCGCCCTGTCTGACCGCTTCGATATCGTCAGGTATCCTTACCGATTCGGTAAAGCTACCTGACCATCAAAAAAACCCACGAGCCCCCTTGCGCATCGCGCGTCGAACCGTAACGATTCGTGATGAGATGATGCGTCGGATCGAATCGCGAAAAGTCCACCCCCAGGACTTGCTTTCTGAGGGCCTCTTCGTCCAGAATTACAAAGATGTAATTCTGGGGAGAGACGATGCATCATTTCGTTCCATGGCAGGACCGGGCCCGTTGCCGGGAGTACGACCCCGAGATCTTCTTCCCCGAGAAGGGCGGATCGTCTCGCGAGGCGAAACGCATCTGCGGCGACTGCCCCGTGCGGATCGAGTGCCTGAACTACGCACTCCGCCGGGACGAGCGCTACGGCGTGTGGGGAGGGATGAGCGAACGGGAGCGGAGACGCCTCAAGCGCATGGCGTCATGAACGTGTGGGAAGGAGGTGAGAGATGCCAGTAGCGAAGAAGTCGACCGCCAAGAAGTCGACCGCCAAGAAGTCGACCGCCAAGCAGTCGGCGGCGAAGAGGTCGACCGCTGCCAGGAAGGGCGCGGCCACGAAGGCGAAGTCGGCGGCGAAGAG
>DHWS01000124.1:33096-48160 GCA_002413305.1 Actinobacteria bacterium UBA5176 | reverse complement strand
AGAGATCGACCGCTGCCAAGAAGTCGACCGCGAAGAAGAAGTAACGGATCCGTTCCAACGGTTGGCCGGAAGGGGGGTTCGACCCCCCCTTCTCCGGTTTCCGGGGCACATCCGGAGGCAGCACCTCAAGCGCTGCCTCCCGGCGGGGCTTCGTCGCCCAGGAAGCGCCCTGCTCGCATGCTATGCTCCGCTCGCTTCCCCACCCATCACCTCCTCAGCTAAAGCCATGTCACGAGTCGATACGCGGTCACCTGCGGGCGTTGGCGCGGCAGAAGGTGTCAAGCCACCGAGCGTTCTTGTCGTGTTGGTGACGAAGGACGGCGCCGCGTGGCTCCCGCAATGCCTGCTCGGCCTTTCCCACCAGACCCATCCGCGGCTCGGCGTGCTCGCCGTTGACAACGGTTCCACCGACGATTCGGCCCAGCTGCTCGAGCAGACCCTCGGCGCCGAGCGGGTCATCCGGCTGGACGAGAACATCGGGTTCGCCGCCGCGTTGGCCCGCGGCCTCGCATCGGACCTGGCCTCGGCCGCCGATTACATCCTGTTCCTCCACGACGACACGCTGCTGGCGCCCGACGCGGTGGCCGGGCTGGTCGAAGCGGCGGAGCGGATCGAGGATGTCGGCGTGGTGGGGCCGAAGGTGGTCGACTGGGACCGGCCCGAGGTGCTCCGCGAGATCGGGCAGTCCGCGGACGGGTTCGGCTTCCCGTACTCGCCGCTGGAGGAGGGTGAACTCGACCACGGACAATACGACCGCGTCCGGGAGGTCATGTTCGTCTCGTCGTGCGCGATGCTCGTTTCACGCAGGACCTGCGACCGCATCGGCGCGCCGGACGATCGCCTGACCGGCCGGTCGGACGACCTCGACTTCTGCTGGCGGGCGCAGGTGGCGGGATACCGGGTGCTGATGGCGCCGCGTGCCGTGGCCCGTCACCGCGACGCATCGGCCCGTGGCGACCGCCCCGGGCCCTCGGCGCGACCACGGGCACGGTACGAACGCGACCGCGCCGCCCTGGCCAGCCTCCTGAAGAACTACGGCATGCTCTCGTTGGCGTGGGTCCTGCCCCTGTACGTGGCGCTCGGGTTCGTCCGGGTGGCGATCCTCGCCCTGTCCCGCCGGTTCGAGGACGCCTACGAGGTGCTGGCGGGGTGGGGATGGAACATCGCCCACCTGCCGGGGACGCTCACCCGCCGCCGCCAGGCCCAGAAGGCGCGAAGGGTTCCCGACCGCCGGATCCGGGGAGCCATGGTGCCGGCGTGGATCCGTCTCCGCCGTATGGCCGTGACCACCGCGCAGATCTTCCTGCCACAGAGGACGCACGACGACGAACCCACGCTCTCGCGACGTGCGCGCCTGGGCCGGCTCGCTCTGGGCCATCCCGTCGCTACCGCCTGGGTGGCCGCCGCCGTGCTGGCCGCCTTCGCCTACCGGCACCTGGCCGGCGCCTCGCCCCTCCTGGGTGGCGGCGCGGTGAGCTACCCCCCCGGCCCGGCCGGGTTCTTCCGCGAGCTGGTCTCTGGGGTTCGAACCACCGGCCTGGGGGGAGCGGCCGCCGCCAGCCCAGCGCTTGGCCTGCTGGGCCTGGGCAGTGTGCTGGCGTTCGGGAGCCCTCCCTTCCTGGAGAAGGTGCTGCTGCTGGTCCTTCCCGCGGCCGCGGCCGTGGGCTGCTACCGGTCGGTTCGAGCCGTGACGAACGAGGTCGTGCCCGCGGTGGTCGCGGCAGGGTGCTACGGGATCTCTGGCGCCGTGCTGTGGGGTGTCTCGCAGGGCCGCATCCCCGTCCTGGTCTTTCTGGCCGGGCTGCCGTGGATGGTGACGAAGCTCGCGCTGGCGTTCGACCCGGCACCGAAGGTGCGGCCGGTTCGGTGGGTCGTGGGTGCCGGGGCGGGCATGGCCGTGCTCGGCTCGTTCTTCCCGGCCATCGTGCTGCCGGCCGCCCTCCTGGTGGCGGCCTCGCTGGCCGTGCCGAACGCGGGAGGGTCCCGGTTCCGAGGCCTGGTTCGATGCGCCGCCGCCGCCGGCGTGGCGGCCGCGCTGGTGTTCCCGCTGACGTTCGGACTCCTCCGGGGCGAAGGGGCCGGGATGCTCGATCTCGCCGGGCGGCCGGACTTCGGCGCGCTGGCACGTCTCTCGCTGGGGCCGGCGCCGGGATCGTGGGTGACGGGCTTCTTCCTGCCGGGCGCGGCGGCGCTAGCACTGCTCTTCGTGTCCGGACCATCCGCCAGGGCAGCACTCCGATGGTCGCTGGCCGGGATCGCGTCCCTGTACCTGGCGTGGCTGGCGGCGGCCGGATACCTGCCGCGAGCGCTCTCCGACCCGGTGGCGTACGTCGGGTTCGCCGCGCTGCTGTTCTCCCTCCTGGTCGGGGTGGGGCTTGCGGCGGCCCTTCGAGGGATGAGCCGGATCTCGTTCGGGAGCCGACAGCTGGGGACGGTGGCGATGGCGCTGGTCCTGGGGGTGGGGCTGTTCGCCCAGGTGCTCCAGACCGCGAAGGGCTCATGGACGGTGGGGTCGGAGGATCGCGTCTCGCCCGCCTATCCGGTGGCCGGGCGGGCACCCGGTCCGCCGTACCGCGTGCTGTGGCTCGGACGGGCCGGAGGCGCTGCGTTCCCCGCTCCCGGTGGTCTCCCCGACGGCGAGGTGGCGGCCGGACGGCTCTCCGCCCGGTACGCGCTCCGTTCGCCGGCAGGCGCGTCGGCGCTCGACTACGCGCGGCCGGCGGAGGGGGCCGGGTACCGGTACCTCGAACGGGTCCTCCGGACGATCCTGGCGGGGCAGACCCGGCACGGGGGAGCCCTGCTGGCGCCGCTCGGGATCCGCTTCGTCGTGGCAGGGTCGGGTGACCTGCCCGGGGGGATCCTCCACCGGCTCACCCGGCAGGTCGACATGGACCTGTCGCCAGCGCAGGGCATGACGATCCTGGAGAACCCGAAGGCCTTGCCCCCGGCGGCGGGTGTGGGCGACGTGACATGGTCGAAGGCCGCGGCGAGCGGTTCGCTCTCGGATGCCGCCATGCTGCCGGCAGTGGCCCCGGCGCAGCTGCGTGGGGGCGGGGAGATGTTCGCTGGGGTGGTCTCGCCGGGCGGGCCCGGGCTCGTGCTGCTGACCCAGCAGTTCGACGCACACTGGCGGCTGATGCCTTCGAGGGGACCCGCCGAACGCCCCCAGGAGGCGTTCGGCTGGGCGGTGGGGTTCGCGCCGCCGGCGGAGCCAGGTTCGACCCGGGTCCGCTACACGGCTCAAGGTGCCCAGGACGCCGAGATCGCGCTCCTGGCGCTCCTGTGGCTGGTGGCGTTGTGGATCACGCGGAGGCCGGTCCGCCGTGGCTGACGAGGGTCGGCGGCGGGTCGGCGGCCGTGCGGCCGGCGTGGTCCTGGTGGTGGCCGCGGTGGCGGCATCGGGGGTGTTCCTCGACCGCTCGGTGGGGCCGAAGTCCGCTTCGGCCGGCACCGAGCCCGGCGCGTACTCGGGTGCGTGGTTCTGCCCGCACGGCGGCGGGGACGGCTGGAAGGGCTGGGTGGCGGTCACGAACCCCGGCCCGGCGCCGGTCGGCGTCCGCGTCACCACGTTCGGGAAGAAGGGCCCGGCGGCCGGCGGGTCGTTCTCCCTGCCCGCCCGAACGGAGCGGCTGGTCGAGGTGCCGGCCACCGACCCCGCGGACACCGCCGAGGTCGAGTACTTCGGCGGCTGGGTGGGTGCTGGAGCGATCCTTGACACCGGCGGCACCACACCTCGAACCACGGCCGAACGGTGCGCGCCCGCCTCGCACCGGACCTGGTTCCTGCCCGACGGCACGACCACCACCGGACAGGCCGCATGGCTCGTGGTGATGAACCCGTTCGCGAAGGACGCCGAGTTCTCGGTGACGATCCGGACGGAGAAGCGGTCGGTGCAACCCGGACCGCTGACCCCGTCCGTGCTGGGCGCGGGCCGGTCGGTCGCCATCAAGCTGAACGACTTCGCGCTGGCCGGCCCCGGCGAGAAGACCATCACCGCCGAGGTCGTGGGCAAGATCGGCCGAGTGGTGGCCGGCTCGCTCGAGGTCGGGACGGACGGGGTGCGTTCGGATGCCGGGATCCCCGCGGCGTCCAAGCAATGGTTCCTCCCGGTGGCCGGGTACCCGGGTCCGGCGACCCTTTCGATCCAGGATCCGGGGAGCCGGAGGGTCGATCTGTCGGTCGTGGACGAGGGGCAGGACGAACTGAAGCTCGCCTCCGGAGTGTCCGGCATCTCGGTGCCCGCGGGCGGTGTGCTGACCTACTCGGCGGGCGTGCTGCCCGGGGCCGGGGTGTCGGTTCAGGCGATGAACGGGGTGCCGTTCGTGCTGTCGGGGAGGGTGGGCGGTCGGAACGGCGACGTCGCCACGGTGGCCCCGGTGGCGTCATCGGCCCGGCGGTGGGTGGTACCCGTGACCTGTCCGGCCTCCGGCGGCCAGGCGATCCTCATCCTGCTCGACACGGGCCGGGCCCGTGTCGAGGTGCGGGTGACCGCGATCGGGCCGGACGGCCCCATCCCGTCGCAGGCGCTCGCGTCGATCACCGTGCTCCCCGGGCGGGTCGTGCAGGTTCCGTTGCCGGCCGGTCCGAACGGCGCTCCGGCGTCAGCGCTGGTCGAGTCGACCGGCGACCCCGTGGTGGCCGGTGGGGCCTGCGATGCGGCGGGGGGGTCGGGCCACTCGGCCACGGCGGGGATCCCCGTCACCGGCAAGCTCTGAGCACGGGACCCGTTCTCCTGGTTCGGCCCTCCGACTACCATGCGCCGCAGGCTGCGCTTCCCTGCCGCTCGCCCCGCTCCGGGGGGGCCGATCGGGCCCGGCCCATCCCCCGAACGGCCTATACGAGCATGGTCAGGGTGAATCAAGGAAAAACAGGGCGGACAGATTATGGGCCGAAGGACGGTGATCTGCCGACACCTCTGCTGCCATGAGCATCAACCACAGGATCTCCACAACTCCATGCAGGGTCTGCGGTTCGGCGGAGACGATCCAGGTCTCGGTCACGCTCTCGGGAATCCCTTCCTCGTTCACGATGTGCAGCGTGTGCGAATGGAAGGCCTGGGAGCATCAGGGCCAGGAAGTCCCGCTCGCATCCGTGTTGCAGCTCGTCGCCGTCCGCTGAACCTCCTCGCGAGGGGGGCACGTCCGGGGGTCGGATAGAATCGGCCGGATGCCGGCCGATCTGAGACCGATCTTCAAGGCGTACGACGTTCGAGGGATCTACCCCGACCAGTTCGACGACGAAGCTGCCGGCCACATCGGCCGTGCCTTCGCGCGGTGGATAGACGCACCGAAGATCGTGCTCGGCCGAGACGTCCGGCTCTCCTCTCCCGCCCTCGCGGCGGCGTTCGCCGAGGGCGTCACAGCAGAAGGCGTGGGTGTCATCGAGCTCGGGCTCACCACCACCGACATGGTCTACTTCGCCTCGGGACGGCGGGCGCTCCCCGGCGCGATGTTCACCGCCAGCCACAACCCTCCCCAGTACAACGGGCTGAAGCTGTGCCGGTCGGGGGCCGCTCCGGTGGGCGAGGAGACCGGCCTCCAGCAGATCCGCGAGATGGCCGAAGGGATGCCGGCGACCGGCTCACCCACGCCGCCGGCCATGTCGAAGGGCCGGGTCGAGCAGGCCGACATCCTCGAGGAGTATCTCGCGCACCTCCTGACGTTCGCCGACGTCGAGGGCCTCCAGCCCCTGACGGTGGCAGCCGACGCGGCGAACGGGATGGCCGGGCTGGTGGTCCCCGCGCTGTTCGAACGGCTGCCGATGAAGCTGGTCCCGCTGTACATGGAGCTCGACGGCACGTTCCCGAACCACCCTGCGGACCCGATCCAGCCCGAGAACCAAGCCGACCTGCGGGACGCGGTGACCGAGCACGGTGCCGACCTCGGGCTCGCCTTCGATGGTGATGCCGACCGCGCGTTCTTCGTCGACGAGCTCGCCCAGGGGGTGAGCGGTTCACTGATCACGGCGCTGGTTGCCAAGGGCATGCTCGACCGCAACCCGGGCGCCACGATCCTCTACAACCTGATCTGTTCGCACGTCGTCCCCGAGGTCGTCCGGGAGAACGGCGGCAACCCCATCCGGACCCGCGTGGGGCACTCGTTCATCAAGGCGATCATGGCGGAGACGAATGCCGTGTTCGGCGGCGAGCACTCCGGCCATTACTACTTCCGCGACCACTACAACGCCGACTCGGGTCTGGTCGCATCGATGGTGGTGATGGACCGGATGTCGAAAGCCGGCCTGTCCCTGTCCGAGCTGCTTGCGCCCCTCCGCCGGTACGTGGACTCCGGGGAGATCAACACCGAGGTGGAGGACCAGCGGGCGGCCGTGGAACGGATCGCTTCGGCCTATGCGGAAGGCCGGCAGGACCGCGAGGACGGACTCACCGTGGAGTACGACGACTGGTGGTTCAACGTCCGGCCCTCGAACACCGAACCGCTGCTCCGGCTGAACGTCGAGGGGCGGACGGAAGGGCAGTTGGCGGAGAAGACGGCGGAGGTCCTGGCCCTGATCCGGGGCACGGGCTAGACGCCGACCCGGGCCGTTCGCGTCGCGCGTTCGGCCCCGACGAGAAGGAGACGAAGGATGGCGGTCGACAAGGAACTGCTGGAGATCCTGGTGTGCCCGAGCTGCCACGGCGAGATCGAGTACCGGCAGGACGAAGAGGTCATCGTGTGCACCAAGTGCGGGCTTCGCTATCCCGTTCGCGACGACATCCCCGTCATGCTGATCGAAGAGGCCGAGAAACCGACGGCCTGATCGGATGCCGGTGACGGAGGCGTCGGCCGCTCTGGACGATCCCGCCCACATCGCCGCCCTGGACCGGGGCGGCATGCTCGGGTTGATCGGGTCGCTCGGCGGGCAGCTCGGGGCGGGGTTCCAGATCGCGGCGCGAACGGCCGCCCTCCCCTCGGCCGAAGGCCTCCGCGCGGTGGTCGTCTGCGGGATGGGTGGCTCCGGCATCGCTGGGGACGTCCTGCGGGTGGTGGCCGGGCCGATGCTCCCGATGCCCGTGGTGGTCGTGAAGGGCTACGGACTGCCGGCGTTCTGCGACCACGACACGCTGGTCTTCGCCATGTCGTTCTCCGGCAACACGGAGGAGGCGGTCGCCGCGTACGCCGAAGCGGTGGCTCGCGAGTGCCGGGTGGTCGCCGCGAGCGCCGGCGGAGAGCTGGCCGCGCTCGCCGAGGCCGACGAGGTGCCGCACATCCCGCTCCCGCCCGAGGTCCCCCTTCCCCGGGCCGCCCTGGGGTCCCTGGCGGCGGCGCCGCTCGGCGTCCTGTCGGCCATCGGGCTCCTGCCGGAGGTCGCCGAAGAGGTGCGTCGGACCGAAGGGGAGCTGTCGGCGCTCGCCGACCGGCTGGGCCCGGGAGCGGGGGCCGCGTCGAACGAGGCGAAGTCGGTGGCCGCCTGGCTCGGTGAGCGGGTGCCCGTGATCTGGGGCTCGGAGGGCGTGGCCGAGGCCGCCGCGCTCCGCTGGAAGACACAACTGAACGAGAACGCGAAGGTCCCCGCCCTGGCCGGCGTGCTGCCCGAGCTCGACCACAACGAGATCGAAGGGTGGCCGGCGGGGTCCGGGGAGCGGTTCGCCGTCATCGTCCTCCGGCATCCGGGCGAGCACCCGAGGATCGCGGCCCGGGTGCATGCCACACGGGAGGCGCTGCGGGAGTCGGGCCTTACCTTCCGGGATGTGCGGGCCGATACGCATCGCCCGCTCCCGGCCCTGTTCTCGCTGATGATGGCAGGCGATTTCGTGAGCGCCTACCTGGCGCTCCTGCGGGGCGTGGACCCCTCGCCGATCCCGGTGCTCTCCGCGCTGAAGGAGCGGCTGAAGCGATGACCGGTCACACGCCGCTCGCCGCCCTCGGCCTGCCCGCCCCCGAGGACTCCCTGGCCGAGGAGGGGTTCGCCCATGTCCTGGAGCGGACATCGATCGTGCCCGAGGTGGCGCTGGTGCTCGGGTCGGGACTGGGGGACGCGGTGCGGGCCGACGTCGAATCCGACCGGGAGTTCGTCTTCTCGTCCCTGCCCGGCTTCCCGTCGTCGAGCGTCCCCGGCCACGCCGGCCGGCTGGTCATGGGGAAGCTGTACGGCGTCCCCGCGGCGGTGTTTCTGGGCAGGATCCACCTGTACGAAGGCCACGGGATCGGTTCGACCACGCTCATCCCGCGGCTGGCCACCCTGCTCGGCGCGAACACGCTGGTGCTCACCAACGCGGCCGGCGGGATCGGACCCGGACTCCGGGTGGGACAGCTCATGCTGATCACCGATCACATCAACCTGCTGGGGGCGAACCCGCTGACGGGGTGGAGGTTCCCGAACGGGCAGCCCGCGTTCGCCGACCTTTCCGCCGTGTACACGCCGAAGCTGCGAGAGATGGCCGAAGCCGCGGCGACGGAGGCCGGGGTGGACGTCGCGTCCGGGGTGTATGCGGGCCTGCCCGGCCCCTCCTATGAGACGCCGGCCGAGACCCGCTACCTTCGGGGGATCGGCGCCGACGCGGTGGGGATGTCGACGGTCCCCGAGGCGGTGGCCGCCGCGGCCCTCCGACGTGAGGTGCTGGGGATCTCGTGCATCACGAACGTGGCGGGCGCGCAGGATACCCACGAAGATGTGCTTGCGGCGGCGGCGAAGGCGGGTCCGAACCTCCGGGCCGTGCTGGAGCGCGTGCTACCAGGACTGGGGAAGATCGAACCCGAGCTGAAGGAGGAGCGACGTGGACTGTGACGTGAAGGACCTGGACCTCGCGGAGAAGGGTCGGGCGAGGATCGAATGGGCCGATCAGGAGATGGGCGTGCTGGCCCAGATCCGGGAACGGTTCGAGAAGGAGCAGCCCCTGGCGGGCGTACGGATCGGGGCCTGCCTGCACGTGACCACCGAGACGGCGAACCTGATGCGCACACTCGTCGCCGGCGGAGCCGAGGTCGCGCTGTGCGCTTCGAACCCGCTCTCGACCCAGGACGACGCGGCGGCGGCCCTGTGCGAGGACCACGGCCTGCGCGTCTACGCGGTCAAGGGCGAGGACAACGAGACCTACTACCGGCATCTGAACGCCGTCCTCGACTTCCACCCGCAGCTCACCATGGACGACGGCTGCGACCTGGTGACGGTGCTCCACAAGGAGCGGCCGCAGCAGCTGACGGAGCTCATGGGCGGGACCGAGGAGACCACGACGGGGGTCATCCGCCTCCGGGCGATGGCGGCGGACGGGGTGCTCGCCTACCCGATCGTGGCGGTGAACGACGCCGACACCAAGCACCTGTTCGACAATCGCTTCGGGACCGGCCAGTCCACGATCGACGGGATCATCCGGGCCACGAACCTGCTGCTCGCGGGGCGGACGGTGGTCGTGTGCGGCTACGGGCAGTGCGGACGCGGCGTGGCGTCGCGGGCCCGCGGGATGGGAGCGCGGGTGGTCATCACCGAGGTCGACCCGATGCGGGCGCTGGAGGCGGTGATGGAGGGCTTCGAGGCCATGCCGATCCGCGAGGCGGCTCGGATCGGCGAGGTGTTCGTGACCGTCACGGGCGACACCGGGGTCCTGGCCCGTGAGCATTTCGAGCTGATGAAGGATGGTGCGGTGCTCGCCAACTCGGGGCACTTCGACGTGGAGATCGACAAGACCGCGCTACGGGAGATGGCCACGGGCGTCCGGCGCATCCGGGAGTTCGTCGACGAGTTCAAGATGGCAGACGGGCGGCGATTGAACCTGCTGGCCGAAGGGCGCCTGGTCAACCTCGCCGCCGCGGAGGGCCATCCGGCCGCGGTCATGGACATGTCCTTCGCCAACCAGGCCCTGTCGGCGGAATGGATGGTGAAGAATCACGAGAGCCTGATCCCGCAGGTCTACGGGGTCCCCGTGGAGATCGACCGCGAGGTGGCCCGCTTGAAGCTGGCCGCGATGGGCGTGGAGATCGACGAGCTCACCGCGGAACAGGCCGCGTACCTCTCCTCCTGGGAGCACGGGACCTAGGGGCGAGCCGGCCGGGATCGGGGAGAGGCGGAGCGGCATGGCGACGGATGCGGAGCTGCAGGCGTTCCGCGACGCCGGCCGGACGCTGTTCTCGTTCGGCCTGGTGCGGGAGAGCGAAGGCAACCTGTCGGTGTTCGACGGATCGACGCTGTCCATCACCAGGACCGGGTCTCGGCTGGGAGCGCTGGGAGCCGCCGACCTGATCGACGGCTCCCTGTCGGGTGAGCTCGACGGTGCTTCCGGCGACCTCGACGTCCACCGGCGGCTGTACGCCGAACACGGCCCCGGCGCGGTCGCCCACGCCCACCCGGCCGGGACGGTCCCGGAGGACGGCGGCGGTCCCGGCCGGCACGGCGTCTACGTGTTCGCGCCGTCGCTGAGCGAAGCGGTGGAGGAGATCGTGCGGTCGGCGCGGGAACGGGACCGCCGCGAGGTGGCCGGGTGAGCGGCGGCCG
Source organism: Actinobacteria bacterium UBA5176 (assembly GCA_002413305.1). GTDB lineage: Bacteria > Actinomycetota > UBA4738 > UBA4738 > UBA4738 > UBA4738. The sequence goes on along the minus strand of DHWS01000124.1, from coordinate 37,732 downwards.
GGTCGTCCCGGTCGAGTGGCGGGGCGACGAACCGATCCTCCGGATCCTGGATCAGCGCCGGCTGCCGCACGAAGAGGTGTACCTCGAGGCGAGGACGGCGGGGGACGTGGCGGAAGCGATCGCGTCGCTGGCAGTCCGGGGCGCTCCCCTGATCGGGGTGGCGGCGGGGTTCGGCATGGCCCTGGCGGCGGCTCGTTCGGAGGCGCCGGGAGGAGCCGCCGGGATCCTTCGGGATCTCGAACGGGCCGCGGCGGTCCTGGCCGCCAGCCGGCCGACGGCGGTGAACCTCTCCCGTGCCGTGGAGCGGGTGGGCCGGGCGGCGTCGGAGGCATCCGGGGAGAGCGCGGATGGCGTCCGGCGGGCCGCGGCATGGGAGGCCCTCCGGATCGAGGAGCAGGAGCGGGTGTCGTGCGCGGCGATCGGCCGGTTCGGCGCTTCGCTGGTTCCTCCCGGCGCGAGCATCCTCACGCACTGCAACACCGGCGCCCTGGCCACCGGCGGCGAAGGAACCGCCCAAGCGGTGATCACCACCGCCCACGACGACGGCCGGCAGGTCCGGGTCTGGGTCGACGAGACGCGCCCCGTCCTTCAGGGGGCCCGGCTCACGGCTTGGGAGCTCCAGCGGCGGGGCGTTCCGATGACGCTGGTCGCCGACTCGGCGGCCGGGTCCCTGATGGCCCAGGGCCTGGTGGATCTCGTGCTGGTCGGCGCGGACCGGATCGCGGCGAACGGCGACACCGCGAACAAGGTCGGGACGTATCAACTCGCGGTGCTCGCTCGCCACCATGGCATCCCGTTCTTCGTCGCGGCGCCGTTCTCGACGGTGGATCTCTCGACCGCGACCGGTTCGGACATCGTCATCGAGGCGCGTGACCCGGACGAGGTCGTCGCGCCGCTCGGGGTGCCGTTCGCCCCCGCCGGGACGCCGGCGTTCAACCCCGCGTTCGACGTGACGCCCGCCGAGCTGATCACGGCCATCGTGACCGACCTCGGGGTGGTGCCGCCACCGTACCGGTCGTCGTTCGCGCGGCTCGAGGGGCGTTCACCGAGTGCGGTGGCCGGTCCGGCCAGGGTGGCCGCCGGCGAGGAGCGGCGATGAGTGGCGACGCTCCGCAGATCGAGGTTCGGACGCGGTTCGAACGCTTCCCCGCTTCGTTGAAGGGCGCGTTCGTCATGCGGGGCGCGGACGGGAACCCACACGGGATCCGGCTCATGTCGGCCGGGATCTCGCGGCTGCCCGTGGGGGAGACGAGGACCTTCCCCATCGAGGACCGCTCAATGGACGTCGCGCCGAACCGCGACCTGTTCGTGCCCTTCGAGGTGGGCATCGGGGACCTCGAACCCGGCTGGTACGAGATCCGGTCCGCCGTGAGCGTGGACGCTGCCCGACCGCAGGAGTTCGCCAGCCGGCCGTTCGTCATGCCCTGGCCCAGGAACGACGTCCGGCGAGGGACGATCCGGGTGGGCAAGGAGCTGAGGGTGGGCAAGGCGACCTTCCGGATCGAGCGGGTCGAACTGTCGGCGGACGCGTCGACCGTGTTCTGGCACGGCGAGGGCGAAGCGGACGCGATCGTCGTGGTGGAAGGTTCGCCGCTGGAGATGATCCCCAGGGAGGCGCTTGCCCGGCTCCCCGCGCCGCGACCGAGCCCGGAACGCCGAACCGTCTCCTATCCCGTTCCCAGGACCGCCCGGTCGGTGGCCGTCGCCGTCCGGCTGCGCTCCGGAGACGGTTCGGATCCGCTCCTGGTGACTCCGGCCTGACCCGTCGCCCCATCCCCGCGGGTCGGGGGTATGTCACAGGTGGTCGCTATGGTGCGTTCGTGTTCGCCGAGCTGGTCGACGTGCTGTTCCCCCGCCGGTGCCTGGGGTGTGGGGCCGGTGGATGGCCGTTCTGCGGGGCCTGCCTGGCGTCGGTGGCGGTCCTGTACGGCCCCGGATGCCGGACGTGCGGGCGGCCCCTCGAGGTCACGGTCGATCGCTGCCCGGACTGCCCACCGGGAGACGTCGGGTGGGCGCGTTCCGCCTTCCTGTACGAAGGCCCGGTCCGCCGGGCCCTGTTCAGGCTCAAGTTCTCGGGCGTGCGCTCGGCCGCCGCGGCCCTCGCCCCGGTCATGGTCTGGGCGCTCACCAGCGGGCCCGGGCCGCCTGCGGGCATGCCGGCCGACGAGCCGGCGTGGACGATCACCTGGGTCCCGCTCGGCCGGCGACGCAAACGGACCCGGGGCTACGACCAGGCGGAAGCGCTCGCCCGGGCCGTCGGCTCGTGCGCGGGATGGCCGGTGGAGCGCCTCCTGGCGCGGCGGGTCGAAACCTCGCCTCAGGCCCAGCGGTCCGGGGCGGATCGCCGCCGGGCCCTGCACGGCGCATTCCGGGTGATCGCCCGGCCGCCTCCGCGGATCCTGCTGATCGACGACGTTCTCACCAGCGGTGCCACGGTCGCCGAGTGCGCCAACGTGCTCCGACAGGCCGGTGCGCTCGACGTGGGTGTCCTCACCGCGGCCCGATCGCTCGGGAACGGCGTGCCGGGGCGTTGCTACAATGCCCAGGGACTTCCGCCTGGGTCTGTGGTTGCCCGGGAGATCGCCTCCCGGTAGTCGATGCCAGTCGCAGGCGAAACGACCCACGTAAGGTGACCATTGGTCGCTGAGCATGGTGCGGCTTAGATGTAAGCCCTGCCCCGGGCGGGGAGACCCATCCGGGAGAAGGCGCTAAACCGCCTCTTGGGCGGTGACCCCCTCGGCAGGCGAGTGTGGGGCCAAAGACCAGGTCAGCCAGGCGGGAGTCCCTCGACCGGCCGGATCGGATGCACCACGAGAGGAGATGGGGAGTGGATCTCTTCCTGAAGGGCCGGGGCGTCCAGATCACCGATCAGATCCGCCGGGTGGCGGAGCACAAGCTCGCCAAGCTCGAACGGTTCGACCCGGATGGGCGCCGCATCGAGATCGAGGTCATCGCCGAACGCAATCCGCGTATCGACGGCAGCCATCGCGTCGGGGTGGCGTTCGAGACCCTCCGGCACACGTTCCGGGCCGAAGGAGCCGGCCACGACATCGATTCTGCGCTGGACCAGGTGGTCGACCGGCTCGAGAAGCAGATCTCGACCTACCGGGGCAAACGTCAAAGCCGGTTCACAGGGCGAGGGAATCGCGTAAAATCCCCTCGGACTAGCCCCCTGGAAGCACGCAGTTCTGAGTAGGCAGTTCCGCCCGGTCCGGGGGCCCGAGAGAACGGACGGTCGAGTGCCAAGCGAATCCGGCAGGAGACAGACGGCGGGACTGGACGGTGCCCTCCGGGTGCTGATCGTCGATGACCACGCGCTGTTCCGCCGCGGGCTGCAGATGGTCCTCAAGCAGGAGGAGGACATCGAAGTCGTCGGCGAGGCCGGCGACGGCCATGAGGCCGTGGGCAAGGCCCAGGAGCTCATGCCGGACGTGATCCTCATGGACGTCCGGATGCCCCGGCGTTCGGGCATCGAGGCCACCCAGCAGATCAAGGACGCTCTCCCGCACGTCAAGATCCTGATGCTGACGATCTCGGACGAAGAGGTCGACCTCTACGACGCCATCAAGGCCGGCGCGTCGGGCTACCTGTTGAAGGAGATCTCGATCGACGAGGTCGCCGACGCGATCCGGAGCGTCTGGCAGGGCCAGTCCCGGATCTCGCCGTCCATGGCCTCGAAGCTGCTCACCGAGTTCGCCGCCATGTCCAAGCGCGCGGACGAGCGCCAGCAGCTGCCGGCGCCCCGGCTCACCGAACGCGAGATGGGGGTCCTGAAGCTCGTCGCGCAGGGGCTGAACAACCGCGACATCGCCAAAGAGCTGTTCATCTCCGAGAACACGGTGAAGAACCACATCCGCAACATCCTGGAGAAGCTGCACCTGCACTCCCGGATGGAAGCGGTGGTCTACGCCGTACGCGAGAAGCTGCTCGAGATCAAGTAAGGACACCTCGCAGCTCGGATCGGTCACCCCGACGGGTCTGGTCCATGGCACTTCTGATCCCTAGCCGTACCCCGCTCCTATAATCGGATGGCAGGCCGGATGTTCGGCCTGCCCAACCCACGATCATCAACGAGGAGTTCGAACTTGCCCATCGTCGAAAAGCTCGGGACGCTCGGCGAAGGCCGAAAGCGCAAACGGCTCGAGGAATACGTCAAGCTCACCAATTCGTTCGAGCCGGAGATCGAAGAACTCACGGCCGGCGACCTCGCACACAAGACGGTCGAGCTCCGCGAACGCCTGGACCGGGGTGAGGACCTTGAGGACCTCCTCCCCGAGGCGTTCGCCTGCGTGCGGGAGGCCGCCCGGCGGACCATCGGCCAGCGCCACTTCGACGTCCAGCTCATGGGCGGGGTCGTCCTTCATCAGGGCGACATCGCGGAGATGCGGACCGGTGAAGGCAAGACCCTCGCGGCCACCCTGCCGACCTACCTGAACGGGCTCACCGGGAAGGGTGTCCACGTCGTCACCACCAACGACTACCTGGCCAAGCGCGACTCGGAATGGATGGGCCCCATCCACCGCGCCCTCGGTCTGACCATCGGCCTCATCCAGGGGAACATGTCGCCGGAGCAGCGTCGCCCGAACTACGCCGCGGACGTCACGTACGGCACGAACAACGAGTTCGGCTTCGACTA
>DHWS01000124.1:31479-32878 GCA_002413305.1 Actinobacteria bacterium UBA5176 | reverse complement strand
ACTACCTCCGCGACAACATGGCGATGCGCTCCGAGGACATGGTCCAGCACGGGCATAACTTCGGCATCGTCGACGAGGTGGACTCCATCCTGATCGACGAGGCGCGGACCCCCCTGATCATCAGCGGGATGGTGGCCGACTCCGCGAAGTGGTACGTCACGTTCGCCCGGCTGGTCCCCCGCCTCAAGCGGGACGTCGACTACGAGGTGGACGAGCAGAAGCGCACCGTCAGCGTCCTGGAGGAGGGCGTCGACCGGGTGGAGAAGGAACTCGGGATCGACAACCTCTACGAGCACGTCAACACCCCGCTGGTCCATCACCTCAACAACGCCATCCGGGCCCGGGAGCTCTACAAGCGCGACGTCGACTACCTCGTCACCCAGGGCGAGGTGAAGATCGTCGACGAGTTCACCGGCCGCGTGCTGGAGGGCCGCCGGTATTCGGAGGGCCTCCACCAGGCGATCGAGGCGAAGGAGAACGTCCGCATCAAGGAGGAGAACCAGACCCTCGCCACGATCACCATCCAGAACTACTTCCGCATGTACGACAAGCTCGCCGGCATGACCGGGACCGCGCGCACCCAGGCCCGCGAGTTCGAGGAGGTCTACAAGCTCGGGGTCGTCGAGATCCCCACCAACCAGCCCATGATCCGCCTGGACCAGCAGGACCTCGTGTACAAGACCGAGGACGCGAAGTGGAAGGCCGTGACCGAGGACATCGTCGAGCGCCACGACAAGGGCCAGCCGGTCCTGGTCGGCACGGTGAGCATCGAGAAGTCCGAACGCCTCTCCGGCTACCTGCAGCGACGGGGCATCGACCACCACGTCCTGAACGCCAAGCAGCACGAACGCGAGGCGATGACCATCGCCCAGGCGGGCCGGCTCGGGGTGGTCACGGTGGCCACGAACATGGCCGGCCGCGGCGTGGACATCCATCTCGGCGGCAACCCCGAGTACCTCGCCCGCCAGGAGATGGCTGCCCGGGACTTCGACAACGACCGCTACCTCATGTTCGAGATGACGCCGGAGGAGCGCGCCGAGTACGAGGCCGAGTACCAGCCGATCTTCGAGAAGTTCAAGAAGCAGACCGACCAGGAGCACGACGAGGTCATCGAGGTCGGCGGCCTGTACGTTCTGGGGACCGAGCGCCACGAGTCCCGCCGTATCGACAACCAGCTCCGAGGCCGAAGCGGCCGCCAGGGCGACCCCGGCGAGAGCAAGTTCTATCTCAGCCTCGAAGACGACCTGATGCGCCTGTTCGCATCGGACCGGATCGGCAAGATCATGGATCGCCTGAAGTGGCCGGAGGACGAACCGATCACGGCGAAGATGGTCAGCCGGGCCATCGAGAGCGCACAGCGCAACGTCGAGGAGCAGAACTTCGAGATCCGCAAGAACGT
>DHWS01000124.1:0-31420 GCA_002413305.1 Actinobacteria bacterium UBA5176 | reverse complement strand
CGAGATCCGCAAGAACGTGCTCAAGTACGACGAGGTCATGAACACGCAGCGCCAGGTCATCTACGAGGAGCGGCGGAAGATCCTCGAGGGCCGGGACCTGAAGGAAGAATCCCTGACGATGGTCGAAGAGGTCATCCGGAGCACGGTCGCCCAGTTCGCGAACCGCGAGATCTTCCCCGAGGAGTGGGACCGCGAAGGCCTCCTCACCGCGATGAATTCGATCTACGCGACCGGCATCACCGCTGGGGAGCTCGATGAGTTGCACGTCGCCGAGGAGGTCCAGGAGCGCTTCGTCGAGGACGGGATCCAGGCGTACGAACGCAAGGAGGAGGAGCTCGGCGTCGACGAGCAGTCCGGCCTGTTGATCCTCCGGGAGCTCGAACGGATGGTGCTCCTGTCCATCATCGACAACCGGTGGCGCGAGCACCTCTACGAGATGGATTACCTGCAGGAGGGGATCGGCCTGCGCGCGTACGGCCAGCGCGACCCGCTCGTGGAGTACCAGCGCGAGGCGTTCGAGATGTTCAACGAGATGAAGGACTCCATCCGGGACGACTTCGTCCGCTACATCTACCGCGTCGAGCTCATCCGCCAGGACGAGCCCGCCCGCCCCCGCCCCCAGCGGGTGCAGATCAGCCACGGGGACGACGTCTCCGGTGGCCCGGCCACCGGCGCCGCGCAATCGATCGGAAGCAAGGTGCCCCGCAACGCTCCGTGCCCGTGCGGCTCCGGCAAGAAGTACAAGAAGTGTCACGGGCTGACGGCGTAGGTCTGCGGACGACGATGAGCGAGTACACCGAGAGGATCGAAGACCTGCGCCGCCGGGTCGCCAGCGCGAAGGAGTACCTTTGACGTCGAGGCCAAAGGGGCCGAAGCGTCGAAGCTGGCCCGCGAGCTCTCCGAACCGGGTGTGTGGGACGACCCCGCGCGTGGCCAGCGGCGGACCACCCGGCTGTCCCGCCTGAACGAGGTCGTCGAACGCCACGCCCGGCTCGAGCGGCAGCTCGACGACTTCCGGGCCGCCGACGAGCTCTTGAGCGACGAAGACGACCCCGAGCTCCGCAAGGAACTGGAGGACAAGCTCTCGAGCATCGAGGCCGAGCTCGAACGCGTCGAACTGGCCAGCCTGCTCTCGGGCCGGTACGACGCGAACGACGCCATCGCGTCCCTACACGCCGGGGCGGGCGGCATCGACTCCCAGGACTGGGCCGACATGCTCCTTCGGATGTACCTGCGGTGGGCCGAGCGCGAGGGCATGCAGGTCGAACTCGACGAGGTGCTCCCCGGCGAGGAGGCCGGCATCAAGAGCGCCACGTTCACCCTCCACGGCCCGAACGCTTACGGCCTTCTCAGCGCGGAGCGCGGGGTCCACCGGCTGGTGCGACTGAGCCCGTTCGACCAGGCGCACCGACGGCACACCTCGTTCGCCTCGCTCGACGTGATCCCCCTGCTGCCCGAGGAGGACGACGAGGACATCGAGATCGACCCGAAGGACCTCCGGATCGATATCTACCGTTCGACCGGGCCCGGCGGTCAGTCGGTGAACACCACCGACTCCGCCGTGCGGATCGTCCACCTGCCCACCGGCATCCAGGCCGCCTGCCAGAACGAACGCTCCCAGCTCCAGAACCGCGCGGTGGCCATGCGGATCCTGAAGTCGCGGCTGGCCGACCTCTACCGGCGGCAGCGCGAACAGGAGATCGAGAACCTCCGGGGCGAACGGCGGGACATCGAATTCGGCTCCCAGATCCGTTCGTATGTCCTGCATCCGTACCGGCTGGTGAAGGACCACCGCACGAACCTGGAGATCGGCAACGTCGACGCGGTGCTGGGCGGGGACATCGACCGGCTGATCGAGGCCGAGCTCCGCCGCCGGGCCACCCAGGCCCGGGGCGACGGCCGGGGGTAGGCTCAGTCGGCCCCGGCGACCTTCAAGATGGGCCGGACCGGCGCGGCCGTGTCCCGCGGCTTCAGCGTCTGGAAGATCATCTCCGAACCGCCCACGTACTGGACGTCCATCACGATCAAGCCCATCCGTTCGAGCTCCTGCCGAAGCGTCCGGCGCGTGTACTGGTTGATGTGCTCGGTGGCGTACCCCGATGGGAAGACGATCTTGTAGATGCCCTCCAGCGTCCGCCAGATCCACCGGCCGTAGTCCGGGGTTCCCAGGATCAGCATGCCCCCCGGCTGGAGCACGCGGACCATGTCCGACAGGTCGATCTGGTCGCGCGGGATGTGTTCGATCACCTCGGAGCTGATCACACAGTCGAAAGCGTCGTCGCGGAAGGGCAGTTCCATCAGCGAGGCCTGGACGAGCTGGCGGCCCGGCGCCCGCAGCCACCGCAGCTTGCGGATCTGCATGTCCATGCCGACCGCCTGGGGAAGGCTTTGCACGATCCGGGACGAACCGCACCCGATGTCCAGCAGGCGGGTCGAACCGTCCGCCAGCTCGCGGATCACCCGGAACCGCGCCCGCTGCCAGTAGCGCTGGAGCGGGATCCACGAGTCGAACGCCCGGTGGTCGTAGTCGGCCGACTTCACCGAGTTGCGGAGCGCCATCAGGCGCCCGAGGGTCCTGACGTACCCGATCCCGAGCTCGGCCAGCCGGCCGCTCTCCCACAGGCGCGACTGCCGGTAGAACAGCGGCACCTCCTGGATCTTCCATCCCTGGGCGAACGCCTTGACCAGGACCTCCTGCAGCGAGTCCAGACCGGGCGCGTCCACCGGGCCGATGTCGTCGATCACCCGCCGGCGGTACATGCGGAACGCGCTCGACAGGTCGTTGTGGGGAAGGGCCAGCGCGGTTCGGTAGATCCGGTTCAGCAGGCGGCTGAGGAACCTGCGCGACAGCGGCATCTCGGCGACCGCCCCCGGCACGTATCGGGAGGCGATCAGCACGTCCGCCTCCCGCCGTCGCAGCCAGAGGGTGCGTATGAATTCGGGATGATGCGAGAAGTCGGCATCGAGCGTGACGATCCACGTGCCGCGGGAGGCCGCCAGCCCCGCGTTCAGGGCCGCCCCGTAGCCGGGCTCGTCGAACCGCACGACGCGCGCGCCCGCCCGCTCGACGAAGGACTCGGCCGGATCGCCCGCCGGGAGCACCACGATGACTTCGGCGGGGCCCGATTTCAGCGTGGAGAGCGTGTCGGCCAGCCGCGGAAGCAGCTTGCCGAGGTTGTGCTCCCCGTTCCACACGGGGACCACGACGGACAGGTCGAACTCGTTCCGTGCTTGGATGGGGCGGTCGGACATCAGCGTGGCCTCCTGAGGTGGAACGAGTCTATCGGACGGGCCCCTGCATACGCATGACCCGGATCGTTGATTCCCTTGGTGCCTGGCCTTTGGTAGCATGCTGGCGCGCCAACCACGCGTCTTCCTCCTCCGATGGGACCCTGAACTCATGATCAAACTCGACCAGGTCACCAAGGTGTACAAGGACTCCGTCACTGCGCTCGACGACGTCAGCGTCGAAGTGGGCAAGGGCGAGTTCGTGTTCATCGTCGGGCTGTCCGGCTCGGGCAAGTCCACGATGATCCGGCTGATCCTGAAGGAGGAGGAGCCGACCAAGGGCGAGATCTTCGTGGCGGGGAAGAACATCGCCAAGCTCTCGCCCTGGAAGGTGCCGTACCTGCGGCGCAACATCGGCACGGTGTTCCAGGACTTCAAGCTGCTGCCGGACCGGAGCGTCTTCGACAACGTGGCGTTCGCGCTGGAGGTCATCGGGAAGCCGCGACACGTGATCGAATCCCGGGTCCCCGAGATCTGTCAGGTGGTGGGCCTGGGGGACAAGCTGAGCAACTATCCAGACGAGCTGTCGGGGGGCGAGCAGCAGCGCGTGTCCCTGGCTCGGGCCTTCGTGAACCGGCCCCTGATCCTGCTGGCCGACGAGCCCACCGGGAACCTCGACCCGGCCACGTCGGTCGACATCATGAAGCTCCTGGACCGGATCAACCGGACCGGCACCACCGTGATCATGGCCACCCACGACAACGCGATCGTGGACGCCATGCGCCGCCGGGTGATCGAGCTCGACAGCGGCAAGGTGATCCGCGACCAGGCCCGGGGAGTGTACGGGTATGGCGCTTAGGACCGAGTACTACTTCCGGGAGACCGCCCAGGGCCTCCGGCGCAACGGCCTGATCGCTTTCGCCGCGGTTTCGACCGCTTTCATCTCGCTGTTCCTGGTGGGCAGCTCGCTGCTGGTCAGCCGCGAGGTCAACCTGCTGATCGACTTCACCACCCGGGACGTCGAAGTTTCGGTCTTCCTCCAGAAGACGATCCCGCCGGCGCAGCAGGAACACATCTCGAGCCTGCTGGCGCACATGCCACAGGTCAAGAGCGTGACCTACGAGTCGCAGCAGGATGCGTACCAGAACTTCAAGCGGCTGTTCGCGAGCCAGCCCGCGCTGGTGCAGAACGTCGGCCCCGACGCGCTGCCGGCTTCGTTCCAGGTGAAGCTGAAGAACCCGGAGGAGTTCTCGGTGGTGGCCGCCCAGTTACAGGGACAACCGGGCATCGACAAGATCCGGGACAACCGGGAGATCCTGAAACGCCTGTTCGCCGTCATCCACGTCTTCCGGGTGGGCGTGCTCGCCGTCGCGCTGATCATGTTGCTCTCGGCGGCCGCCCTGATCGGGAACACGGTGCGGATGGCCGTGTTCGCCAGGCGCAAAGAGATCGGCATCATGCGTCTGGTCGGCGCGACCAGCTGGCACATCCGCGTCCCGTTCCTGATCGAAGGGCTGATCGAGGGCCTGCTGGGGGCCGGGGCGGCGATCCTCGGCCTGTTCATCATGAAGCTCGCGTTCATCGATCCGCTCCGGGGCAAGCTCGGGTTCCTGCCGCTGGTCGGCTCGCCCGACATCGTCTACGCGGTCCCGCGGTTGCTCATCCTGAGCGTGCTGGTGTCGGCGGTGGCGAGCTTGGTGGCCATGCGCCGGTTCCTCGAGGTCTAGGGGCTCCGCTCCGTGGCCGGCAAGCAGGGCGCCGGCGGGCGGGAGGCGCTCGCCGGCGACCGGACGGTGGCGTCGAACCGCCGGGCGCGCCACGACTACGCGATCGAGGAGACCTTCGAGGCGGGGATGATCCTGACCGGGCCCGAGGTGAAGTCGCTCCGGGCCGGCCGAGCGACGCTGTCCGACGCCTACGCGCGGGTCACTCCAGAGGGCGACGCGGTGTGGGTCGAGAACCTCCACATCCCGCCCTACGAGATGGCCGACCAACGCGGCTACGACCCGAAGCGCCCTCGGAAGCTGCTCCTGCACGCCGAACAGATCCGCCGGCTGATCGGGAAGACGGCCGAGCGCGGCCTGACCCTGGTGCCTCTGAAGATCTACTTCACGCGGGGGCTGGCGAAGATGGAGCTCGGGCTGGGACGCGGGAGACGGCAGTTCGAGAAGCGGGAGGCCATCGCCGAGCGCGAGCACCGGCGGGAGATCGAGCGGGCGTTCGGTTCGCGCCAGCGCGGACGGTGACCGGCCGTATACTCGGATGCGTTGACAACTGCATACGGGGGTGAACAGGCTTCGACCTGGGTGAGAGCCGCCGGGGGGAAGCGGGCCGAGGTCTCCGGATGCCTCGTAAAAAGCCGGAACGAAACAAGTGCCAACACTCAGATGGCGCTCGCTGCCTAACTAACCATGGGTAGCCGTCCGCCGCGGATCGCCTTCGTCCGCGGGTCGGGCGTCGCGAGAAGGCTCACGGTGCCGGTTTCGCCTGGCCGGCCGGCGCCGGAAACCTTAGACGGGCTGGCCTCGAGGTCCTCCGCCGGTGGGAGCCTCGACGCGAGATCTGACCGCCGGCTACGCCCGTAGAAGACCCAGACGGTCGCCCGGGGACGCGGGTTCGATTCCCGCCACCTCCACTGGCTATTGGCTTACCAAGCCATTTCCGCACGTCAGAGGGCCCGTCGAGCGTCCGCGCTCCTGCTACATCGTGACCGGGAGATGGCGACGCCGACTATCCCTTTGCGGGCCACTCAGCGGTGCTGAGGGGGGAGGATTTCGGATCGTCCGGGTCATGGCAGATCGCCATTGGCGGCAATGGTGGCGGGTCGAGTGCCCATGGACTCCCTCCAAACTTCGCTCGTCATCGAGCCAGCCCCAGGTCCCGCCGGCACGCCACCAGGGCGCGCGGTCAAGGGCCATTCCTTTCGAGGTGAGCATGGACCAAGGGTAGGACGGCCTCGAGCGTGCCGGTACCACCCCCGACGGGACTGAAGGCGTCGCTGTGGTCGAGGCCGGGCAGGACCTGGAGTTCGACACCGAGTGCGTCGGCGGTGCGGGTCACTTCGTCCGGATCATCGTTGCCACCGCAGTAGACCAGGGCCGGTGCGGTGATCCGTGAGAGATCGATCGCGTACCCGGAGCTTCGAGCGCCGATGTGCACCGCGCCGAGAGCCCTCGCGTTGCCGACCTTGGCGCAGTACCGCCGGTCCTCGTCCGGCATGGCATACAGGTCCCAAAATGGCAGCCAGTCCCCCTCGGCGAGGGCCAGCGCCCAGGGTGCCGGTTCGGGCGGTACCCAGGTCAGGTCCTGACCGCCGAGGATCAGGGCCGTCACCCGATCGGGGAAGTTGCTGGCGACGACACCTGCCAGGTCGGCTCCGCGTGAGTACCCCCACACGGCCGCCCGCTCGATGCCCGCGGAATCCATGGCCGCCACGATGTCGCTCGCTACGTCGGGCCATGGGTACGCGGCGGGGTCGCGGGGCTTGTCGCTCAAGCCGTGGCCGAGAGGATCGACGCTGATGACCCGGCGGGCGGTCGCCAGCCCGTCGACATAGCCGCAGTCCCTCCAGTCCGCGGCCGACATCGTGTAGCCCGGGATCAGCACCACGGGTTCGCCGGTCCCGGTGTCCTCGTAGCTGATCGTGTGACCGCGTGACCGCACGGTCCGAACGGTCGGCGCCCCGTCGTCGCGTCGTTCCTGGCGGCTCCAGCTCGGGTAGCCGCGCATCGGCAGAATCGTAACATCACCCCTCGCGCACGGGCCCGAGCGTAGGCCTGAGCACGTGTCCGTCATTCATGGTCTCGGTTCACGTGGTTTGGCGTTTCGCGCTCGCGACCAGCCGTTCGTGCAGGTCATGAACGATCTCGCACCACCCCATGCTCGGCACAAGCGGTCGTAACCTAGTCTCCGGTAGGTTCGAATAGTGTCCTGTCAGGTCCACCAACCACCAACCAACCAAGCCAAGGGTGTTCTCGAGATGAGAAGCCTCGTGCTCTCGAAACGCGGCTGGTAGGCCGCCTCGACCTCCGGATCGCCGGTTCGCTGGCGCTCGGCCGCTTTCGCCACCACATTGGCTGTGTCTTGCGGAATCTGGTCGCGCTGTCACGAATCTGGGCTAGAAGGGCAGACGGTTGAGCGGGCCATGGAGCCAGAACCGGCTCGGGTGGGCCGAGGGTCGGCGCGCCCAGGGACTCAGGATCGCAGGGAACCTCTGCAGGTTGGGCGGCGTACTGACCGGTGTCAGGGCTCAAGAGTTTCCAGAGGGAGCGCGCCGGAGATGATGTTCGGCCTCAGGTTCGCCGAACGCCGGACGATCCTTCGCACCACGCTGGTCGGCGGTGCTCTACTCGTCGCCGGAGGAGTCGCGTTCGGCCTGCTCGGTCCCTTTCACTCGGCGACCGGGGGTGCTGCGGTACCTCCGACTTTCATCGACGTCGACACCGGCACTCGGCGAGCTCGGCCCATGCCCGATCGGTGCCGGCTCCACCGCAACGCATGGGATACAGCTCCCTGGCCCGCCATGGGTTGTGGCGTCCGGCGACGGAGACCTCTGGGTGCTGACTCGCAACTGGCCGAGTGCAGGCGGCGGCAGTCTGCTACGCGTGGTCCCCACGACCGGGGTGGTCAGTCGAACGATGCGATTCCAGGCAGACCCTTGGGCTCTGACCTTCGGCTTCGGTTCCGTCTGGGTCGTCGCCCAGCAGGAAGGGCAGTCCGGGGCGACGGTGGTCCAAGTGAACGCTGGAAGCGGCGAGGTCGTCGCGACGATGCACGACCCGAGGTTCGGCCTGTCGATCGCCGCGACGGGCAGGTTCGTCTGGGTGGCGGGCGGAGACAGTGCGCCCGACCGGATCTTCCAGATCGACCCCACGATGGATCGGGTCACGGGGCGCGTCGCTCGCGTGCCGGGTGGAACCGTGATCTCGCTCGCCGCCCAAGGTGATGTTCTCTGGTCGGCGGGAGCGGGAGGCGTCGCCAGCTTCGACGGCGTTTCGGGCAGGATCATCCACCACGCGGCGTTCGGGGCACCGGGAGTCGAGCTCAGCATTCGTGACGGCTCGGTGTGGGTGGCTCAGCTGGGCGGAAACGGCGCCCTGGCCACCGGCAACCTGGTTCGGATCTCAGCGCACACGGGCGCGGTAGCAGGTAAGCCTCTCTCTCTTCCGGTAGCCCCTGGCTTTGTTGCCATCACGAGCGACGCCCTCTGGACAGGAGCGCTCCCGGCTCGTGCCACGCCCTCCCTCATCCGGGTCGACCCGAACAGCGGCCAAACACGGGCAGTGCCTCTGGAGGGCCTCCCCGTGGACGTCGTAAGTCTCGACGATGTGGTGTGGGTGGCGCTCCGTCAGCCGGACAAGCTTGTCGCCATATGCTGAGCCCCAGATCGAGTCGGCGAACTGGTGCATGCGATCTCCCACGGCTTGGTCCTGGTGGTGCGGTGTGGTTACTGCCCAGTCCTCTTCGCGAAGAGCTACGACAACGGCCATGTCGGGACTGGATCTTGTCACCTAGTGGTGTGTCGCTGAGATAGGCGAGCAGCCACCGGAGTCGTCGCGTTCAGCGGCCCGGCCAATACACTTGACGAACGTGGTCGTGCGACGCGAGCTGCTGTGGGGTCTCGGGCGGCTGAACGCGACGACCACGGTCCTGCAGCGCGCTCGCCTGGCTGATCCGCTCGGCGGCATGTGGGAGGCCGCCGACGTGCAGTGGTGGTGGCGCCGCCCGCGGGCGACCGACGAGCTGGCGCTCCCGGTCTGGTTCGACGAGGCCGGCCCGGTGGCGGCGGCAGGGCTGACGGCCTGGGGCGACACCTGGCAAGCAGACGTCTTCGCCGTGCCGTCGATCGTCGACGAGGAAGAGGTCTGGGCCGCGACGGTGGAAGCCACCGCCACACATCCGGGCGTACTCGAGATGCTTGTGCGCGAGGACGACGCGCGGCTGGCGGCCCTCGCCATCCAGAGTGGATTCGCGATGACCGACGAGTTGTCTGGGACTACATGGATGGACGCCGACCAGCACCCTCCGGTCGCGCAGGTCGATGGGTTCGCGATCGTCGATCGCGTGACACGCGCGGATCGTCCGCACCCGATGATTGCTCGCAACGGTGAACCGGTCGAGCTGCGGCTGCGACAGTGCTCGCTGTACGATCCCACGCTCGATCTGGCGGTCGAGGACGCGGATGGCAGGGTCGCCGGCTACGCGTTGTTCTGGTTCGACCACACGACGCTCGTCGGACTCCTCGAACCGATGCGCGTCGAGGACGAATACCAGCGACGCGGCCTGGCCCGCATGTTGTTGACGAACGGCCTCGATCGGCTCGCGCGCAAAGGCGCACGCCGCCTGAAGGTCGGCTTCGAGACCGACGCCGCCCGCAACCTCTACCTCGGCGCCGGCTTCGTTCAGACGTCTATCGATCGGCTGCTCATTCGACCAGCCCCACACGAACAGTGCGGGCAGTGACGCTGCTGGTCCGGCGCATGAGCCCCGCCACTCATCGGCCCGCCGTCTTGGAGAAGTGCTCGTGGATGCGCTCGAGCTCGACTCGAACGTCGCGCTCGAGCCACGGCGCACATGGTTCGCCCACCCGAAACGGGCTCGCTGGCATCTGCACTTCACCCCCACGTCGGCGTCGTGGTTGAACCTGATCGAGGGCTGGTTCTCGATGCTCACCCGCAAGGCGTTGATCAACGCGAGCTTCACCTCCACCCGTCAACTCGAAGATGCGATCGGCGTATGGGCCTCACACTGGAACCACGACCCGCAACCGTTCGTGTGGACCAAGACCGTCGACGGCATCATCACCAAGGTCAAACGCGGACGAGCCACCCTCGATCGCGTCACTGAATCCGCGACGCACCACTAGGTGACCGATTTGTCTGCTCAGCCGCGTGCACGCATCCCGGTCCTCCCCTCGACGTTCCACCGTCTGGCGCACCGCGAGCGTTGCGCTCTACCCACTGTGGGCGATGATGTCGAACTCGTTCCCTTCAGGATCGGCCATGCACCGCCACGAGACTCCTTCGAGCTGCCGGGTGGTGCCCGGCTCCACCCACGAACCTCCGAGCTCCTCGATCCTCGCCGTGGCCGCTTCCAGGTCCCCGACGATCAGGTCCAAGTGCATCCGGTTCTTCCCCGCCTTGGGCTGCGCAATGCTCTGGAACCCGATCATGGCGCCTTCGGCTGTCGCCCCCAGGAAGACGAATTGCCCATTCGCCACCGGGGGCGATGCCTCGACGCCAAGCAACTCGGACCAGAACAGTACGACCGCTGATAGGTCGCTCGTGTCGAACATGATGGTCCCTACCTTCGCCAGCTCCACCGGGATCCTCTCAGCTGATGATCGCTCCCCCTCGGGAGAGAAGCATCCGACCGGGGTAGCCTATCGACCCTGTCCTGGGGCGTCGCAACTGTTCCTCACGAACTGGCCGAAGGCATGGAGTCACCAACGCTACACATGCAACGCGTTGCCCGGAGACATCTGCCACGACAGGATCGCCGGGCCGCTGAACGCCAACAGCGTCGTGGCGAGCGCCGCAGCCAATGCCACCAGGACGCTGGCTCCGATGGCCGCCGATGAGGCGTGCAACTCAGCCCCGAACCCCTCCACCGCGAGGGCGGCAACCACCCCACCCACAACCGCCACCCAGGCCGCTTGGGCCAAGATCATGCCGATGACTTGAATGCGTGGCCACCCAAGTGCCCGGAGCACGGCGAATTCAGGTCGATGCGCAAGGAAGGCAAAGGTCAATGCCTGCCCGGCGCAGAGGCCGCCGACGAGTAGCTTCAGGATGCCGATGGCGACGTGGTATCGGTGAACATGCGTTCCCAGGTAGGTGCCAAGGACGGTTGCGTCGAGTCGACCGTTGAACCCGATCTCGACCAATGCGACGGCACCCAGTACCGCCGAACCAAGCGAGATCGCAGCCCCCCCGAGTAGGGCGTCCCACCTTCGCGAACCACGAAAGCCACGAAGGCCAAGGACCCAAGACGCCGCCGGAGGACGACTCCTGCGCACGGGCGTCAGGGTCTGGATCATGCTGACGGCCGTACCCTTGCTCGCCGACAGAGCCGGGAGCAGCGCAGCTACCGCCGCGATCGCTGCGGACATTGGCAGTGCCAGTAGGAGATAGCTCTCGTGGGCTGGCAAGACGCCAGCCAGGGTCAGAGCTCCCGCACCAAGGAGCGTGGCCGCTCCCGCCGCCAGGCCCAGCTGCATCATCTCCAGCTCTACCAGCCATACGATCTTGTATGTTGGCCACCCGTGCGCCCGGAGCACGCCGAACTCGTACCGTCGTCGACGCACCGAGCTCCATGCCGTCTCCGCTGCCAGCAGCACGCCAGCGACGAGTAGCACGCTGAAGAGCACGACGTCCTGGTTTCGCACCGCCTCCGTGAATCGCAGGGCCACTCCCTTCAGCGACCACCCTTCGGTCACGGTGAGCGCCGGGCGACCGAATCGGCCTGCTGGGAGTGACACCGCAACGGACTTTGCCGAGGCCCCCTTCAGGATATCGACCTGCAGACCCGTGGCCGAGTGGATGTCGCTCGCGACGGAGAGAAGACGGGCCTTGGCCGCAGCGCCAGGCTGCCCCACGCCCCGCACCTTCACCCGGATGATGCTGATGAACGCTGCGCCGGGCTGCCCCACGTATCTTCTCGGATTCGCCAGCCACTTCGCCCCGTCGAGGGTCGTCAGGACGAGCGGCGGACTCGTGACATAGTCGGCCATGGAACGCGAGGGGCCGAGCTCGCCACCGTCCGCCAGTCGCACCACGGGCGCCGCGTAGGCTTCCACTCCGGCGCCTCCAGCAAGACGATCGAACCCTGGAAGGCACGAAGGGTCATACTGCCCAACGGGATTCCAGTTCTTCAGAAGGAACCGGGGATCGGCGTACTTGTATCGATCGACCCGCTCGGTGACGGGGCGGAACCAGTCGTCCTTGAGTTCGGGCGGGACGAGTCGGCTCGGTGGGAGGTCGCCGTATCCACCGTTGCCCTCACCCACGCGATACAACTTCTGTATCGGCGGGACGGTCAGGGCCTCGAGGTGGTTGGGCCCAACCTGGCGATATTGCACATCGCCGGCGGACCAGATCGGGTAGGGATCTCCGAATCCATACGGCGCAAGGCGGGATCCCGAGAGCTGGGGGAGGAACGACCGATACAGCGCGTCGGCGCTCATGTTCTGTGTGGGGAGCGCATCCCAGGATCGGAGCGATGTAGGAGAGGCGCCCGCCAGCAGCCGGCCTGCGTCTTGAGCCTTCGCGATGTGCATCATGAACTGGTCGTCGATGAAGGATCGATCGCTCACCAGGACAGGGATGCGCTCGAGCTGGGCGTCGTGCAATGTGCTCAGCGTGTCGCTTTCGGCGAGGTAGCGTCCGGAGTTGACGCACCGATCCAGGTGCAGGAGCTTCGCCTCGGCGACGGGATCGATGCCGGCGACCACGATCGGTTGCAAGATCGGCAGCGTGTAGCCCGGCGGGGCGGGCGGAAACTGACGGGCGCAGGATAGGAAGCAGACTCTGGGAGCGAAGCACGACACCGACGGCCAGGCGCAATGGATCTTGCGGTTGCCAACGAGCAACGTGTCGATCGCGTGGGCATTGGGGTATGGAGTGAGCCTGGTCATGAGCGTGCCACGGGAAGCAACCACGACGTAGCGTCGCTCGATCGGATAGCTTGAGAGGCCATCCGCAGAACTCGACGACGTATCCACGCGATACACGCTGACGGCCCGACCCACGCTGTCGAGTGGAACGTGGATCTCCGAAGGCCAGCTGACGAAGCCGACCATCGCCAGCGGAGCGGCAACCTCCACTCCGGGGACCTGGCGGACCTGACCAAGTTGGCCGAGCGTGATGCCACCGTTGAGCCCGCTCACGAAGTTCGGGCGCACAAGGTTCTGCTGACGCTCGAGGTCGGTGATCGAGCCCGACGGCCTCACGAGCAGGTCGTAGGGGGTGGCCCAGTCCCTGGCGATGTCGCCCCGAAGCGACGCGGTCGCGGTTCTGGCCGTCGTCGCGAGCACGATGAATCCAAAGGTCGCGGCAAAGAGTCCGGCTGCGGCCACAGCACTCACTGCGCGACGAGATATGACCTGACGCCAGCTGAGCCGGATCATCGCCGGGTCCGCTTGGCAAGGTCGACGGCGACCGGTTCTTCTGGGCGGAGCGCTCCCCCCGATAGCCGGATCACCCGGTCCGCTGTCCGTGCGACGGCGGGATCGTGGGTGGCCACCATCACGGTGAGGCCCAGGCGGCTCCTCAAGCTCCCGAGAAGCTCGAGGATCTCCTCTGCCGTATCGATGTCCAGATCACCGGTTGGCTCATCCGCCAGCAGGAGGGGACGCCCGCCCATCAACGCCCTGGCGATACCCACGCGCTGTCGCTCCCCGCCAGAGAGCCTCGAGGGTGGGAAGTTCAGTCTGTCCTTCAATCCGACGGCCACGAGCATCTCGGTCCCTTCGGGGACGAGTTGGCGTCGTCTGCGCCATGGGAGCTGCGCTGAGACGACGTTCTCCAGGGCGGTGAGACCGGGCAGGAGATGGGGGTCCTGGAAGACGACGCCGACCACTCGGGCTCGGAACCTGGTGAGAGAACGCTCGCGCAGGCCCTGCAACTCGTGGCCGAGCACCCGGATCGAACCTGATGTGGGTCGGTCGAGTCCACCGATGAGATTGAGCAACGTGGTCTTGCCGGATCCTGATGGCCCCATGAGAGCGATGAGCTCCCCGCGACGAACTTCCAACGAAACGTCATGGATCGCTCGGACGGTCCCAGACGGAACTTTGTATTCGCGCGAGACAGACTGGACGTCTATCGCGTTGACCTGGTCACTCGATGGAGACGCCTTCCTGCGAGGCACGATCCCCCTTCCCGCCGCTCAGTGCGCGACCAGCGTCGCCGTCCACGTGGTCTGGTGGTACGTCTCGGGGTGCGGAGGCTTCGACGCAGTGCACCACACGATGTGGACACCATCCGGGCCTGCCGCGATCCCGTTGTAGTCGCCCAGGAACCGGTCAACCCCGCCATTCAGGTTGAAGACGGTCGCTGCGTAGGCCAGATCAATAGGATCACCCACGATCGTCTCGCTTCCGAAGGTCACTCCTCCGTCGTGCGAGACGATGTAGCGCTCATCGAGAAACCGCGAGTACCCGCCCGAGTCGTCCCGTGTGAAGTATGTGACGTGGACCTCGCCCGCGAAGGCCGCAACGACCGGCGTCAGGTGATCGATCCGGCTCTCCTCGGGGTCCTGGTTAACTCGGACCGGCGCACCCCAATGTCTCCCATCGGCGGAGCGGATCAGCAAGATGTCGTTGAGCGGATCCCGGAACCTGCCGTCCTGCCAGACGACGAATATCCCTGCCGTCACTGGGTCGACGGCAGCCGCCGGGATCCCGAACCCCGTTCGCATGCCGTGCGCCTCTCGCCATTCGTCTCGAGCGATGACTTGCGGCTTCGTGAAGGTCGCTCCGCCATCGTTGGAGGTCTGGGCATAGAGCCGGAATGGTGGGCCGATGGCGTCCTCGTACACCACCGTGAGATCGCCGTTCGGCTGCACCAGCGGTAGCGCGCCTTCGCCCTGGATGCGACCGGAGATGACCACCATGGGGCTCCACGTCTCCCCACGATCGTCGGAGTAGCGCATCACGATCGGCGCGAACGGATGGAAGTCGAAGCCGCGGATGTAGGTCAGGTAGAGCCGGCCCTCGTGCGGACTCGCTGGGAAGGTGTCCACCGTCAGCGACTCGTTGTCGACGAAGTGATCGCACTCCACGAGTTCTTGCGCATAGAGGGGTCCCGACCAGGTCAGCCCGCCGTCGTCCGAACGCTCCACCCCGAGTCCCCGTTCGCAGGTGTCCCGGTTGGCGCCACCGACGCCGATGTAGACAGCGCCGTCGGGGCCAAAGGCAACGGTTGAGTCACCGGTCCGGAGCCATGGGCCCCCCTGCGCCGTCATCAGTCCCGGCAGCGTCCCAGCGGTCCAGCTCAGTCCTCCGTCGTGAGACGTGGCGAAGCCGAGGGCCGAGGAGGCCCCGTCGGGGTTCCGTCCCTGGGCGAGGGTCGCGACCACGACGGAGGGGTTGAAAGGGTCGACCGCCACATCCGGCTCGACCTCGGTGTCATCCTCGGACAGCCCGATTCCGTGGATGGTGTCACGGCTGATCTGTTGCACCCCGCGCTGCATCACGGGCAACGGGCCCGAAGGCTCGCCGGAAGCAACCGAGGCATTCGGCCTCAGCCAAATGATGCCCAACGCGAGGGCCGCGACCTTCCACCTTCTCTGAGGATTCATCACGCCCTCATACGTTGGTGCCTACGAGACGGTTCCATCGGCGATGCGTTGTCGTGCGGGGTGGCACGGCGGCTGGGATCCCATGCCAGGAGGACCTCGGCTGGGCCTCACCGCGAATCACGCTCTCCCAAGGTCATCGCCGCTCGACGAGCAGCAGCACGTTCTGGTCCGGATCGCGCAGGTAGATCCATCGGTGCCGATCGCCCCCCGATCGCCACTCATGGATGGGGGGAGCCTGGACCACGCTAGTCCCCTCGAGCTGGCGTACTGCCTCGTCGAGATCGTCAACCAGGAATCCGATGGCCGGTGCGGATGGTCTCTGCCGTCGAGCACTCGGCGTCCCGGGAGTCAGGATCTCGAGCCGAGTGGTTGCTCCCACCTCGTAGTAGTCGTAGGCCTCGTCGCTCTCGAGCAGATCGGGGCTGAGCAGGTCCCGGTAGAAGGCGCGAGTCGATGGGTGCGCCCCCACGATGCCGATCCAGGCGATCCCGAGCACCTTCACGGGTAGTTCCCGATGCTCCACTCCCAGCGCTTTCCGTCCGTCCGAACGAAGTCCTCGAACCGCGCCGAGCCTTTACGTTGATACTCGCGCCATCTCGCGATCCGTCCGTCCTCGATCTCGACGACCGCAACTCCGTGGTCGGCCTCGACGCGCTGCCGCATGCCGAAGGTGTATTCAACAGCACCCACGTGGTGTACCTCGTCGAACCATACGTTGTGGAGACGCATGGTGGTTCCGGAGACCAGGGCTCCGAAGTAGGACTCCAACTGCGAGTGGCCCTGATAGAGCTGAATGTCCGGAGGTTCCATGTACACCGCATCATCGGTGAAGCACTCGAGAGCCCCCTCTGTGTCGAGCGACTCCCAGGATCGAGCCAGTCGGTCCATCAGAGCTCTGAACTGAGTCCCTCCGAACGGATCCGGGGCCGGTCCCGGTATGTCATTGGGCGTCTTCGGGCCACGTCCCGTCGAGGGGTGACGGCGCCCAACAGCACAAGCCACACGCAATGGTGCGGGGAGCCTTCCTACTTGCGTCGGGGTCACCGACCATGACGTGGGTGGCAAACGGAGTTGCGTTCTCATCCGTTCACATCTCCTGTGCCGAAGCAATGCGCATCACCTGTCCGCCGGGCGCTTTGAAGTAGAAGAAGTCGCTGCCGTGATACTCCACTCGAGGAAGACCCGCCCCGAGGATGCGGTTCTTCAGCTCTGAGGAGTCGTCCGTGACAAGCTCCAGCCACGCTCCTCGATGAAGCGGTGCCTCCTCGGGTGCCTCCTCCGTGAACTCGACGCTCAAGGACGCGCCATTCGGGAACCTGAAGACGAGGACAGGCATCATGTCACCCGGCAGGTCGAAGGCTGTGGCGGGTCCGCATCCGAGGGTGTCCGAGAAGAACTCGACTAGCCTCTCCTTCGTGTTCGGGCGGGCGAACAGGTGGACGCGATTGCTGAGTGCGATCATTCGTCTTCCTTTCGGGGCGGTAGCTCATGGTGCGATCCAGGGTCAGGGACTTCCTCTTCGGGCGAGCTTCCCTGGTCCGTGTTGCGGACCGTGATCTTGCCGGCGCCGGGCCGACGGGCGTGCACTGTGCTCCCGAATGGCTGCCCGAGAGCGGCGAACTCAGCTGGGGCGAGGATGGTGATTCTGACCTTGACTCCAGGGATCGTTGGATCGCGGTGGGTGAACCGCCTCACGAGAGCTCCCGACGCAGGCCCGGGCCGCCCGCGAGCCTTCTTCCAAGCAAGAACGGGAGCAGTGTCCCGTTCAATCTGCATGGCGCTCCCTTCCCCGGGGAAGCCCCGGCAAGCACCCTAGGCACCATTGGATCGCCGGATCGGGTGGTCGTGCCGATGTGTCCCGAACAACTCGACATAGCGCCCCGTGATCTGCCGCATCTCCTCGGCGACATCGTCGGAAGGGCTAATCCCGTACGTCGTTCCAACAAAGTCCAACGTTCGTTGGATCGAGGCGATCCGGTCATGTTCGTTAGGAGGGAACATCTGAGCGGGTCGCCCGACCGCGACCCACCCGATAGGGACCGTCGAGCCTGGTAACACGTGGCTGTTCACGTGGACCACGCCGTTGATCCTGACCTCCGCGCCCGCTCCGACCCGGGCTCCTGGAAAGACTGACGTTCCGGTCGCCAGGAAGGCGAAGTCTTCCAACGTGGCCCCGTTCACATGGGCGTGCGGCCCGATCAGGACATTGTTTCCGACCTCGGCAGGATGGTTGGCTCGGCCTCGGATCACGGCGTTCTCCATGACGATGCATGAGCGGCCGATCCGGACGGGCCCTCCATCGGCGGTGACCACTGCCCCGAAGAGGATTCGGACGTCGTCCGCCACGAACACATCTCCGCATACGACGGCGGTGGGAGCGATATAGGCGGATGCCGAGACCACTGGCCTATCGCCTTCGTGTTCCAGCAGCACCACTGCCCCTCCTTGAACGGCGCACCTTCCGAGGGCCGGACGCGACCGTCATTCGCCCCGCAGCGCTTCGGCCGGCGAGCTCCGGTAGGCGAGCAGGAGCGGCCCTCCGATCGCCAGCGTGGTCGCCAAGACAGCGACGATGGCTCCGGCGACGGCTCCACTGAGCGCCTGGCTCCCTGACTCCCCGGCGACCATGCCTCCGGCCCACACCACGAGCCCACCCAACAGACCGCCAAGGGCGCCGATGGCGATCCCCTGAGCGGCTAGCAACACTGTCACTCGTGCCCGCGGCCACCCGAAGGCTCGGAGCACGGCGAACTCACTCTGTCGCTCCAGATAGCCGAGGGTGACGATCTGCCCCGCGGCGATGGCCCCAAAGACCAAGGACAGCACGGCGATCACCACATGGAACGGCCTGACCTGGCCTCCGAGGAAGATCCCCAGCGTGGTGACGTCGAGCCGATCCCGAAACGCCCTGGTCGCAAGGAGCACTCCTCCGAACAATGCCGCCCCCAGGGCCACCGCCCCGATCCCGAGCAGGGACTCGACGCGACGGATCCCTGCCAGGTCGCGGAGCCCGAGCAGCGCGGCTGACCCCGGCGGCCTGCTTCGACGGACCCGAGCTCGGCCGCGGATCACTGTGACGGCGCTGCCTCGGGCTGCCGACAGAGCGGGGATCACACCCGCCACACCCGCCACCGTGACGGCCAGGACCAGGGACACAGGCGCCAGGCCGATCGGAAGAGAGTGGAGCAGGAACAATCGAAGCCCGATTCCCCCGAGCATGGCCACCATGCCCACGGCGCAGCCCAGGAGCACCATTTCGACCTCCACCAGCCAGGCGATCCGAAGTACGGGCCACCCGATGGCTCGGAGCACCCCGAACTCCGCCTGGCGGCGTCTCACGGAGACGAAGGCCGACTCCCCGACAAGGATGATCGCTCCCACCAGCACCAAAGCAAACAATGTGAGGTCCTGGGCTCGGACGGCCGTCGTGAACCGGATGGCCACACCCTTCTCCCACCACGGCTCCGACACGGTCAGCGCAGGCCTTCCGAAGCTCCCCGCAGGGAGCCCGACCCGAACCGTTCGCGTGGAGGAGCCCTTCACGACGTCGACCTGAAGTCCGGTCGCGTCGTGGATCCGAGCCGCGACCAGCTCGAGGCGGGCCTGGGACGCCGCCCCCGGCGTTCGCGTATCGCTCACTCGAACTCGGATCACGCTGATGAACGCCTTGCCTGGTTGCCCCCGGTAGCGCTTGGGGTTCGCCAGCCACGCAGCCCCATCCAAGGTGGTCAGGAGGAGCGGCGGGCTATTCACGTACCCGGCCATGGACCGGGTAGGCCCGAGCGCTCGACCGTCGGGCAACTCCACACTCGGCAGCGAGTAAGTCTCGAGGCCTCCTCCTGCGAGCGGGTCGAAGCCACGCAGGCACGTCGGGTCGTACTGGCCGACCGCGTTCCACAGCTTGAAACGGTACGGGGTCCCCGGGAAGGGCGGATATCCGTCCTGGTGCTCGACCACGGGACGAAACCACGCCTCTTTGGCCTCGGGTGGGATCAGCAGTTGATCGACGATGCCCACCTCCGAGGACGTATTGGACCTCTTGTAGATCCCGAGTTGTGCGGGCCGATCCTCGGCGCGAAGCGCCCCGGATGAGGCGCCACTTCCGCCCCCCGACGTGGTCCCATAGGACACGTCGCCGGCCGACCAGATCGGCCACGGGTCGAGGTAGTCGTGGATCGATGGCAAGTAGTCGGCATAGAGGTCCGCCGAGCTGCTGGTGTGCGTTTCCACGGGCTGCCAGGACCCAAGCTCCTGTGGGGAAGTCCCATGGGCGAGCAGCCCTGGGCGGGTCGCGCGCTCGATGCGGATGGTCAGCGTCTGGTCGATGAACGCATGCGTGCTGACGAGCACCGGGATTCGTTCGAACGGGGGATCCTCGTCCTTCCCCGATGCGAGCGGATGGTCACCGGTGAAGAGGTATCGACCCGTCGCCACACATCGGTCGAGCCCGGCGATCTTGGCCTCGGCAACGGGGTCGATCCCGGCGATGACGATCGGCTGCAGGAGGGGAAGGTAGTACCTGGCATCACGGGTCGAAGGGTAGTGACCGACCTCGCATCCGGGCCCGAAGCCGCAGACGCGTCCCGCGAAGCAGTTCACGGGGTACGAGCAATCGACCTCTCCGCCACCACGGAGGTGCAACAACCCGCCCGTGGGACGGGCGTTCAGATCGCCGTTCTTCGCGATCACCACGTAGCGCTGCTCCACCGGGTAGCGGGAGAGCCCGGCGTCACCAGTTGCCGTGACCGTTACCCGATACGCGGTCGTCGTTCCGGGGCCGGCCGCGCTCAGAGCTTGGAAGTAGGCCGAAGGCCACTCCACGAACCCCACCGTGGCGACCGGGGCCGCGACGTCGACGCCCGGGATGGACCGGATGGCCTCCAGCTGTTTCGCGGTGATCCCGCCGAGGAGGCCGCTCACGTAGTTCGGTCGGATCAGCCCGTTGGTGACTTCCAGGGGAGAACGTGAGCCAACTGGGCGGACCAGCAAGTCGTAGGGTGTGGTCCATGCCCGGCCGATGTCTCCGCTGAGGGCGGCGCGTGTGGTCTTCGCCGTACCGGCCAATATCAGGAAGCTCATCGTCGCCGTCAGCAGAGCCGCCGCGGACAGGATCGTGGCAGTCCGTCGGGAGAACAGCTCCCGAAACCCAAGCCTGATCACAACACGTCACCGGCGGATGGCGATCCCATCGCAGCGACTTCGTGATCCGAACCGTCGCGGACGGTCCCACCAACCAAGTGCACGATCCGGTCGGCAGCTCCAGAGACGGTCTGGTCATGCGTCGCCAGGACGAGCGTCAGGCTGAAGCGCTCCTGGAGCTCGCGGAGCAAGGCCACGAGGTCCTGGGTGGTTTCGTCGTCAAGGTTCCCCGTTGGCTCGTCCGCCAGGAGCAGCGGGGGGCTTCCCAGGAGCGCCCGTGCGACGCCGACCCGCTGGCGCTCGCCACCGGAGAGCTTGGCGGGAGGGAAGTCCATCCGCGCATCGAGCCCGACCGCCACGAGCAAGGCCCGTGCCTCCGTGACGAGCTCCCGGCGAGACCGCCAGGGGAGACGGGCGACGACCACGTTCTCAAGGGCCGTCAGTCCCGGGAGCAGGTGCGGATCCTGGAACACGAGACCGACCGACCCGGCTCGGAATGCCGTCAGCTGCCGTTCGCGAAGAGCGTTGAGCGATCGCCCAAGCGTGATCACCTCGCCGGCAGTGGGCCGATCAAGCCCAATCATGAGGTTCAGCAGCGTGGTCTTGCCAGAGCCGGAAGGCCCCGTCACCGCGACGATCTCACCCCTTCCGATGGAAAGGGTGACGTCGCGCAGGGCATGGATCGTTCCGGTCGAACCGTCGTAGGAGCGAGATACATCGCGGAACTCAACGGCCTGATCTGACTCGATCGCCGCTAGCGACATCGATGCTCTCTCCCTTCGGGATGTGAGCCCTGTACCCGACTCGGCACTACGGGGGCGTCAGAAACACGGCCGACAGCGTTTTCCCGTCCGCTGAGAGCACGTCGGCACGAACAGGCCAGGCGTTCCCCGACCACACCAACAGGTACCGCCCATCGACCGGTCTCACGGTGGCAACCTCGCCGGTCGACCACACCAGGTCGACGCGAGCCGCCGCGTGCGTCACCAGCCCATACACGGCATTGAACTCGGTAGTGGGTCGCGGGTCACCATCGCGATGGACCCCTCCACGAGCCTGGCCGATGTGGATCGGATCGTGCCCAAGGGCCTTTACGCAGTCGTGTCCACCGTCCTGGAATGTCCACGAGGGGCCGATGGCCAGAGGTCCGGCGCTGAGGCACGAGTTGTCCATCCCCACGCCGAACCAGAACGGCCCGAGGAGCTGAGCCGGCCCGCCCCCCATCGAACGCTGGGCGATGAGGCCGACAGGGATGACACCAGGCGTCGAGCTCGGGGAAGGGCTGGTCGTCGTTGAAGGATGATGAGGCGGGGCGGGACGCACGGCTCGAAGCAGCGCAACGCTACCGACCCCTCCGGCAGCGACCAACAGGGCGATCGCCCCCACCATCATGCGATTGCGTCGATGGCGGCGTTTCTGGTAGCGGCGCAGACGCTCGAAGCCATCAGGGGGGAGTGGAAGAGAGCCGACCGCCCGGTCCGCACGCTCGAGGATGTCCGTCAGATCATTCATCTCTTGCCTCCCCAGTCACGCGGACGCGTGCCCGGGCCTGCGAGACAAGGGTCCGCACCGTCCCGGGGCGGATGGCAAGCGCGACCGCTGCCTCCTCGATCGTGTACCCGAGCAGCTCCGTAAGAACCACGGCCGCCCGCTGACGCCGTGTCAGGGTTCGGAGCATCCTGAAAGCTGCGTCCCTCTCCTCCACGACTAAGAGCGGGTCCGGGGCCTCCCTCCCGAGGCTGAGCTTCGTCTTCGCCACGTAGGCGGCGTGACGGTAGCGACTGCGGAAAAGGTTCATCGCCGTCCGGTGCAAGTAGCCGACCGGATTCGCGAGCTGGCCTACGTAGCCCCACCGCTCCAACAGTTTGAAGAAGGCTTCCTGCGTCAGGTCGTCAGCTTCGTGGACGCTCCCGGTGACCAGGACGAGCAGCCTGAACAAGCGCCCTCTCTCTTGGTCGAAGAACGACTCGAAGTCTCGTGCCGGACTCGACTCTCGCTCCCGACTCCCTGTTCCAACCGTCCGGATCCCCATCATTTCCACTACGTAACGCACCAGGGACCCGTTCCGCATAGGAGGGCCTGCCATGTTCTTGGGGTACCGACCGCGGGAGGAACCGGCTGCGCTCTGCGTGCGTACCTCCTCCGGCCAAGAAGGAGCGAGGAACCGAGAGGGAAGCGAGGACGTGTTGCCGAAGTGAGTGCTCGATGTCGGTTGCTTGCGGGCTTGTCCGCTCTCCTCGCGTTCTTGGCTGCCTGCGGGGGCGCGACCGGTCAGCTCGCTCCCACCCGAACCCCGCCCAGCCAAAGCCCGCCTTCCGGATCGATGCCCGCACCGAGTGGAGGCGGCGCACTCGACCCTGGGCTCCTTCGGGGCCGCATCGTCTTCTCGATGGACGACGATATCTACCTCATCAACGCCGATGGGTCTGGCCTGCGCAGACTGACGTCCAATCCTGGGGAGGAATTCGATCCCGCGTGGTCTCCGGACGGCACCAACGTCGTCTATCGGGACTCGCGTCGGGGGATCAACAACGACGACGAGGTCTTCGAGATGACCGCCAACGGATCCCAGCAACGAGACCTCACGAACGATCCCGCCAACGAGTGGGGCCCAGCGTGGTCCCCAGTCGGGTCGATGATCGCCTTCAGCTCCGATCGAGGGGGCCTCCCACAGATCTATCTCATGCATTCGGACGGCTCCGGGCAGACCCGCCTGACCGACATCGAGGGTGAGTACCCGGCTTGGTCACCCGACGGAACGAAGATCGCGTTCATGTCCCAAGCTGGGGCGCCGGGCCCTGGGGGAGCGCCCGGCTACGAGATCTTCGTCATGGATGCCGACGGGTCGGCGCTTCAGGGGCTCACCCATGCCCCGGGAGAGGATGGGTGGCCGGCGTGGTCGAGGGATGGAAGCCAGATCGCCTTCTCCTCCACTCGTGATGACCACGGACAGCTCGGGCCCGATGGGCCTCTGTTCGACGTCTACGTGATGAACGCGGACGGCTCCGATCAGAGAAGAGTCACAGAGAGGTTCGGTCAATTCACCACGTGGTCGCCCGACGGCCGGTACATCTGGTTTCCCCGGGTGGCTACGTCGTGCGACCAGACGGTTCAGGAGTGACTCAACTGTCCGCCAGTGGGCCGGGCGGGGGACTGGACTTCGCCGACTGGCGCGGATGAATGGCTGGCGGTATGGAGCGGCGCTTGCCCCCCACCTCGGCGGATGGTGGTCTGAACACGGCCCTGAACACCGCTGTCTGCGCGGATCTCCTGCAGCGGGCGGAGCAATGGCTCCGCCGGAGGAAATCGGTCAGCCCCTCGAGCGCTCCGTTCGGAAGCGTCCGACGGACGAGAGGAACCCCACAGCCGGCGCACCGGGGTCCGCCAATCCCGTCTTCCACCCCTGTCTCCTCTGTTCCGGGCAGCTGGCTGCGGTCGGTCCCGACCTATGGGGCGCCGGATCTCCTCAGGTCTGAGTCCACCCCCCAAATCACCCGATATATGATGCCTATCCTCCCCAGTTCGCATAGGCGTTCGATCGATTCGACCGGTCGCTTGCCCTACCGCTGCCCATGTGCCATGGCTTGATCCGGTTCACCGAGCACCTGGTGCCGGGCCTTCGCTGCTCGAATGAGGGCGTTGTATCCGGTTCGCCGGCTGCCCATTCGGACGGAAGCGAAGGGCTTGCGTGAACGTGGAAACGAGTGCAGCGTAGGGCGGTTGGTTGCTGTTGCCGGGAGGGACCGATGAGCGACAAACGGGGGCCGGGCGGTCCAGGCTCGATCCCGTTCCGGATGCGGGTCGGGGTGACGGGTCACCGCGATCTGCCGGACGACGCTTCCCTGCAGGCCCGGATCCGGGAGGCACTGGATCGCGTCCCCGGGCTGATCCCGAACGTTCGCCACACCCCGCTGGTGTTCACGGCGATCTCGGCGCTGGCCGAAGGAGCGGACCGGCTGGTCGCCAGGGAGATCCTCTCCCGGCCGGGCGGCGACCTGGAGGCGGTCCTCCCGCTGCCTTCGAAGGAGTACGCGACGGACTTCCAGTCGGAGCGATCCCGTGAGGAGTTCGAGCGCCTGCTCGAGTCGGCGAGCTCCGTGGAGGCGGGGCCTCTTCTGGGAAGCCGTGAGGAAGCCTATGAGCGAGCTGGCCGCCAGGTCGTGCGGCGGGCCGACATCCTGATCGCGCTTTGGGACGGTGAGGCGTCGGGGGGTCAGGGCGGCACCGCTGAGATCGTCGCCTACGCCCTGGGACAGGGCGTTCCCACCATCTGGATCCACACCGAAGGCGGCGGCCGGACCGAACTCCACCCGGGGCTCGGCCTGCGACGGGAGCGGGCCGGGACGCTTCGTTCGATCCAGCGATTCGAGGCAGCTCGACTCCCTCGGCGCCTCGCGGCGAGGAACATCGAAACGCACGCCACGCTCGTCCGGCCGGACATTCCCGCCACCGGCGAGCTCCCGGTCGGGACGCTCGCGGCGTGGGTCCAGCCGGGATTCGTCCGAGCCGACCTTCTGGCCCTGCGGTACCGGAACTGGTTCTTCGGCCTGGCGTACACGGTTATCGTTCTGGCGCTCGCGGCGGTGGCCACCGCCGGAGCGGTGGCGGTGTTCTTCCCGGCCCGACCGAGGTTCGCTCTGGTCGAGCTGGGCCTGCTCACCGCCCTGCTGGCGATCGTGGCGGCGGAGCGGGTCGTGCGGATCCACGACCGGTGGATCGATTGTCGGCTCCTCGCCGAACGGCTCCGTTCGTCCTTCTTCCTGGCCCTCACCGGGCTGAACCTCCGAGAGCATGCCGAAGGTCCGCCGGGCGACGAACCGGGTGCCTTCACCGCCGACTGGACATCGCAGGCCCACGAGGAGCTGTGGCGGCTCCGTCCACCGTTCGCGCCGACCGAGGCGGATGTGCCGGCGCTTCGCGAGTACCTGTCGGCGGTCTGGATCGCCGACCAGATCCGCTATCACACGAAGCGGAGGGGCCGGCTCGGCCGCTGGCATCAGGTGCTCCACCGGACCGCTGAGATCCTGTTCGGCCTGACGTTCGTGGCAGCCCTGCTGCACGGGCTGGAGCGCACCGAGGGCCCCGAGATCGCTGTGTCCGCTTCGGCCCATTGGCTGACGTTCGCCTCCATCGCTCTTCCCGCCATCGGCGCGGCCGTGACCGGGGTCGTCGGCCAGCGCGAGTTCCAGCGTCATGCCGAACGCAATCGGCGCATGGTCCGGAACCTGGCGCGGCGCACGCGAGACCTGCTGGAGGCGGAGAGCCTGGAACGGCTCCGGGCCGTCGCGGCCGAGATCGCCCGAAACGCCTTGGAGGAGAACAGCGACTGGCGCGGCGTGGAGTGGATCCATGAGATGGAGCCTCCCTACTAGCCAACGAAGAATCCCCTGAATGTCCTCTTGTCAGCTCACCGGTGCTGGGCCAGACTCGCCGGCAAGGGCACAGACGGGCCGACCCTGCGCTAGGGAAGCCTTCGGGGGCGACGCGCGACATGGATGGCTCAGGCGGCATTCCGGAAGGGGCCACGCCGAGGGTGAGCGTCGGCGTGCCGCCGACGGGCCATGGCAGTCGGAAGCTCCGGGTGTTCCTGAACTACCGACGGGAGGACACCGCCGACGCCGCGGGGCGCCTGTTCGACATGCTGGACACCCGGTTTCCCGGCCGGATCTTCATGGACATCGACACGATCGACCCCGGCGCCGACTTCGTAGAAGTCCTCGAGGAGAGCGTCGGGTCGTGTGACGTCCTGCTCGCCCTGATCGGGAGAGAGTGGCTGACTATCACCGACGAGTCCGGCCACCGCCGCCTCGAGGATCCCATCGACTACGTCCGGCAGGAGATCCAGGCGGCGCTGGATCGAAGCATCCGCGTGATCCCTATCCTGGTCCAAGGCGCCCGGATGCCGGGCACGACGGACCTTCCACAGTCGATCGCCCGGCTCAGCCGGCGCAACGCCCTTGAGATCTCGTCGTCCAGATGGCACTACGACGTGGGGCGTCTGGTGGACGTCCTGGCCAGGCTGGGCGTCGAGCTCGCCGGCGACCTGGCGATGGCCTCTCCTGCGGAGGCCGGGCCATCCTCCGAGGAAGCGTGGATGGAAGGCGACGAGGTACCGGCGGGCCCGGGGAAGGGCCGGCCCGGCCCGGCCGAGGTCGCCGTCGTCGCGCCACCCGACAGAACCGGCGGGACCAAGGCAGCCGGTCCACCCCGCCGGCGCCGAAGGGTCCTCGCGGCGGCCGCCCTGGCCGCCGTGCTGGTGGCCGGAGGCGTCACCGCCGTCGCCCTGCACCGATCCACCGCGGACTTCGGCATCCTGGTCGCTTCATCCGCCGAGGGGAGCCCGAGGCTGGTCTCCGCGGGCTCCGGCGCGATGTTCCCGGCCTGGTCCCCGGACGGCACGCGGATGGCGTTCGTCGACCAAACGCCTTCTGGGTACCGGCTCGACGTCATGGAGGCGGACGGCGGACACCAACGAACCCTGCTGCCCCCCTCACTGCACCCCATCAAGTTCGACTGGTCTCCCCAGGGGAGCGAGATCGCCTACAGCGAGGGTGGGGAAGGGATCAACGCTGTCGACGTCGATACGGGCAAGACCCGCCTGATCGTGGCATCCAAGGGTGTGGGCTCATTGACGTGGTCGTGTTTCCCAACCGCCCGCGGCTGCATGGTCGGGGACCACTCGGAGATCGCGTACCGGCAGGAGGGGGCCCTATGGGTCGTCCGGTCGGACGGTTCGAATCCCCGTGTTCTCTTCAAAGGAGCGACGTCCGGCTTGCGCTGGTCGCCGGACGGAACCCGGATCGCCTATGTCAATGCCTCGCAGAAGGGCGGGTCCGTTCTCTCGGTGCTATCCGTGCCTGCCGAAGGGACGGGTGGGGCGCCTTCGTCCTCGACGCTGTCCGTGACAGGGCCGATGGCGTGGTCTCCGAACGGCCGTCAGATCGCCGTCGTATCAAAGGTGGATGACAACTTCGACCTGCTCACCGTGCTGGTGCAGTCCGATGGGGAGCTCGGCGCGCCGGTCGACCTCACGACCACATGGCGGGCGCGGCATATCGTGCTGCAGCCCTCTTGGTCCTTCAACGGCGATCAGCTTGTCTTCTCGGCCGGGGTCGGGGATCCACCTTCGTACGGTCTGTGGGTCATGACGGCGACCCCGGGGGCCACCCGGACGCAGATCACGAAAGTCAGCTTGGAGGGGGTCCCGTGCCGGCCGGTCTGGCAGCCCGTGACCTCGAGCACGACGATCGCGTTCGATTTGCTGCCGACAGCTACGGCGGTGACGGCGGCCGCCACCGGAGCCCCGGCGTCCCGTCCACCGTCCGCCTCGACGTCTGCGAGCGCGGCCTCGGCATTGGTATCCCTGTGCGGCGTGGATCTGATGCCCTGAAGACGATCAAGGACGCCTCGGTGGGGCGTTCGATCCCGCGGCGCAGAGGAGGAGAGGTCGCCGATTCAGCTCTTCTTGGCTTGCCCGTGGTCCCCGCCATCCTGGTGATCCTCGGCGATCTTCGAGAGGAACGTTTGGATCTCCAGCCCGATGATCCGCTCGACGCGTCCGACGAACCACTGATAGATATCCTCCGGAGTGTCGGGTAACCGTTGACCGTTGGCACTCTTGTATGCGGCCACGTACCAATCGGCGACCTCCAAGAACTTCCACCCCTCAGCCTTGAGGGACTCAGCCGTAGCGCGGTAGTGTCGCCAGCGTTCCCCATAATGGAAGAACTCCTCGACTGCCGCGCTGGCAGCGACGATCAAACTCACGATCCCGCCGGCGAGGTGTGCCGCGTCGTGGTGGAGCGTGAACAATGAGGGAGCCACCACGCCCCCGACGATGGTTGTCAGCCGAAGCACGAAGTAGTTCCTGCGCGTGACGACGGCACGCCTGTCCATCCACCGCGTCTGGTCGAGCCACCGCGATGTCACGAACTGGCGCCGGCGGGGGTCCGAGAGGCTCGCATTGATGGCCGCCTCGAGGCTGGTGAGGGAATCGCCGCGGTCCGTTGCCATCCGCCCATCCTCAGCGACGAGGCCGGAGAGTCGCCTCGTGGAATCTAGCAACGCGGTTGGGCCGGCACAAGTTCGACGCGCGTGATGGTCTGGCGGCCGTTCGGACGACCGCGCGAGCATCGGACCCTGTGGGACGCGGAGGCTTGTGATCGGCGAGGCGCTCGTTGGTCAGGATCCGGGCTCCCGGAGGCAGAACCCCAGGACTACCGGAACCGCCCACAGGCCGGGACCGCCACTGTTCCAGATCGTTCGGTCCACCGCGTCGATCCGAACCACGTACCCGCACTTGCCCATGCCGGTGGTGTCGAGCTCCCACGTTCCGGACTCGCCCGAGGTCGGAAGCGTCGGGTAAGACCGGCCCGCCGATTGGATCGTGCTGGTCGTCGCGGGACCCGCGGGGCTGGTGGGGGTCATCGTCATCCGGCCGGCCTGAGGTGGGGAGTTGTCGGGCTGGATGGCGATGCTCACCGACCCCAGGTGGTTCTGGCCGTCCGAGACGGAGTACGTGCCGGACACGGGATCTCCGATGGAGATGTCGTCGCACGATCCCGACGTGAGCGTGAGGTCGACGGTGGGAGCTTCATTGTCCAGGCACACCGTCACGGTGTTGCTCGTCCACACCGTCGGTGGGTTCGCCGGGTCCTTCGCCTCGATCTTCAGCTTCCAGATGCCCTCCATGGACGATCCGGTCTGCCAGGCGTGAAGCACGTTCTGAGCCACGAAGCGCATGGCGTTGCCGCTGCCCATGGGCCCGGTCAGATCCTCCAGGTACTCGTACCATCCGTCGGCTTCGACTGGGGCCTGCGTGGTGGGGTTCGGCCCGCTCCACACGCCGTTGGTGAGCGTGGTCAGCCAGACCGTGAAGGAGGACGTCACCGGCTGCCACGTCGTCCCCCCGTCGCTGCTGACCAGGAGCCGGTATCGAAGGGGCGTGGCCCCGCCGCCCAACACGTCGGGCGGATACGCGAGGTGGCCGGTCAGGTAGATCAGGCCGCCGAAGGGACTGTCCTGCGCCGTGAAGCCGACCGCCACGGCCAAGCCGTTGGCGAGGCCCGTGGTCCCGTTGATGCTCGACACGGCCATGCTCCCCACCGTCTCGATGAAGGGCACGTGCGTGCCCGGCTGGGGCGGCACGCCGGGAGCGATCTCCACCAGGGACTCCACCCGGTTGCCCCAGTGCGGGACGAAGTCGGGGTTGGCCGGCGGGGGTGGCGATTGCCACGACAGGATGGCTCTGACCTTCGCGATCTGGGCGCCTTCCGTACACGGCCGGCGGTGGGAGGTGAGGTCGACCGGAAGGAACATGCTGTACTGGAGCCCGCCCACCGGGAGGGGCGTGAAGTCGTGAACGTTCACGCTGGTCGTCCCCGAATAGGTCCACCCGGCGCCGTCGTTCCAGTCCACCCAGAACGCGACGTACTCGCGGCTCCCGGCCGAACACGGAGGCCCGGAATACCCGCTTGAGAGCTTGACCGTCAGGACGCCCTCAAGGGTGTTCTGGTTGGGGTCGAGCCCCACGCAGTCGAGTTGCTCGTACGTGGTGTCGCCGTTCGTCTGCAGGAGGGCGGCGATCAACTTCGCCAGGTCGATCTGTCCGGCGATCGAGGCCAGGCCCGGAGGAAGCATCGGGGCCGGCGCTGCGACGACCGCCCCCGCTGGCATGCCCAGCCCACCGGCTTTCGCCTTGATCGGCATGGCGGCGAGCGGATGGGGGGCCTGGAGGGCTCCATCGACGTGAGCGAACAAGAGGCGGTGGAGAGGAACCTGCGCCTCGGCGTTCCCGGCGAGGAGCTCCTGGATCGAGAGCGGGCCGGGATCGGGTCCCGGGCCGGGGACGGGCTTGTTCACATCGATCGCGTCCGTGATCGCCGCGGGAAGCTCCACGGCGTGCTCCTTGAGCAGCTCTCCAAAGGGGAGGAAGAATCCGGGGGCGACCTGCACGTTCCCGTCCGCCGCGTTCCCCCACACCGGCGAGTAGCCGGGCGTGTTCGGTGGCGGCGGCGTGTTCCAGGAGAGGATGGCCCGCACCCGCAGGAGGTTCGGGCTGGTGCAGAACTTCTTCGCAGGGTCGACCTGCAGCGCCACCGAATACTCGAGCGGCTTCGGGCCCGTGATGTCGTGGGCCATGAAGCTGACCAGTCCTTCGTCTTCCCACGTGGCCCCGCCGTCGGAGGAGAGGTAGAAGCGCACGCACTCGGGGGTCCCGACCGTGCAAACGTCGCCCCCGTATCCGGCGTCCCGCTTGATCGACACGATGGCCTCGAGCCGGTCGAACTGGGGGTTCAGGCCGACGCAGCCGATCTGCTCGTACCCGGTGTTCAGCGACATCTCCGCCGTGGGGGCGAGGCCCGTCTCCGCCATGTTCCCGAAGTAGTTGGGATTGGCCATGATCAGGGCCCGGAAGTTGGCCCGCTCCGGTTCGATCTGGGCGCCGGAAGGCACAACGGTCGTTCCGAGAGCGTCCTTCAGCGCTTGCAGGGACTCATCAGTGAGGAGGTGGCTGAAACCAGAGGCCGGGCCGTTGTTGCCCATGACGGCTCCCTTTCGCTCGTCGCGGGCACGGCTGGAGGGCGTCACACTAGGCCTGAGCGGAAGTCGCAGGGAATCCCCCGAGCGCGTGATTTCGCGCCCGGCTCGGGGGAGAAGGTTGCGCCTGTTCAGGGTAGCGCCTGAGCAGCCTTTAGCTTCGCGGGCGCTCGCGTCCCTACGGCACGGACGCCGGACCGGGCGGTGGATGCAG
>DHWS01000149.1 GCA_002413305.1 Actinobacteria bacterium UBA5176 | reverse complement strand
GCTCCGGGTTGGCTGCAGTGCCGGTTCCTGACCCGATACGTGATCGGCGGCTACCTCGAGGAGGACGGGGAGATCTGGGACGGCACCGGCCGGCTGGTGGCGCTGTCTCGCCAGCTCGCCATGGTCCGAGGCTCCTAGCAGCCTCGGTCGGGGCAACCGGCCCCGAATGCGTAGTCACGATGGGCGGTGTCGAAACGGTCATGTCAGGCCATCAAATGCGCTTCGCCCGTGCCGATAACCTCTCGCAAGGAGGTCCGGATGCGCCGCGTCAGGGTCGAGCTACGGAAGCGTTCACAGGAGGATCGCACCCCCGTGCTCCCGATGGACCCCCGCGACCCGGACGTGGTTCGAGCGAAACAGATCGGCGCCCGAAGCTCGCTTCGAACCCGAGCCTGAGGCGCCGACCTGCACGCTGACTGCGCCTCTCTCAGCCGACCGTCGGCCCCGCTTCCCTGGCCGAACGAACCTGCTCCAGCGCTTGACGCAGGCCGTCGATCCATTCGCCCTGGTGCTCGCCGACCAGCTTCACGCACCACGCCAGCGCGTGGCTCCGGCTGCGGGCGACGCCGGCTTCGACCAGCGTGTCGAGCACCTTGCGCTCGGGCATCCGCAAGCGAGTCATGATCGGGAGGGCGACGGTGGTGAAGAGCTCCTCCTCGTCACCGATCCGGACCCCCCACGAGACCTTCCGGCGGAACCGCCGTTGCGCCTCCTCCGCGATGCGCATCCGCGCCTCGCGCGTGTCCTCGCGGTGCTGCTTGATCCTGCCCGCCCGCGCGGCTGCCACCGCGGTCGAACCGCCCTGGAGCTCGATGTCTGCGAGGGTCCCCACCACCAGGATCTCCTCGCGGTCGACGCTCACCTCGGGCGCCCCCGTGAACCAGCCCTCCGGGATCCTGCCGGCGAACCAGCCGCCGATCTGCTCGGGGTCGAAACCCGCTTCGTGCTCGTGACCGTGTCCGTGTCCGTGCTCGCCGTGCCCGTATCCGCGCATGCCGCGTCCCCTTCCGCTTGCTGAGTAAGCTCGTAATTAAGATTACACAGCAGGTCGCCAGGAACGTCAACTCGGGCCGGGGGGAGCGGGAAAGACGAAGGGGCGCCCGGAGGCGCCCCCTTACGCTTGTAGTCAGGCGCTCGGGGCTAGACCACGCCGTGGAAGAAGTACCAGCCGAAGACAGCCGAGATCAGATACATCAGCCAGTGAACTTCCTTCCACTTCCCGCGCAAGAGCGCGATGACTGTGTAGGAGATGAATCCGAATCCCACCCCGTTCGTGATGCTGAAGGTGAAGGGCATGGTCACCATCATGAGCAGCGCCGGGATGCCGATGCCCGGGTCTGTCCAGTTGATGTCCTTGACGAGCTGCATCATGAAGTAACCGACGATGATCAGGACCGGGGCCGTCGCCACCGCAGGCACCATTCCGGCAAGCGGTGAGATGAAAAGGGACAGCAGGAACAAGACTCCTACGACGAGCGAGACCAAACCGGTCCGCCCACCCTCCGAGACACCGGCGGCGCTCTCGATGTAGGTCGTGTTCGACGAGGCCGAGGCGGCACCACCGGCTACGGCGGCTAGAGAGTCGACGATCAGCACCTTCTGGATCCCAGGCAGCTTCCCGTCCTTGTCCAGCAGGCCGGCCTCTCCGCCGATCCCGATCACCGTGCCCATGGTGTCGAAGAAGTCCGACAGCATCACCGCCAGGACAACTGCGATGGCTGACCCCGTGCCGAGCACGCTCCAGAAGTGGAAGGTGAAGTGACCTACCAGGTGGAAGTCGGGTCCGTTCCAGTGGTGCGGGATCGCAGCGCTTCCGTCGGTGAACACCTTGAGGTGCTTCGCCTCATTCACGATCGTCGCGATGATCGTGGTGAAGATGATCCCCAGGAGAAGGGCGCCCTTCATCTTCCTCGCTACCAGAGCGGCCGTGACCACTAGGCCGATCGCGAAGATCAACAGCGGCCAGCTGCGGAAGTTCGGCACGATCGTTACGATGACGCCCTTGCCCTGCAGGGCCACGCCGGCATTCACGAACCCGATGAACGCGATGAAGAGGCCGATGCCGATGCCGATGGCCCTTTTCAGGTCCATCGGGATGGCGTTGAGCACCGCCTCTCGAAAGCCCGTGAGCACGAGAAGGGAGATGACCAACCCTCGACCACGATCACACCCATCGCCTCGGGCCACGTGAGGTGGAGGCCAACCACCAGGGTGAAAGCGACGAACGCGTTCAGGCCCAATCCCGCAGCAAGGGCGAACGGGTAGTTCGCATACAGGCCCATCAGGATCGTCATCAGCCCGGCGACCAGCGCCGTGACGGTGAGGACCTGGCCGAACTCGAGCGCGGTGCCCGTGTGGTCCTTCAGGCCGGCGATGATCGAGGGGTTGACGAACAGGATGTACGACATCGTCAGGAACGTGGCGAGCGCGGCGACGATCTCCGTCCGTACGCTCGACCCCCGCTCCGAGATGCGGAAGTACTTGTCCAGCATCCCGTTCGTGCTCGCGGAGCTCCCGGCTTCAGGAGGCGCCTGTGTGGCCATACCCGCTCCTTTCGGATCGGGCCCGGGGGCCACCGGGGCTGTACCCCGGGCTACCAGTTGAGGGAAGGCGACTGAACTATAAGGACGCGCCGGCACTGTTGCGTTGGGCGCC
>DHWS01000123.1:2712-3069 GCA_002413305.1 Actinobacteria bacterium UBA5176 | reverse complement strand
GCCTGCGCCAGGGGCTACCGGGTCCGCTTCTTCAGGGTCACCGAGCTGGTCACGCTGCTCATCGAGGCGAGGGACGAACGCGCCCTGCTCGGCCTGAGGGCCCGCCTGGCCAAGCTCGACCTGCTGGTGCTGGACGAGTTGGGCTACGTCCCGGCCTCCAAGGTCGGGGCCGAGCTGCTGTTCGACGTCATCTCCACCGCCTATGAGCGCACCAGCCTGATGGTCACGAACCAATTTGCCCTTCGAGTCCTGGACCGAGGTGCTCGGTTCCGAGCGCCTGACGGGGGCCACCCTCGATCGCCTCACCCACCGATGCCAGATCATCGAGACCAAGGGCGAGTCCTACCGGCTGAGAGA
>DHWS01000123.1:0-2506 GCA_002413305.1 Actinobacteria bacterium UBA5176 | reverse complement strand
AGAGACGCCAAGGCCCGGATCCGGAGGCCGGGGGCGTCGGGTCAGCCGGGTCCGAAGGAGAGGGCTACAGCAGACCCTCCGGGAGCCATGGAAGGAGGACCCAGAACGCGCTAGCATCCAACCCAGGTGCTCCCGTTTTCGACCGACCACCGCTACAGGTTTCGACCGGCTTTTACAAGGGTGAGACGAGGCCTCGACGGCTCGGGTCAGCTGCGGAAATCGGAACGCTTAGCGCCCCGGGCTCGGGGGGAATCGACCCGTCAGCGGGCCAGGGCCCGGCTGATGACGATGCGCTGGATCTCCGAGGTGCGATCTCATCGCGCCAGTCTCTCCGACGGAAGCCCGGGCGACCAATGCAACAGTGCCCCGGCGAGCCCGTGTAGGCTTCCGTTTGCATACCCGACGGGAGCGCCTCACGCGGTGTCGGGCCCTCGCGAGAGGCGGGGCCGCGACCGGGAGACCAGGGAGTCGAGAGAGAGGGGAGACGACCGTGCCGGCACGCAAGTCCACACGCAAGAAGGTGACGACCCGAAAGGCCGCCCGCGCCAAGGGAACTGGGCGCAAGACCACCGCTCGCAAGACGACGGCTCGGAAGACCTCCGCGCGCACGACCACGGCCAGGGGCGCCGCTGCCAAGCCCAAGACGGCCAAGAAGCCTGTGCCCACTCCGAAGATGGCCGTGCTCGCCACGATGACGGTCACGGCTCCGGTCGGCCGCGCGATCCAGAAGCGCATGGCGAAATCGGCCGCCGAGGAGCTCGGACCCCATCTGCTGGGCCGCAAGAAGCCGCGTGCGGACCGGAGGGACTTCCAGATGCGGGATTTCTTGACCAGCACGAAGACCCTGGCAACGTCGTTCTCGGCGACGACGACGCTTCAGGATCTCGCTAACAACCCGGAGTTCGACTTCTGGTCGATCTTTCCAGAGTGGAACTTCATCAAGGGCCTTCGTGCGGCCGCTCCGGCTCCCTCGCCGGCTCCGACCCCCCCCGGCGTCACACGGAAGGAATGGGAGTTGCTGATCCAGCTCGACCAGGGCCAGACGGGGCACTGCGTAGGATTCGGGTCCGCGGCGTGGGGAAACAGCGCGCCGATCGAAGACTCCTTCCAGAATGCCAACGGCCACAAGATCTACTACCTGGCCAAGGTGATCGACGGAGAGCCCGGGCAGGAGAATGGCTCCTCGGTCCACTCCGGCGTCAAGGCATTGAAGCAGCTGGGCCGCGTCCAGAGCTACTACTTCGGGACGACGATCGATGTCCTCAAGCAGTGGGTCCTCGAGCAGAACCCGGTCATCTGTGGCACGGACTGGTTCAACGACATGTTCAACCCCGACGCGGACGGGGTCGTGGTTCCGACGGGCGGCGTGGCCGGCGGCCACTGCTACCTGATGCTCGGATACTACGAGTCCACCGATCTGTTCGAGTTCGACAACTCGTGGGGAACCAGCTGGGGCAAGAAGGGCCGGTTCTACATGCACGCGAGCGACGTACAGACGCTCATGAACCGCGCCGGCGCCGAATACTGCGGAGCCGTCGAGCTTCCGCTTCCCGCGGCGGCGCGTCGATAGGGCGCGCCCACCGGCGCTGGCCGCTCCTCCTTCTCTCGGGAATCGGAAGCCAGGTGCGGGTCGACTGAGTGAATGGGAGGGGCCGGGCCTACCGGTAGACGCCGTTGTGGCCGGTGCTGTACTCGCCTGGCCGCGGGAAGAACGCCAGGCCGTGAGGGCTGGGGCCGACGGCGATCTGGTGAAGGACCCGGCCGGACCGTGTCGAGATCACCGGAAGTGAAGCGGCGCTGGAACTCTCTCAGCCGGACGGGCCGGCCGTACCAATCACCTCGCCGCAGACGCAGTTAGCCTCGATCCACCGGCAGACCAGGGCTCCCCGCGACGACAGAAGTTGTCCGTCCGCCGTCCTGATCGGCGAGCTGTAGCGCGGCGAGACGGGGGTCTGGGGTGGTGTCAAGGTCTGACTCAAGCGCCTTGTTCAACTCCTCCAGCGTGACGGCCGCCGTAACCGCAGTAAGTCCCAGGCGGGCCTCTCCCATCGGCGTGAGGCCGAGTTCGTTCTCCATGCGGTCGATCGCGGCCAGGGTCCGCACGGCGTAATCGGCCAGCGGATTGAGGCGGATTTGCCCC
Organism: Actinobacteria bacterium UBA5176; assembly: GCA_002413305.1. Classification (GTDB taxonomy): domain Bacteria; phylum Actinomycetota; class UBA4738; order UBA4738; family UBA4738; genus UBA4738. Next base: position 366 of record DHWS01000123.1, on the reverse strand, counting down.
ACCGAACCCTTGACCAGCATCGCCGCGTCGACGCCCTGCATGGCCCGAGCGAACTGGTCGCGGAGCTTGAACAGCCGGCGAACGGCGGGCACGTGTCGTTCCTGCAGTTGGCCCGGCCGATCAGCACACAGCGCCTTCCAGTCGCGCTTCGTCTGTGCGAGCCATTCCGACGAGGGCCGGGGTGGTCTGAGGTCGAGTCCCGTCGCGCCCCCGGGCAGCATTTGCAGGGTATGCGGCCGGTGACCCTGAGCGCGTGGCGGAGGGAGCGACAGCGGGCCCCGTGCCCCGGTCATGAGGTCCGTTCCGCCTTCCGGCCGGTGAAGTCTTCCCAGCGGCGAACGGACACGTCGCAGTAGGTGGGGTCCA
>DHWS01000122.1:7282-36754 GCA_002413305.1 Actinobacteria bacterium UBA5176 | reverse complement strand
AGGATCCCGATCTTCTTGTGGTCGACCGTGTTGATCCAGCCCCAGAACCCGTGGGTGGCGGTGGGGCGGCGAAGGATGCGGCGGCGCGGGATGGCGGCCTCCGGCGGCGCGGTCACGACCGCCATCGCTTCGGCCTTCCCCGCGCCCGGCGCGACGTCATTGGTTCGCCTCCAGGTAGGCGATGAGGGTCTGGATCTGGTCGGGCGTCAGATGGAGATCCGGCATGTCGGCCCCCGGCTTTACGCCGGGCGGGTTCTTGAGCCAGTTGGTCAGGTTCTGGACATTGTTGCGGAAGGTGGCTCCAGCGAACGTGGACCGGTTCCCGAAGTGGGTCAGGTTCGGCCCGATGTCCGCGGCGAAGCCCTGGACGCCATCGATCGTGTGGCACCCACCGCAGCCCTTCGCTTGCATGATCGACAGGACGGCGGGCGGCGGCTGCGGTGCCGGTTTCTCCATGTCGGCCAGCCAGGCCTGCCAGTGGGACTGGTCCTCGGCGAACACCCGGAGCCGCATGTTCGCGTGGGACGCGCCGCAGAACTCGGCGCACTGGCCGAGGTAGACTCCCGGCCGGTCGGCCTGGATCGTCAGGTGGTTGACCCGGTTCGGCTCGAGGTCCTGCTTCCCGGCCAGGCGCGGGACCCAGAAGCTGTGGATCACATCGATCGAGGTCACCGCGACGTACACAGGCTGTCCGGCCGGGATGTGGATCTCGTTGGCGGTGGTGAACTTCTGCTGCGGGTACTTCACCTCCCACCACCACTGATGGCCGACCACGGTGATCTGAAGCGGCCTCCCCGGCGGCTTGCGGGAGAGGGAGAAGATCGTCCCGATGGTCGGTACGGCCACCCCCAGGAGCAGCACGGCCGGGATGATCGTCCACGTGATCTCGAGGCGCTTGTTCCCGTGGACCTGCTTCGGCACCCCTCGGCCCTCCCGGTGCCGGAACCGGTACAGCGAGAAGACGAGCAGGCCTTCGACCAGGAAGAAGACCGCCACCGCGATCCAGAACACGGGCCAGAAGAGGCTGTCGATCTTGCGCGAGTACGGACCGGCCGGGTTCAGCGTGTCCTGCGCGATCCTGTTCTGACTGCACCCCGACAGCAGGAGCCCGAGGCTGGGCAGCGCAGCCCCACCTGCCAGCCGCTTCCTGGTTCGTACGGTCATCCGTTCCTCGCGCATCGGGGGCGTTCGTCGGGCCGAGCCGAGATCGGCCACACGATATCACCACCTTCCGCGGAGGTGCCCGAGGTGTGGTGCGGCGGCCGTTCGTCCCGAACGGTGGGGCTCAGCGGATCACCGTGTCGACGGCCACGGCGAGGAACAGGAGCGCGAGGTAGACGATCGAGAAGCGGAACAGGCTCATCGCAGCGCTCACGGTGCGGCGGCGGTGCAGATGGAGGGCGGTCCGGACGAACAGCACCCCCAGCACGGCCGCTGCGGCCGGGTACAGCCACCCAGTGTGCGCCACGGGCCAGAGCACCAGCGTCGAGGCGACGAGCAGGTAGGAGTAGAGGAGGATCTGGCGGACGGTGGCGTCCCGGCCGGCCACCACCGGAAGCATGGGGACGCCGGCTTCGGCGTATTCGCGTTCGTACCGCATGGCCAGCGCCCAGAAGTGGGGCGGCGTCCACAGGAACACGACGACGAACAACACCACCGCCGGCCATCCCACCCGGCCGGTCACCGCGGCCCAGCCGACCAGCACCGGGGCGGCTCCTGCGGCCCCCCCGATCACGATGTTCTGGGGCGACGTCCGCTTGAGCCACATCGTGTACACCAGCACGTAGAACAGCAGCGCGGCCGTGGAGAGCACGGCGGAGAGCAGGTTCACTGTGAGGGCCAGCCAGACGAACCCGGCCGCGCCCAGCGCGATCCCGAACCACAGGGCCCGTCGCGGCGTGATCCGGTGGGTGGGGAGCGGCCGGCGGCGGGTTCGATGCATGACCTGGTCGATGTCGCGGTCGACGTACTGGTTGATGGCGTTGGCGCCCCCGGCCGAAACGGTGCCGCCGATGAGCGTGGCGGCCACCCGCCACAGCGAGGGGATCCCCCGGGCGGCGAGGATCATCGCCGGGACCGTCGTGATCAGGAGCAACTCGATGATGCGGGGCTTGGTCAGCTGGATGTAGCCCCCCGCCATCTTCCCCAGCTCCCGGAGGCGGTTGGGCGGGACGAGGGCCGGTTCGGCGCCGATCCCTCGCACGCGCGTTCGCATGGCCTTCATGATGCGACCCCGCCATCATTTCTGGAAGCCCGGCGGGAGGAAAGGGAGCGGGGATCGGCGGGAGCCTCGACCGGCCCGGGGTCCGCGGCGGGCCGGGACGAGGGGCCGGGGAGCCTCGCGGCGAACGCCGTCGCCGAGAGTGCGCCCCACACCAGGCCGGCCACGGCCACATGCGACACCACCGCTGCTGGGGCCAGGTGCGACCAGACGTTCGCCGCGCCGACCAGGATCTGGACGGCGAACAACACCACGGAGATGAGCGCCAGCTCGGCGGCGGCCGGCCGCCGGTGACGCTCCCCCCAGGCCCACACGGCCAGCCCGACCACCGCACACGCCACCGCCCCGGCCAGGACCCGGTGGGTGAAGTGCACGACGGCCTGCTCGGAAGCGAACCGAGGCACCAGGCGACCGTTCATCAGCGGCCAGTCCCGAAACACCAGGCCCGCCCCGATCCCCCGGACGTAGGTGCCCACGGCCATGAGCGCGAACATTGCCCCGGCCACGACCCGCGCCAGGACGGTGAAACCGTCGACGGACAGGCGGCGTTCGACGTCCAGGGCGAACGCCGCCACCGTTCCGTAGACCAGGACCGCGACCAGGATCATGGCGGTCCCGAAGTGCGCGGTGACCAGCAGCGCGGATAGGTCGCCCTTCACGACGATCCCGCCCAGCACGGCTTGGGCCACGATCAAGCCCACGGCGACCCAGGCGGTCCGGAGGACCCTGGGCTCGCGCCGGTAGCGCCGGGTGGCCACGATCGCCAAGATCCCCACCAGCACGATGTCGGCGAACGCGGTCATCCGGTGCGAATACTCGACGATGGGGTGGTACTGGAGCGGGGGGAGCCAGTGGCCGGGGGAACACTTCGGCCATCCACTGCACCCCTCCCCGGAGCCGGTGGCCCGGACCAAGCCACCGATGGTGACCAGCCCGAACGTCACCGCCGTGGCCGCGATCCATAGGCCCCGGATCGATCGATGGGGGCTGTCAGGCTGCTTCGGGTGAGATGAGAGCCGAGCAGGAGTGGCGGTGCGCAGGTCCGACATGACGCCGCCAGTATGCAGGTGTCGGAGCGCCCTCGCCCGAAGCTCCTCAGATCGCCGGGGTGAACCGGTTGATCACTCGAAACAGCGGCGCGATCAGCCGTGTCCACTTCCCCGTGGCGAGCAGGACCCCGATGGCCATCAGCACGACCCCGCTCACCCCGGCGAACGCCCGGTAGTGCCGGCTGAAGAAGCGGAAGGCCCCCATCAGCCGGCCGATCCCAAGCCCGATCAGCAGGAACGGAAGCCCGAGCCCGAGGGAATACACCGCCAGCAGGATCACGGCCCGGGCCGTGCTGCCCTGGTTCGCGGCCAGCGTGGTGATCGCTCCCAGCACCGGACCGATGCACGGCGTCCACCCGACGGCGAAGGCCATCCCGAGTGGGAGCGCCGCCGCCGGGCCGGGCCTGACCTTCGACAGGAGCGGGCGCCCTTCCCGGTACATCCAGGCCATCCCCAAGCGGAGCGCATACAGAAGCATGAACGCGCCCAGGAGCAGGACCAGCACGCCGGCCGTCCGCTGCCCGGCGCTCGACCGCAGCCATCTGGAGAGGGCGCTGGCTGTGAACCCGGCCACCAGCGTGAATACCAGGCTGAACCCGAGGATGAACAGCAGGATCGGCACCAACGTCGAACGCTTCGATTTGGGCTCTCCGGCAGCCGTGGCCTCCCCGCCGGTGATGAACGACAGGTAGCCGGGCACCAGGGGCAGCACGCACGGCGAGGCGAACGACACCACGCCGGCGGCGAAGGCCAGCAGGGGCGCCCACCACTCCTGCACCCCCCGGGTCACGTCGCCGATCATGCGGCACTCATCCTCGCAGGCAGCGGGCCATTTCGGCGAAGCACGGAGTGACAACAGGGGGTACCTTCGAGCAGGCTGGGCCGAGTTGCAGAGGCCCGCCTCCCGAGCGATAGTGGGGCCGATGCTTGTGAACGCCTTCACAAGCCGATCGGACGGCCCCGAACGGCGAACCGACTTTCCGAGTGCCCGTTGTTTGAGGCGACCGGCAGGCGCTGCCTATAATCCGCCCGCGGCGGAAGACGACCGGAGACAAGGGGAAGGCGGCGTGTGTTGAGGATGCTCGGGGTGACGATCGCACGGGGAGACATCATCACCCTAATCCTCATGCTCGGCGCGCTTGGCATCACCATGGGGGTCACCGGGTTCGCCATCGGACTCGACCGCGGCCTGATCACCCCGAAGCTGTTCCCTCCACTCCGCAAGGTCGAGGCGTTCATCCGGGACTTCGAATGGACGTGGACCCGCGCGGCGGTCTTCTCGGTGGTCTTGTGGTTCGCCGCCATCGCCCTGTTGGGGGTATTCCCCTCCTGGTGGCTGCTGTTCGCTCAGAACACCCTCGGATGGGGACCGCAGAAGTTCTGGCTGTTCAAGCTCCGCGACGTCCTCGCCGCGGGCATCTTCAGCCTCCCCTTCGGCGCCTTCGTCCTGGTCCCTTACTATCTTCAGAAGACGCGGCGCCGGCTTCGGAGCCAGAGCGAGAGCCGCCCCACGGGCGGCTACCGGTGACCCGCGGGAGAGGATAAGGGGAGCCCGACCATGCCATTCGTGAAGACCGAAGTCGACATCAAGACCGACTACACCGTCCAGACCGTGGACCCCGAGTGGCTCCGGCAGGGCGTGAAGTCGCCGAAGCACCTGATGCTGGACCCCGAGCCCTGCATCCTGTGCCGGGCCTGCGAGGACGTTTGCCCGTGGAACTGCATCTACATGCTCGACCCCGGCATCGTCCAGAACGCCGACGAGGACGTCGAAGCCGAGGTCCAGAACTCGTTCGCCATCTTCGTGGTCGACGACAACGCGTGCACGCGGTGTTCGGTGTGCGTGGAGCGCTGCCCCAGCGACTGCCTGTACTATGCGCGTCTGCCCGAAGAGGAGTCAGCCGGCCGCCGGACGATGGCGGCCGTTCCGATGTCCCAGCAGGTCGACGTCGACGTCGAGTAGGACGCCGGGGAGAGGATCGAGGGCGTGAAGCTGAGGGAACGGCTGCCGAAGCCTCCGAGCCCCATGGAGGCCCTCGACAAGGTCCGGGAGACCGAGTTCTGGAAGTCCGTCTTCCGCCCCGGATCCATCTTCCGGAAGGGCTACAAGGACACCCAGCGCGACCGGGCTCTGGCCATGATGAACAACGTCATGTACCACCTGCATCCGGTCAAGATCAAACGGCACGGGCTGAAGCTGACCTACACGTTCTGCCTGGGTGGACTGTCGTTCTTCCTGTTCGTCCTGCTGACCGTCACCGGCATCTACTTGATGTTCTTCTACCGGCCGTCGGCCGACATCGGCGGCGCGCAGGCGTACAACGACATGCTGGCCATCCGCAACGGGGTGCTGTTCGGCGACCTGGTCCGCAACATCCATCGATGGTCCGCGCACCTCATGGTCCTCACGGTCACCCTGCACATGGCCCGAGTGTTCTACACGGGCGCGTACAAGCCCCCTCGCGAGTTCAACTGGGTGGTGGGCGTGATCCTGCTGTTCCTCACGCTCGGCTTGTCGTTCACCGGGTACCTGCTCCCCTGGGACCAGCTCTCGATCTGGGCGGTCACGGTGGGCACGAACCTGGCCGGCTATTCGCCGCTGATCGCGAACCAGGTCCGGTTCCTGTTACTCGGCGGCATCGAGGTCGGTCCCGCCACGCTCTTACGCTGGTACGTCCTGCATGTCCTGGCCCTCCCGTTCGTGCTGGTCCTGTTCCTGGCGGTCCACTTCTGGCGGATCCGCAAGGACGGCGGGATCAGCGGCCCGCTGTAGGAGAGGAAGAGGCGACCGATGGCGGAGCGCGAAGCGACCCCCATGGACCAGGCGGTGTTCGACGCCACGCTCGCGGCCGAGCTGGCGAAGGGGACCGATCGCCGGGTGGCCGAAGGGCGCGCCCGGTCGGCCGGGGTCCGTGCGTATCGCAAGGCGAACCCGGAGGCCGAGGCCGAACACGCCGCGGGGGCCCGTCCGGCCGCTGCGGCGGTGGCGGGGGACGGCGGAGGGAACGGCGGGGTGGCCGCTCCGGCCGCGGTGACCGTCGCCGCCCCGGGGGCCACGGCCGCGTTCGCTCCCCCTCCGGCGGCCGCGATCCGAACCGCTCCTCCGCCCACCGGCCGGGCACCGGCGGCCAAGCCGGGCGCGCCGGACAAGCACCGCCTGCTCGCGCTGGTTGCCCCGGAGGGAATCCAGCGCGTCGAGCGCGAACAGGGCGACCGGATCAACGTCTTCCCACACCTGCTGATCGAGGAGTTCGTCGCCCTGCTGGTGGTGCTGGCGGCGGTCACGGTCTTCTCGACATTCGTCCAGGCCCCGCTCCGCGAGTTGGCCAACCCGAACCTCACACCGAACCCTTCCAAGGCCCCGTGGTACTTCCTCGGCCTGCAGGAACTGCTCCGCTACTTCCACCCGATGATCGCTGGCGTGATCATCCCGACCCTGATCCTGGTCGGGCTGGGGGCCGTGCCCTACGTCGACCGCAACCCGAGCAACAAGCCCGGCGATCGCAAGCTGGCCATGATCCTGTTCACCATGCTGTTCATGTTCGGCGCCACGCTCACCATCGCTGGTTCCTTCTTCCGCGGCCCCGGGTTCAACTGGGTGTGGCCGTGGAGCCAGGGGCTGTTCTTCGAGCTATGACGAGGGGAGCGCGTCCGTGATCGCCCTGGCCCAGTCGACCTTCGCCATCATCGTGGTGATCGCCCTGTTCGGCCTGTTCGTGCTGATGCTGATGGGGTCATTCATGCGGGCGCGGCGAAACAGCGCCGCCCTGGTGACCACCCCGCAGCGCCCCGGCGGGGTCCCGGCTCCGCCTCCTGCCGCGCCGAAAGCGAGGGCAGTCCTGTCCCGCCGAGACTTCTTCCGAGGCGGGCTGTTGACGTCGCTCATGGTCTTCGCCGCGCAGTTCGGCGGGGCCAGCCTGGCGTTCCTGTGGCCGAACCTGAAGGGCGGGTTCGGCGCGCTGATCACCCTTCCCGACAACCTGGACACGATCAAGAACCAGATCCAGCAGCAGCGACAGCCCTACTACTTCGGGGCCGGCCGCTTCTACCTGGAGCTCTACACCGGCGACGGGGCGAACACCGAATACGCCGGCCTGATCTCGAACAACCTCATGGCGATCTACCAGAAGTGCGCGCACCTCGGCTGCCGGGTCCCGTTCTGCGAGCAGAGCCAATGGTTCGAATGCCCCTGCCACGGTTCGAAGTACAACAAGGCCGGCGAGTACCAGCTGGGGCCGGCCCCGACCGGGCTTTCCCACTTCGCGGTGAAGGTGGACGGCTCCACGGTGAAGGTGGACACCTCGAACATCGTGCCGGGCCCACCGCGGGGTACGAACACGATCCACCAATCGCCGGAGGGCCCGTTCTGCGTGGGCGGGGCGGCCGGCGGATGATGACGAAGGGACCCCACGCCCGATGACGCACCTGCTGGCCACCCTCAGCACCGGCCGCGCCTTCCTGATCGGCATCGCCGTCGGGATCGGCGTCCTGGTCCTGATCGGCGCCCTGGGGGTGGGCCTTCGCCGGTCCCGGGAGGCGCCGAAGCTCGACATCCCCGGAGCCATGCGGCCCGGCCCGTCCGACGCTGACCTCGAGAAGCCCGTCCTCGAGAAGCTGATCGGGTGGGCACTGGTCTTCACCGTATTCATGGCCCTGTGGGTGCCCGTGTTCAACTGGCTCCCCGAGACGCAGAACAACCTGAACGACACGAAGGCCTCGCTGGCCGAGTCGGTGCTCCGGGGGCACGAAACCACGCTCCCGGGCACCCAGCAGAACCCCCTCGGGTTCAACTGTCAGCGCTGCCACGGACAGAACCTGCACGGCGGGTTCAACGTGTACAACGGCACGCTGGTCCCGGTCCCGAACCTCCAGACGGTGTGCGGCGGCGCGAAGTACAACCACCCGCTGATCAAGAGCCTGCAGGACATCATCCAGACGATCTCGGAAGGCCGGACCGGTACCGACATGCCGTCCTGGAGCGTGCGGTTCGCCGGAGCCATGGACGACCAGCAGATCAACGACCTGGTGAACTACATCCTGTCGATCCAGAAGGTGCCCACCAAAGACAACGTCTGCCTGAAGGCATGAGGACCGCGCGCCGATGACCCACGCCCTGGCTCTCGCTCCGACGTTCACCAAGGGCGTCGCCGTCATCGTCTGCGCGTTCGTGCTGTTCGTGGGCAGCGTCTACGTCATCCTGACCGCGGTGTTCGGCCTTCGGATGGCCTACCTGCTCCTGGCAGTCTCGCTGTTCGGGTGGATGCTCGTGCTGTCCACGCTGTGGACGTTCGGGGCGCCGGGCACGCCGAAGGACCTGGGGCCGCGAGGTACCGAGAAGCACTGGCAGGTGTTCGCCGCCGGCACCGCCGACATCAGCACGAAATACCCGCAGACCACGTTCTATCCGGCGGGACATTGGCAGGACCCGAACGCGGCCACCCAGCCCTCGGTCGACACCGTGACCTCGGCGATGCAGAACTTCCTGCAGCTCCAAGCGGCCCAACAGCTCGACAAGCAGGGGAAGAACGTGTGCACCCCGACCTCGAACCCGCTCTCGAACTGCCTCCTGCTCACCCCCTCGTCCTTCATCGTGCAGGACATGAAGTTCGTTACGGCGAACGGGGGCACGCAGCTCGCTGCGGCGCACGGGTTCTACCAACTGGGAGGGCCGCAGGTCACGGTGTTCGCGTACCGCGACCAGGGCAGCGTGCCCGTGTACTCCTACGGGTTCCTGGGCGCGTCGCTCATCCTGTTCCTGGTCCACCTGCCCTTCCTGGACAAGGCCGAACGAACGCGCAAGGAGATCCTGACCGGCGGATCGGCGCCGCCGTGGTACGGGCCGGCGTAGGCGTCGAGGAGAGAGACATGCACCTTCTGGCGACGATCACGAACGGGAGCGATGCGTTCCTGGCATTCACCGCGCTGGTCATCATCATCTTCGTCGCGCTGCTGGTGACGATCAGCCGCTGATCCGGGCCCTCACGTCCCGAAGGCTCGCTCCGCAGATTCCAGCGTCTTGGTGACGTCTTCGTCGTTGTGTGTCGCCCCCAGGAACCATCCCTCGAAGCCGCTCGGCGGAAGATAGATGCCCTCGTCAAGCATGGCCCGAAAGAAGCGAGCGAACCGTTCGTGGTCGGCGGCACGGGCGCCCGCGTAGTTCGTCACCGGATCCGCCGAGAAGAAGACCGAGAACAGGCTGCCGACCCGGTTCACGGTGAGGGGGATCCCGTGGGCGCTGGCCGCCTCCCGCAGAGCGTCCCCCAGGCGCCCGGCAGCGGCCTCCAGTCGTTCGTACGGGGGTTCGCGCTCCGCGAGCTCGAGCGCCTTCAGCCCGGCCGCGACCGCCACGGGGTTCCCGCTGAGCGTCCCGGCCTGGTAGACGGGACCGGCCGGCGCGAGGCGCTCCATGACGTCCTGCCTCCCGCCGAACGCCGCGCACGGGAACCCGCCGCCCATGACCTTCCCCAGGCAGGTGAGGTCCGCCTGGATGCCGAACCGCTCCTGAGCACCACCCACCCCCAGCCGGAACCCGGTGATCACCTCGTCGAAGACCAACAGCGCTCCCCGCTCCTGCGTGAGCTCCCGCAGCCCTTCCAGGAAGCCGGCCGCCGCCGGGACCACGCCCATGTTCGCCGCCACCGGCTCCACGATCACGCACGCCACGGCATCCGGCGCCGCGTCGAACGCTTTCCGGGCCGCCTCCAGATCGTTGTACGGCACGACCAGCGTGTCCGCCGCCGTCGCGCCCGTGACGCCCGGCGAGTCCGGCAGGCCGAACGTGGCCACGCCCGAGCCGGCCCTCGCCAGCAGACCATCCGAGTGCCCGTGGTAGCAGCCTTCGAACTTCAGCACCTTCGACCGGCCGGTGAACCCGCGGGCCAGGCGGACTGCGGACATCGCCGCCTCCGTGCCACTCGATACCAATCGGACCATCTCGATCGAGGGCATGAGGCGGGTGATGGTCTCGGCCATCCGGACCTCGTTCTCGGTGGGAGCACCGAAGGACGTGCCCCGCTGAGCCGCGTCGGTCGCCGCCCGGACGATCTCAGGGTGGGCGTGCCCAAAGAGCAGCGCCCCCCACGACTGCACGTAATCGATGTACTCCCGCCCATCGACGTCGAACAGCTTCGAACCGTCGCCCCGGGCGACGAACCTCGGGTGCCCTCCCACCGCCCGGAAAGTCCGCACCGGCGAGTTCACCCCGCCGGGGATCACCCACTGCGCGCGCTCGAATAGCTCGTCCGACCGATCGGTCATGCCGGTCGTCATTGTGGCGGATGCGGGTCAAAGGTGACCTCAGGTGTGCAGCCTCCGGCGTCAGCACCCTCGCATGTGCGTGGGAGTTACTGCGGAAGCGCAGCTAGGCGCTGGGCTCGGCGAGCGCGCGCTCCACGGCAGCCACCCAGTCGAACCACTGTGCTGGGTCCGCTGTCGACTCGGGATCCTCCCAGGTCCCCTGCTCGGTCCACCGAACGAGTTGGCCTACCGACTCTGAGCGCTCTCGTTGGTTGTACTGCTCCAGGAAGTACCTCATCGCCCGGAATGCTTGCACCACCGTCAACATCTGATCGGTCATGCACTCCAGTATGGGCCGGGCGAGACGAGCATGCCTGGTGACATCGCCCGTCGCTGGGATGCGCGACTGCGTTGTCGGCAGCCCTTGCCTATCCGCTCCTTCGCCCCTTTTCAGGAGCCCAGGCCGGGACTGCAGATTCCCCGGTAGAAGCCCCGAGGCGCACCTTGCCATGAACCGGACGAGGTCATTGAATGTCCCGGCGCCAGCGAGGCGACCTTGAACACCTGACCACCCTCACCCTCATCCCCCGGGTACGACGTGCGGTGGGTCGTGCCGAACAGCTGACAGGACCCACTCCCACGTGCCGAACCTCGGTTAGTGATGGTGACCGTGAAGCAGGCTGTGGCCGCAACATCGGGTTGACACGCCAACCGTTGGAGTTGCATGTCGAGCGCTATCGGTCTCGGCTCTCCGGGCGTACTGCCCGCTGTGCTGCCGCCAGATGCGCATGCCGCCATAACGCCAGCTACCAGCATCCCGGCGGCCGCTCTCAGCAATCGGCTCGACATTGACCACCCCCGACCATCAGATGCTACAGCGGGCCGTCGTGACAGCAGGAGAGAATCCAGGGGCGCGTCGGGGCTCATCGAGTGTTATTCGCCAACGCTTGCATGTGGGAGGGAAACCTTGCTGGCCGGTCAGCCTGGCGGCACATCCACGACTTTGCCGGCGGCGATCATCCCCCCTGTTCGGGTCCCGGGCGCCTCGACCGAAAGGGCGCAGCCCAGCGCGGGTCCCATCGTTGTCCACCCGACGCTCCACTTATCGTGGATGATCGCGCCGATGCCGACGTCGCCCACCTCCACGATCTGGTGCCCTCCACACCCCATGAATTTTGCTCTGTAGCGGAACACCCAGGCGTACTCCCGGGTGGTTGGCGGGTGCAGCCGGATCCATGTTGCCAGGCGAGCCGAGAGCAACTCCCCCTCATAGACCGGGCCTTTGGTGAGTTGGAATCCCTGATGGCACGAGATGAGACCGGGATGCCGTTCCGCCTCACACCGGTCGAGGATCCGTTCGACTCCGCCCGTCCTCCCGACCACCACAACCACAACGAACGTCGTCACCCCGAAAGCAGCGGCGACGATGGCTGCCGCCACCCACCATCTCAGCTTCACGTCGCCTTCCCCGATCCTCCAGACTCGTTGGCCGAACCCGACCGGAGTCTTGGGGAACATCCATCTGGGCCCGCCGGCGACTCACCCAATCGCCGCCCGCGCATTCTATCCGGTCGGGGCCGAGGGTCGGGTTGCGGCCATCGACCCGAAACCCCACGATGTTCCCGCACCCGACCCGAGAAGGAGCACGCATGCGGTTCGGCCTGTTCTACGAGCACCAGCTTCCCCGGCCCTGGGCCCCCGGCAGCGAAGAGGACCTCCTGCGCGACGCTCTCGAGCAGGTCGAACTGGCCGACCGGGTCGGGTTCCACAGCGTGTGGGAGGTCGAACACCACTCCCTGGAGGAGTACTCGCACTCCAGCGCGCCCGAGGTCTTCCTCGCCGCGGCCAGCCAGCGGACGAAGGACATCCGGCTCGGCCACGGCATCGTTCAGCTCCCGCCCGAGGTCAACCACCCCGCGCGCGTCGCCGAACGCATCGCCACGCTCGACCTGGTGAGCGGTGGACGGGTCGAGTTCGGCACCGGCGAGGGTTCGAGCCAGGTCGAACTCGGCGGCTACGGGGTGCCGCGCGACGACAAGCGCGCCCAGTGGGAGGAGGCGCTCGACGCGATCACCCGGATGTTCGTCGAGGAGCCCTTCGCCGGGTACGACGGCCGGTGGGTCCGGATGCCGCCCCGCAACGTCATCCCCAAACCGAAGCAGAAACCGCACCCGCCGCTGTGGGTTGCGTGTTCCCGCCGCGAGACGATCCTCACCGCCGCGGAGAAGGGGCTGGGCGCCCTGAGCTTCTCCTTCATCGAGCCCGAGAAGGCCAAGGAGTGGGCCGACGAGTACTACCGGATCCTGGCCTCCGAGGCGTGCGTGCCGGCCGGCTTCGCCGTGAACCCGAACCTCGCGGTGGTGCTGCCCTTCATGTGCCACCCGGACGAGGAGACCGCCATCGAGCGCGGGATCGACGGCGCGCACTTCTTCGGCTACTCGCTGGCCCACTACTACGTGTTCGGCAACCACGAGCCGGGCAGGACGAACGTGTGGGAGCAATTCGAAAGGAACCGGAAGGACATGGGGTTCGCCCGGGAGATCGTTCGGCCGGACCAGGCGCCGCTCGGGGTCCAGCTCCTGCAGGAGGGCCTGGGGTCGCTCCGCGGCGCGATCGGCACCCCTGGGCAGATCGCCGACCTGATGGCGCGGTACGAGGCCGCCGGGGTCGACCAGGTGATCTTCGTCGCACAGGCCGGGCGCAACCGGCACGAGCACATCTGTGAGTCGATCGAACTGTTCGCCAGGGAGGTGCTCCCGCGCTTCCAGGAGGGCCTCGAAGCCGGCGACCGAGCCAAGGAGGAACGCTTGGCGGGCACTGCGGAGGAGGCGCTGGCCCGCCGGGCACTGGCCCGAACGGCCCCTGCCGGCTACGTGGTGACCCCGACCGCCGAGCCGAACCCGGCCCCCGGGCCTTCGTCGCTCGGGCCGACGGTGCGGCCCGAGGCGACGACCTGGGGATCTCCGTCCCGCTGGGCGGCCATCGCCTTCGAAGGCTTGCGGTCGAAGGTTGCCTCGAAGGCGCAGGAGCGAGGTGAGGCGGCGTTCGCTCGCTACGTGCGCGGCCGGAGCGACGAACAGCTCGACCGGACGATCGGCACGCAGCCCGGCTTGCGCATGATCTTCAAGGGGATGGAGCGGAACTTCCAGCCGTCGAAGACCCGAGGGTTCACCGGCGTCGTCCAGTACCACCTGCGCGCCGGCCGCCGACCGCGCCCGTGGGTGGTTCGGATCGCCGGTTCGGCCATCTCGACCGCCCCCGGCCGTTCGGCCAGGCCCACGGTGACCCTCCGGATGTCGGTGCCGACGTTCGCCCGGATCGCCACCGGCGAGCTCTCCGGGCCGCAGGCGTTCCTGGAAGGCAAGATCGAGGTCGAAGGCGACCTCGACGCGGCCGCTCGCATGGGAGAGTGGTTCGGCCAGGCTTCGCCTTTCTAAGCGCGCCTCCGAGGGTAAGGTCGAACCGACCATGGCGGAACAAGGCAGGACCGTGCTGATCACCGGAGCCAACTCGGGCATCGGGCTGGCCACGGCACTCGAACTGGCCCGCCGGGGATTCGACTCGGTCGGCTCCGTCCGATCGGCGGCCAAGGCCCGGGCGGTCCGGAAGGCCGCCGCGGAGGCCGGCGTGAGGTTCGAACGGTCCTGCTCGACGTGACGGACGCGGCGGCGTGCGGACGGGTCATCGGGCGGCTGAAGCCGTGGGGGCTGGTCAACAACGCCGGGGCGTCCTTCACCGGGGCCGTCGAGGACGTGGGCGACGAGGAGGCCCGCGCGGCCCTCGAGACGATGGTGGTCGCACCCGTCCGGCTGGCCCGGCTGTCCGTCCCGCACATGCGGGCTGCGGGGAGCGGCCGGATCGTCAACGTCTCTTCGATCTACGGTCTGGCGACCACCCCGCTGACCGGCTGGTACCAAGGGGCGAAGCACGCCCTGGAGGGGGTCTCGGACGCGCTCCGCATGGAGGTCGCCCGGGACGGCATCGCCGTGATCCTGGTCGAGCCGGGCAGCATCAAGACCGCGCTGTGGGACGTGGCCGAGGTCGACATGCGCGGACGCGACGCCTCCCGGCACCACGACGCCTATCGTCGCTCCCTGGCCGCCATCAGGATGGCCCGCCCCTTCATGGCCTCGTCGAACCGGGCGGCGAAGGTCATCGCCCGCGCGCTCACCTCCCGCCTCCCCCGGCCCCGATACCTGGTCGGCGTCGACGCCCAGGCCACCGCCATCGCCGCCCGCTTCGTCCCCACCGAAGTCGTCGACCGGGTCAGCCGCCTCACGCTGGGCCTGTAGAACGGGCGCCATCCTTAGCGCTTGGCTACCCAAGCACGATGCTATGCTCGACTCGCGAGATATGGCCGGCAAGAAAGAGACGTCGAACAGAGGCCCGCTCGATTCGCTGGGTGCGTTCATCCGTTCCCAACGCCAGCTGGCCCGTCTCTCGCTCCGCCAGCTGGCCGACCTGGCCAAGGTGTCGAACCCCTACCTGAGCCAGGTCGAACGCGGCCTGTACAAGCCGTCCGCCGAGGTCCTCAAGGGGATCGCCGAGGCGCTGCACCTCTCGGTGGAGACGCTGTACACCCAGGCCGGACTGCTCGGGGCCAAGGCGGGCCGGCAGCACGCCACGAGCGTCGATGAGGCCATCCGCCTCGACGGCCGGCTCACCGCCGATCAGAAGGAGACGCTGATCCGCGTCTACCGCGGCTTCGTCGGCGACTGACGGCTTCAGGTTCCTTCGCACGGAGTTGACAGCCCAAGCGAATGCTTGGTAGACTTAGCACTGTTGGATCGGAGACCGGCAGGCGACAGGGCCACCGGGGAGACCGAGGAGGCAGAGATGGCGAAGACGCAGTACACCAAGACGGTCGAGCAGACCGAGGACCAGATCCTGGCGATGGTCGGACAGGCCCAGGCCGCGGTCATCGACGCCGTGTCCAAGGTGAGCGAGAGGGTGGCAGGCTTCCTGCCGGAGATCCCGGAGCTCCCCTTCGCCGAGCAGGTCCCCAGTCTCGCGGAGTTCGTCGGCCTGTGGTTCGGCTCGATGGAACGCTTGCTGGCGGTCCAGAAGGACTACGCGACGGCGCTGGTCGAGGCTCTCGCCCCTATCACCGGGAAGCTCGAACTGGGCCCGAAGGCAGCTCCTCGCCGGACCGCCCCGGTTCGCAAGGCCGCGTAGCTCGACCTGCCCCAGGTGCCCGCGAAGCCCCGGCTCCGGCCGGGGCTTCCGTTCGTTCCGGGTTCCCTCATCCCAGCCACTCGGCGGCATCCTTGGCGTGATACGTGAGGATGAGGTCGGCGCCGGCCCGCCGGATGGAGGTCAGCACCTCGAGGGTGGCGCGCCGTTCGTCCAGCCACCCGTTCTGTCCGGCGGCTTTCACCATCGCGTACTCGCCGCTCACGTTGAACGCTGCAAGGCGTGTGGTGAACCGGTCCTTGGCCCGCCGGATCACGTCCAGGTAGGGCAGGGCCGGCTTGACCATGACGATGTCGGCGCCCTCCTCGATGTCGGCGGCGATCTCGCGGAGCGCCTCGTCGCCGTTGGCCGGGTCCTGCTGGTAGCCGGCTCGGTGCCCGAACGCCGGGGCGCATTCGGCGGCATCGCGGAACGGCCCGTAGAAACAGGAGGCGAACTTCGCCGCGTACGCCAGGATGCCGGTTCGTTCGGCGAACCCGGCGTCATCCAACGCGGCCCGGATGGCGGCGACCTGTCCGTCCATCATCCCCGACGGCGCCACCAGATCGGCGCCCGCTTCGGCCTGCGTCACCGCGATCCGCCGGTACCGCTCGACCGTCCGGTCGTTGTCCACGGCACCGTCCGGCCCGAGGACCCCGCAATGCCCGTGTGCCGCGTACTCGTCCAGGCACAGGTCCGCGATCAGGACGTGGTCTTCGCCCAGTTCGTCGCGGAGCGCCCGAAGCCCACGCTGGGCGATGCCGTCCGGGTTCCAGGCCTCGGAGCCCTCGTCGTCCTTGCGTTCGGGTACGCCGAACAGGACGAAGCCGATCACCCCGCGCGAGGCGATCTCGCGGGCCTCCTTCGCCAGAGACTCGAGCGAGTGCTGGAACTGGCCGGGCATCGAAGCGATGGGGAGCGGCTGGTCGATGCCCTCCTTCACGAACAGCGGGGCGATGAGATCGCTCGGGATCAGCGAGGTCTCGCGGAGCAGGGTCCGGAGCGCTGCGGTCCTGCGCATCCGGCGGGGGCGGTTCTGCGGATAGGCCACTTCAGCGATGCTCCTTCTTCGACAGGCGGCTTCGCTCCCCGTGCGCGGCCACGGCATGTTCCAGAGCCTCCACGAGTCCCTCGATTGTATGCGGCGAAGCGACCCCGGCCACCTCCAGTCCCGCGTCGGTGACCGCCCGTGCGGTGACCGGCCCGATGCACGCGATCGTCGGCCACGAGGCCAGCTCGACCCCACTCCCCTCCAGGCCCCGAAGGAACCCGTGGACCGTGGACACGCTGGTGAAGGTCACGGCGTCGACCTCGCCGGCCTGCAGGGCACGGGCCACCTCGGCCGGGAGTCGGTGCGCCAAGCGCGTGTGGTACGCGTCGACCCGGACCGGCGTCCAGCCTTTCGACGCCACCGCCCCCTCCAGTTCCCCCGGCGCGATGTCGGCCCGGGCCAGCAGGACCCGCCCGGTTCCCCGGGGAAGCGCCCGGCCCAAGGCGAAGGTGGTGAAGGTCTCCGGGACGAGGTCCGGCTCGACGCCCCTGGCGCGAAGCGCCTCCGCGGTGCCTTTGCCGATGGCGGCGACGCGGGCCTGCAGCGCCTCCTGAGGGGTCGCGCCGATCGCTCCCGCCTGCGCCAGCAGGGCGTCCACCCCTGCCCGGCTGGTCAGCAGCACCCAGTCGAAGCCTCCCGCAGCGAGGTCTCGGACCGCAGCCTCCAGCTCGCCCGGCGGAGCGGGGCTGAGCTCGATCGCCGGGGCGAGCAGCGCGTGGCCGCCGCGGGCGTCGAGCATCATGGCCAGCTCCCCGGACTGTTCCCGGGGGCGGGTCACCACGATCACCATCCCGACCAGGGTGCGTGTCGTCATGCGACCATCATGGCTCCTCGCCGGCCCCACGCACGTCGGCCAGGATCTCGCCGGCCCCGCCCGCGACCAGCAGGTCCCCAACCTCCACGGCGACCAGCTCGGGCGTGGATGCTTCGGCCTGCGCCCACACGAGGTCGCTGCCATCCGGCCGGATCACCACTGCCAGGAGGCGGACGCCGTCGTCCCGAAGCTCGGCGTAGGCACCCAGCGGCAGCGCGCAGCCGCCCCTCAGCCGCTTCACCACCGCGCGTTCGGCCTCGAACGCGAGCCGGGAGCGACGGTGGTCGAGCCGGCGGACGATCTCGGCGACCGGGTCGTCGCGCTCCCGGACCTGCACGGCCAGCGCGCCCTGCCCGGGCGCGGGGACCATCTCTTCGAGCGGGATCGGCGCCGCGAAGGGCGGCGCGATCCCCAGCCGGGCCAGCCCGGCCGCGGCGACCACGATCCCGTCGGCCCGGCCCTCCTCGAGCTTAGCCAGCCGGGTGTCGACGTTGCCGCGGAGCGCTTCAACCCGGAGCTCCGGATGGAAGCGCAGCAGCTGGGCCCGCCGCCGGAGGCTCGACGTCCCCACCACCGCTCCGGCCGGGAGCTCGTCGCCGGTTCGCGTGACCAGGACGTCGAACGGCGCGGCCCGGTGCGGGACGGCTCCCACCGTCACATCGTCCGGATCCTCCGACGGCAGGTCCTTGGCCGAATGGACCGCCAGGTCCACGTCTCCGCGCCGGAGGGCCTCGACGATCTCGGCGACGAACAGCCCCTTGACCCCTGCGGGATCGGATGAAGCGGCCACGCCCCGATCCCCCGAGGTCACGATGGGCACCAGTTCCGCCTCGAACCCCATCCCTTCCAGCAGCGCCCGGACCTCTCCCGCCTGCGCCAGGGCGAGCTTGGACCGCCTCGTCCCGACGCGAAGCTTCACCGGCCTCAGATCCCGGGGAGGACATCGAGCCCGAACAGATCGGCGACCGCGCGGGCCAGCTCGGCGCCCCCACCCGCGGCCGACGACTGTTTGAGCCTCACGATCGGATCGTGGAGGAGCTTGGCCACGATGCCCTCGACGAGCGCCTGGACCGTCTGGCGTTCCCGCTCGGACAGGCCGGACAGCCGGGGCAGGGCGCGGGCCAGCTCGGCGGCGGCGATCGAATCGCCCCGCTCGCGGAGAGCCTGGATCAGCGGCGCCAGCCGGGACGCCCGCCGCCAGGACGAGAACCGGGCCACCTCCTCGTCGACGACCGCTCGGGCCTTGCCCACCTCCTCGACCACTCCCGCCGTACGATCGGACAGGGCCGCGCGCAGGCCGTCGATGTCGAGGATCGTCACCCCCGGTAGCGACCCTGCCGCCGGGTCCACATCCCGAGGCACGGCCAGGTCCAGCAGGAACAGGGGCCGGTCCGCCGGCCGGCCGTCGACCGCCTCCCGCACGGCCCCCTCGTCGATCACGACGCCGGCCGCGCCCGTCGAGCAGACGACCAGGTCCGCGTCGGCCATGGCCGGAACCAGGAGGTGCAGCCCCGCCGGCTCGGTCCCGGCTCGGGCGGCCAGGGCGCGGGCCCGCTCGACGGTCCGGTTCGCCACGCGGATGTGGCCGGCGCCGCGCTCGCGAAGATGGTCCACGGCGAGCTTGGCCATGGCGCCCGCCCCCACCACCAGCACCGACCTCCCCTCAAGCCCGCCGAGGGCGGCGGAGGCCATGTCCGCTCCGGCCTCCACGAACGCGGCCGGAGAGGCGCCGATCTTCGTCTCCGCCCGGACCCGCCGGCCGGTCCGTATCGCGCCGCGGAACAGCGCGGACAGGGTCGAACCCGCCGTCCCTTCCAGTTCCGCCCGGCGGAAGGCCGATCGGACCTGGCTGAGGATCTGCGGCTCGCCGAGCACCATCGAATCGATCCCTGACGCAACGCCGAACAGGTGCTCGGCGGCTTCGTCTTCGTAATGCGCGTACAGCGGTTCGGCGAGCTCCTCCGGCCGGACCTCCCGCGACTCCGACAGGAACCGCTTCAGCTCAAGGAAGCCGGCATGGTAGGAGGCCACCTCGCCGTAGACCTCGATCCGGTTGCACGTCGAAAGGACCACCGCTTCGCGGACCGGCTCGAAGTCGCGCAGCCGCCGGTACGCCTTGGGGAAGTCGTCGTCGGCGAAGGCCAGCCGCTCCAGGAGGTCGACCGAGGCCCGCCGGTACGAGACTCCCAGCGCGAGGATCGGCATCAGGCGGACACCACGTTCGTCACGGTCGGCTACCAGACTACGGCGCGGTGGCTCCGGCCAGGTCGAGGGTCGCGAGGCCGTCCTTCACGGCCTCCAGCGCCGCCTTTCGCTGCTCGTAGTAAGCGAGGATCTGGAGCTCCAGCGACAGGTCCACCTTCCGGACCGAGACCTGCTCGGGCACCGTGATGACGGCCGGCGCGAAGTTCAGGATCGAACGGATCCCGGCAGCCACCATCCGGTCGGCCACCTCCTGCGCGGCGGCGGCCGGCGTGCAGATCACCCCGATCGCCACCTCGGTGCTCCGGACGATCTCGTCGAGCAGGGACAGGTCCTGGATCTCGACCGGCCCGATCCGCTCCCCGACCTTGCCGTCCTCCACATCGACCATGGCCACGATCCGGAACCCGCGCTCGCCGAAGCCCTTGTAGTTGACCAGTGCCCGGCCGAGGTTCCCGGCTCCGGCGATCAGGACCGGCCAGTCCTGGGTGAGCCCGAGCTCTCGGCGGACCTGGTGGATCAGGTAGGCCACGTCGTAGCCCACCCCGCGGGTGCCATAGGACCCGAGGTAGGAGAGGTCCTTACGGACCTTGGCCGAATTGACCCCGGCGGCCTCGGCGAGGCCTTCGGACGACGTGGTGCTCGTCCCGTGTTCGGCCATCTCGACGAGCGCCCGCAGGTAGACGGGGAGGCGTCCCACGGTCGCTTCGGGGATCGAGCGGTCTCTCATGGATGTGTGGCGGGAACCGTCACGCCGGGCATTCTAGCGCGATTGTGAACCGCACGCACAAAGGCACAAGCGGGCCGATGGCTCGCCCGCGGTCGCCTTCAGGGGGACCCGCCAGGGCGGACCAGGCGGCGGAGCTCGCCGGGATCCACCCGGTATTCGAAGCGCTCCACGCCGTCGACCTCCACCACGGGGACCCGCATGCCGTAGGCGAGCTCCAGGCGGTCGTCGCCGTCGATGAACACTTCTTCGATGTGCAGCGGCGTCCGGCGGCCCTCCGCGGCGATCACGTCGCGGGCCTCTTCGCAGAGATGGCACGTCCGGCGCGAGTACATCTTCACAAGGACTTCGTGGTCCACTCGACCGTCATGGTAGCGGCGAGGTGCTACACAAGGACGCGATGGAAGGGGATCATCGGGAAGACCGGCGGGACGTGGAGCTCCACCAGCGGCTGGTCATGGGCGACCGGGGTGCCTTCGAGGAGCTGTACGCACGATACGGGCCGGCCGCGTTCGGCTTGGCCCTGCGGGTGACCGGGCAGGAGCAACTCGCCCAGGACGTGGTCCACGATTCGTTCCTGGCCCTGTGGCGCGCCCCCGAGGCCTACGATCCGGCGCGCGGCACCTTCCGGAGCTTCTTCTTGTCGCTGGCCCATCACCGGGCGGTTGACACCGTTCGACGCGAGGAGCGCCTGCGCCGACGCTCGCTGAAAGTGAACCCCGGACCTGCCGTTGGCGAAGATGTTGCAGAAGGAGTGGTACAGGAGGCCTGGTTGGAGAGCCGCCGGGCTCAGGTCCTCACCGCGCTGGAGCAGCTTCCTGCCGAGCAGCGCACGGTGCTTGAGATGGCGTATTTCGGTGGGTATACGCAGGCCCGGATCGCCGAGGAGCTCGGCATCCCGCTGGGGACCGTCAAGACCCGGACCCTGGCGGCCATGCGGAAGCTGAACCGATTGCTCGCGGAGAGCGAAGGATGAGCCAAGAGCCGAGCGCGGACCACCAGGCGATCGAGGAGGCCCTGGCTGGTTACGCCCTCCACGCGCTGGACGAGGTCGAGGCGGTCCGGATCGAGGCCCTGCTCGGTGCCCATCTTCCCGAGTGCGCCTCCTGTCGCGAGCTGCTGGACCGGTTCCAGGCCGTCACCGGCGACCTCGCCCTGGCCGCCTCGCCGT
Organism: Actinobacteria bacterium UBA5176; assembly: GCA_002413305.1. GTDB lineage: Bacteria > Actinomycetota > UBA4738 > UBA4738 > UBA4738 > UBA4738. Next base: position 15,111 of record DHWS01000122.1, on the reverse strand, counting down.
CCCGCCCTCCCCGCCTGCTCGGGGTCCGGCTGCGGAGGGACCTGCGCAACCACCGGGCGCCGATCTGGACACGAGCGGCGGCCGTGGCCGTCGTGGTGGCCATGGTGGCGGGCCTGGGAACGTGGACCGCGCACCTGTCCCACCGGGTCAACGAGGCCGAGCAGCGGCAGGTTCGAACCACCGAGGTCCTCGCCACGGTCAGCCACGCACAGTCGCACGTAGTGACGCTCTCCGCCGAGCGGACCGCTCAGGCCGTCCCCGTGTCGCTGGCCGCGGCGTACATCCCCGGCCGCCCCCGCCTGTACCTGTTCGGCTCCATGCCGAACCCATCCGGCGACCGGGTCTACCAGGTGTGGCTGGTCAAGGGGGGGCAGTTCGCCAGCGTGGGGACGTTCCTCCCTGAGCGAGGGGTCGTGCTGATCCGGATCGAGGTCGACGCACGTCGCTACGACGGCCTGCTCATCACCGAGGAGCCGGCCCGTGGCAGCACCTCGCCCTCCGACCGGCACGTGGTCCGGGCCTCGCTGTAGCCGCCGGTTCGGCCCGAAAAAAGTCCGCCCTCGCATGAACCATCCCGGAACGCCCGTCGAACAGGAAGTGAGAAGCATCCCCCTTCTCTGCAAGGCCGGACGAGCGCCCACCGGTGCAACCGGCTGGGCGCGAATCTGAGGAGGCCGCATCCCCTGCGGCCTCCTCGCTATGTGGGGCCCGGCCTCATCCGTCGGTTCGGCCTCGTTCAGGCCACCCGGTACAGCCCTCGGGTGAAGAAGAACAGGCCGAACCCCAGGATCAGGGCCGCTGAGCCGATGGGAAGCAGGCCCAGCCACCTCGTCTTCAGGCGGCGGGAGATGGCCGTCCGGGCCCGAAGCGCGAACAGTCCGACGAACACCAGCGCCGTCGCCAGGCCCACGCTGAACGCCAGGATGAGCGACAGCCCGTAGCCGATCCGGTGGGCGCGCACGGCCCCAAGAAGCACGACGAACGCGGTCGGAGAGGGCAGGATGCCCCCCGCCACGGCCAGCGCCAGCAGGCGGGGCGCGGAGACCGGCGGCGTCGAACTCGACCCGTGCCCGTGGGGCCCCTCGTGCTCGTGTTCGACGTGCGGATGCGCGTGCGCTGTCCCCACGTCGGGCAGGACGTCGACCGCGCCGCCCGCGATGGCCGGCCGGTCCCACGGATGCGTGTGCGGATGCCACGGGTCGAGGCCCCGGCGCCGGGCCCGCACCCGCACTACGAGCAGCCCCGTCCCCAGCCCCAGCGCCACGAGGCCGGTTACCAACTCCAGCCACGGATAGATCCGCTCCGGCGGGAACGACTTGGCCAGCACCAGGAAGACCAGCCCCAGTGCGAGCACCGAGCCCGTATGCATGAGCGACACCGCCAGGCCGACCACCATGGCCTGGCGCTTCTTCGCCCCCGCGCCCACCAGGTACGCCGCGGTGATCGTCTTGCCGTGCCCCGGCCCCAGAGCGTGCACGGCGCCGAACCCGACCGCCAGCAGCAGCGACCCGAGCAGGATCAGCGGGGTCAACCGCCAATCCACCAGCTTCGCGAACGACCCACCGCTCGAGATGGGCGCCCCGGTGACCGTACCTCCTACTTCGGGAGCTCGTCCGCTTCGGGCCGCCGGCCCGGTGCCTGATCCCGGCTGGAAGGCGAAGCTCGTCCCGGTCACGTCCAGCGGGCTGGCCAGCAGGTCCTTCGGGTAGGCGAGCAGCGTCCGGCTCACGCTCACCGACGGCACCCGCAGCCCGGTCAACGAGATCCCTTTCTCGGACCGCGCGGTGATCTCCTTCCACCCGATCCGGTCGGCGAAGTTGCCGTCCCGGTAGGAGATCGAACCGGTGGCGGACGGGAGCGTGCCCCGATAGGTGGCCACGAACCGAAGGATCGGCAGTCCGGCCTGGCCCGCCCGGAAGACCATGGAATCGGCCTCGGCGCGAAGCGTCACGGGGCGCCCGCCGACCTCCAGCGAGAGACCGGCGAGGATCGTCGGTGCCTCCCGGTTGGCCCAGGCTTGGCGCTCAGAAGGGCTGGCCGTGCCGTCCCCGTCGGCGTCGGTGTTGGCCATCTCCTGGTAGGTGGGGATCTCGGCCATGTCGAGGACGTAGGCGACGGTGACCCGGCCGGGCGCCAGATCCAGCCCGCTGTACCGGTTCACCGTGAAGTTGCCCAGGGGGTGCGCCGACGCGGGTCCGGCGGCCAGGAACGCCGCCCCGGCGAACAGGCTGAAGGTCAGCCCGAACACCGCCGCCAGCCGCCTCACGCCTTCCCTCCCAGAGCCGCCAGCGTGTCCGCGGCCGTCTTCGACCACAGCACCGAGAAGGACGGGTTGATCGACAGGGCGGTCCGAAGGTCGGCGCGGGCCGCCGGCGTCTGCCCCAGCGCCCCTTCGATCATCCCCCGGTGGAAGAAGAACAGGGCGTTGCGCGTCCCCAGGGCGAGCGCCCGGTTCGCGTAGGGCAGCGCCTCGGCGGCCCGGCCGTTCGCGTACAGCTCCCAGGCCAGCGCATCGGCCACGTTGATGGCCTGCCGGCGGCCCCATTCCGCCTGGGCGGCGGCCAGGCCGTCCGCCAGGTCGAGCCCGTGATCCGCGTTGTACTGCGCGATCTCGAGGTCCATATCCACGCCGTTGGACCGGAACAGCTGCTCTTCGACCCGGAGCAGCCCGAGCTCCCGAGCGGCCTGCGAGGCCTGCCCGTCGACCTGGTACAGGTCGTGCAGCGCGATCACGTACTCGGGAAGTGGATAGCGCTGCACCACCGACGCGTAGTCCCGGATGGCGTCGGTGATCTTCCCTTCGGCCGCCTCCACCTTGGCCAAGCCGGCGAACGGTGGGACGAACGTCGGATCGGTCCGGGTGGCCAGCAGGTAGGACCGCCGGGCCCCGGCCACGTCTCCCCGGTTGAAGGCGAGCTCACCGAGCTGGTTGTCCGCCCAGGCCTGGTCGGCCGCTGACGCCGCAGCGCTGAGCGCCAGCTCCATGGCCCTTCGGGCGTCGGCACCGTCTCCTTGGAGCTCGAGCGCGTAGGAGCCCCGCGAGTACGTCGCGAGATCGGGCTTCAGGTCGACCGCCTTCTGGAACTCCCCGAATGCCTCCGGGTAGCGCCCCAGCTCCACCAGGGCGTCGCCGGTGATCGCGTGGATGTTGGCGTTGCCGGGGTCGACGACTTCTCCCTTCTGGCCCCAGGACAGCGCGCCGGAGAAATCGTGCCGGGCCGCGGCGAGGGCGGCCATCCCCGTGTCGGCGTCGAGATTCCCGGTCGGCTGCAGCCTCAGCGACCGCTGGAGCACGCCTTGGGCCTTCGGATAGAAGGCCGGGTCGGCGGTCACCCGGGCCTGCTGGACGTACGCCAGGCCGAGGTCGGCCCACGACCGCTGGTCCTTCGGGAAGGCCTTCAGCCGGAGCTGGAGGCTCTGGATCTGCTGGGCGAGCGGGGCGCCCGGCACCAGGGGCTGGGCGGCGGCCGCGGCAGCCCGCGCGGCTTGGTCCGATGCGGCCTGGGCGGAACCACCCGTACCGTTCCCATCCCCCGTCCCCACCGCCTTGAACAGGCCGATCCCGCCGGCGACGAACATCGCCGCCACCGCCATGCCCGCCACCAGCACCACTCGCTGGGCCCGCTTCGACACGTCGCCTCCTCGGTGGGCAGGGAGGGGCCCGGCACCCGGCCGGACCCCTCCGATGTCCATGTGTGCGTGCTCTCCGGTCGTCCTAGACGCGGCGGATGAAGCTCGCCGTCAGGGTCGTGCTGGACCCCGAGTGCGGCAGCGCCAGGTACGGGAACTTGCTCCGGAACGGCACGTCGTTCTGGTTGACGCCGTCACCGAGGGTGGCGAAGGCGCCGGACGTGCAGCTGTCCCCGCCGATCAGGCAACCCTCGACCACTCGCAGCGCGATGTCGATGACGTCGTCCTGCAGCCGGCGCCCGTTCGGGTACCCGGCGTTGTCACCGGCGATCACGCCGAGCGTCGAGCAGTTCGACGTGCACGGCGGGGTGTTCATGTTCAGGCGGAGCATCTCCGAGCCCACGACCGATGGTGGCTGGTTGAGCCCGGCGAGCCCGGTCAGGAACACCGGCACCAGGTCGCAGCTCCGGTCGACGTTGCCGTCGTTCGGGTTGCCGTCGCAGTCCGGGATCGGCAGGCCGTACACGGCGTTGATCACCGCGGGGAGGTCGTTCGGGTCCTGCCCGAACGTGGCGACCTTCGGCCCGAACTGCGCGTCGTTGATGGGCTGGGAGGCGTTGAAGTGGTCCTTCAGCCCCACCGGCACGACGACCTCGTTCACGAGCGGGTTGCCCAGGCGCGAGACCTGAACGAAGCTGCCGCTGAACGACTGGCTACCGTCGCTGGCCTGGACCCTGATGCTCTGACGCTCGGCCGTCGTCCAGATCCCGACGATGCCCGAGCCGTCTCCACGGAACGTCAGGTCCTTCTTCGGGACCTGCATGGCGAAGGAGTTGACGTTGAACCCGGCCAGTGAGTCGTGTCCCACCTCGCCGAAGTTCGCCCCGTACAGGAGGTCGAACACCCGGAGGTCGAGGAAGAACGGGTCGTCGGCCTGCCCGGCCCAGAACTTGCATCCGCCGCAGGGACCGGTGTGGGTCGCTTCCTGCGACAGGGTGGCGTAGTCTGGCATCGACGCGTCGCCCACGTCGGACGGGGCCACCAGCGCGTCGTGGAGGAGGGTGGTCGTGCCGCCCCCCGTGATCCGGAGCAGGTCGTACGTCTGGAAGAAGTTCAGCGTCGAGTCGGTCAGGTGGTTGACGACGCCCGTGTTGTACAGGAACGTGTCGGTGTTGCGGTAGTGGTTGGTGAAGATCCACCGGTAGATGATCTCCGGCTTGGCGTCACCGTTGTTGTCGATGTTGATGTCGTAATTGACGCCCGGCGCGAACGAGTAGAAGTTCGGTCCTCCGGCCGGGTTCTCGAACGGGATCCAGTTGCTGATGATCGACACCGTGCCCGGCTTGTCCGGGCTGACGAACGCGTACAAGTCGGTGCCGTCCACCTGTGGATCCGCGGCGACGAGCGGCGCTTCGCGGTGGCTCGACGCGTGGCTTGTAGCCGGCGCCAAGCCGGCGAGCAGGCCCGACGCCAGTGCCACGGTCGCTGCCGCGGCCACTGCCGCCTGGCGGAATCGCTTGCCAAGGAATGGCAAGGCGGAACACCCCCTTTCGAACTACCAGATGCGGGCAGACGTTGCGGGCCTTCCCGTGCCATCCCCCGGCCGCACGGGTGAAGCGCTCCTCACCTCCTCGGGCTCTCGCGACTTCCTGTGAATCACCCGAGCGTTCGCGGAGGCTTTCGGATCGGATTACGGGCTGGGGAAAATGGCCTGGAATGACTAGTATCCCGAATCGTTAGTTCGGGTGAGAACGCCGGTCGAAAACGACAGCGGTGGCCGGTCGAAAACGACAGCACCTGGGTGGGATGCTAACGGGTTCGGGGACCTCCTTCCAGTGCTCTGGGAGCATCGGCACCGGACCCGGGCGGGGCTGCTTCGCGTGAGGGCCCTTGCTTGCGGATCCTTGCTTTGGCGTCGCGCAGCCGGTAGCTCTCTCCTTTTGTCTCGATGATCTGGCACCGGTGGGTCAGGCGATCAAGGGTCGCCCCGGTGAGGCGTTCCGACCCGAGCACCTCGGTCCAGTGATCGAACGGCAGGTTGGTGGTGACCATTAGGCTCGTTCGCTCGTAGGCGGTGGAGATGACGTCGAACAGCAGCTCCGCCCCCACCTTGGAGGCCGGCACGTAGCCGAGTTCGTCCAGCACCAGCAGGTCGAGCTTGGCCAGGCGGGCTCGCAGCCCGAGCAGGGAGCGTTCGTCCCTGGCCTCGATCAGCAGCGTGACCAGCTCGGTGACCCGGAAGAAGCGCACCCGGTAGCCCCTGGCGCAGGCCGCGGCCGAAAGGGCGATCGCCAAGTGGCTCTTGCCCGTCCCGGGGTTCCCGACGAGCAGGACGTTCTCCCGCCGGTCGATGAACTCCCCGCGGGCGAGCTCGGCCACAAGCGCCTTGTTCACCGATGGACGTGCTGCGAAGTCGAAGGACTCCAGGGACTTGAGCGAGGGGAACCGTGCGGCCTTCAGCCGTCGCTCCGCGGCCTTGCGCTCCCGCTCCAGGAGCTCGAGCTCGGTGACCTGCAGCAGGTAGGTGAGGTGATCAGAGCCATCGGCAGCGGCCCGCCGCGATCGCTCTTGGGTTGGTCTCTTTGAGGTCGAGCTCGGGTAGCACGGTCTTCATCGGCACCGGGTGCTCCCAGATCTGCGTCTGGCTGAACAAGACGCCGCCGTCGAAGCTCCCCGCGTATCGCCCTGCTTCCTCCGGCGTCCACTGACGTGTCGCCGACGCAAGCTCAGCGTGCCCGATGAACTCGAACTCGGGGGCGCCCACATAGATGAGCACGCGGTCGCCAGGGGTGAAGGAGTTTCGGTTCGGCGTCTTAGCGCCGACCCCCCACATCTTCAGCGCCAAGAGTTGAGACGCCTGCTCCCGCAGTGTCTGTCCCTTCGCGGCACCCTTCTTCGATAAGTTGAAGAGATACTGCCCCATGACAACCGCCTCCCACCCGCAGCTTAGCCCCATGACCCGGCCCCACCCGAGGTCTGCCCGACTCCCCCGCCCACCTTCGACTTCGACGGCGACCACGACAGGTTCGCCCACTACGTCGAGAAGTCCAAGCTGGCTCACGCCCTGGTCTACGGCACGCCCAATCACCGCCCTCTGCGGCAAGGTGTGGGTTCCTTCGAGAGACCCTGACTGTTACCTTATATCTGGCCTGAGTGCAGGCGCCAGCGCTGAGCGAGCGCCGACGCCTGATCGGATCGGGCGCCTTCCGAGGGGCCTTGCCTACAGGCCGGGCCTCTATCGGTGGCCCGGTCTGGTACTACGGCCGCTCCGTATCTTCTATCGTCGTTGGTGGGATGAGCTTCGGGAACTGGATTGCGATCACCATCAGCGGCTGTGCTCTCGCGTTCACTACAGGGACCTTCTGGTGGATGAACTGGCGACGCGGTACGTTGCACGCGTGGCCCCCCAGAAGTTTCGCGTTCGCGGACACTGGGGGGCAGGTTCTGATCGTGCTTCCACTCGTGTTCTACAACGACGGTCCCACGCCGATCGTCGTACTCAACCTGCAGCTGCGCCTGTCTGGCCCGTCAGGAACGTATCGACTGTCGTTTGAGGCGACTAGGCCCGGCGTCCAGCCGTTGCCCGTGCCGGATGACGGCCGAGAGATGGCAACCGCTATTCCGGTGAGAGGGCGGGAAGCCCAGTTAATCTGCTGCGAGTTCAGCCGCAAACCAGGCGGGGTGGTGAGCGCGGCGAATGGATGGGAGGCATCCGTTGAGGCGCGGCTCGGGGCCAAGCGTAAGTGGATGACGCTTCTCGAGTCCTTCCCGTTGGCGATCGACGAGCGGGCTCTGCGGCAGTCAGGCCACTACGTCGCCTACGACAACGACCCGATAGCGAGCCCGTAGGGCAGCTGGCGGGCCCGCCGCGTGCCAGGTCTTCGTCGGCGCGTGCCCCGTGTGGTCATGTGATGCGCTCGCTGACCTCCGAGTTCCCTACCCGCACCCGCCCGCCAGGTGCAGGATTACATTGGCCGAGGTAGACAAACGTCCAGCGGGGGCCGAGCAGCGGCCCCGGTCGGGTCTTCAGGCCTTGGCCGGGGTCGCTTCCATTTGTGCCGGTAGGGCGGGCTGGCTACCAAGTTCCGAACAGTGAGCACGCTCGACGTCCTGTCGGGTGGGCGGGCGTGGCTGGGCATCGGCGCCGCGTGGAACGAACAGGAGCACGTGGGGCTCGGCGTCCCATTCCCGCCGGTGGC
>DHWS01000122.1:0-7152 GCA_002413305.1 Actinobacteria bacterium UBA5176 | reverse complement strand
GAGCGGTTCGAACGCCTGGAGGAGGCCCTGCAGATCTCCCTCCAGATGTGGAGCGACGACGACGGGCCGTATCGAGGGAAGCACTACCAGCTGGCCGAAACGCTGAACTCACCGCAGTCGCTCTCCCGCCCGCATCCACGGATCATGATCGGCGGTGGCGGCGAGCGGAAGACGCTTCGCCTGGCGGCGAAGTACGCCGACGCGTCGAACGTGTTCGGCGACGCCGCGACCGCACGACACAAGTTCGCCGTCCTCCGGGAGCATTGCGAACGCGAGGGCTGCGACTACGACGCGATCGAGAAGACGGTCTATTACGTCGTGGACGTCGGGCGAGGAGGCGACCGGGCCGGGGAGGTCGTCGACCAGCTGGGGACGCTGGCCGAGGCGGGCGTGCAGGCCGCGATCGGCGCGCTTCGGAACGTGGAGGAACCGGCGACCATCGAAGCGGTCGGCGACAAGGTCATCTCCCAGATCGGGGACCTGTAGGCGCGGCCCAACCCCAACGTGACCCGGACCGACCGCGCATGTCAGACTCCATCCCGTGCCGTACCAGGTTCTTGCCGAGCGCTGGCACGAGTTCTACACGATCGCCGGGACCGCTGCGGCGACGCTCGTCGGCCTCCTCTTCGTGGGCCTTTCGCTGCACCTTCGGGCTGTCCTGTCTCGCTCCGAGGTGCGCGGGCTGGCACGTGTGACGCTCGCGAACTTCGGCCTCCTCCTCCTCGTGTCCCTGTTCCTGGTGATCCCGCAGGGACCATCGGCCGCGAGCACTGAGCTCGTGATCTTAGGGGCCATCAGTCTTGGCGTGATCGTGCCGAGTCTGGTTGCGGCAGTTCGAAGCCGGACGCGAACGCTCCGGCCATTCAAGCTGATATTGCGGTTCGCCTTGAGCGCCCTCGGCTACGCCGGGGCGATCCTCGGGGGCGCGCTCGTCGGCCAGGGTTCCTACGCTGCCGGACTGAACTGGTTGGTTGCGGTGACGGTCGTCCTCCTCGTCGTTTTCATTGCGGAACAGCTGGGACATCCTGGTCAGTGTCGGTGAGGCCACGCTGGAGAGTCAGGGGTAGGAGCCAGACAGGGGGCTCCCAGCAGAGCGGGTGACGGGAATCGAACCCGCGTAACCAGCTTGGAAGGCTGGCGCGCTACCGGGCCGGCGGGCCCTTGACCTGCGGAAACGCGACAACTTCGCCGCGCGAGGCCGCCGCAGGCCGCAATGAGGCCGCGAGAGATTCACGGAGCGCCGTGTCGAGGCCCTCCGCGATGGCCTCGTCGAGCCGCGGGAACAACCCGCCGTAGCGGTCCATCGTGACCGTGATCGAGGAGTGCCCGAGCCGTTCTTTGATCGCCACGGGATGGGCGCCCTGGGCGATGGCGAGCGCGGCCGCAGTGTGGCGGAGCTCATGGAAGACGAGCCCGTCGAGGGGCCCGCCGTCGAAGCCGGCAGCGGTACACGCGGCACGCCAGACTCGACGGAACCCGCCCCGACGCATGGGCTTGCCGCTCGGCGTCGGGAACGCCAGGCCGGACTCGCGGACGGCCCTCGTATGGAGGTGCTCGGCCAGGACGTCGATGAGGGTGAACGGGACGCTCACCGTGCGGACGCCGGCCTTGGTCTTCGGCGGCCCGAAGGTCAGGCGGCCGCCGACTTCGACTAGCTGCTGGTCGACGCGGATCTGCCGGCGGAGCAGGTCGACGCGATCGAGTCGGAGCCCGGCAAGTTCGCCCCATCGCATTCCCAGATAAGCGGCGGTGAGGATCAGCGGACGGTAATGCTCGGGTCGAATCGCGGCCGCCAACCGAGCGACTTCGTGTGCCTCGAGGAACCGCATCTTCCGCGAGTCCTCGGGCGGCAGTTTGACGCCAGCGCATGGGTTCCGAACGATCCGGCCATCGGCGACCGCGACGGCGAGAAGCCCGCTCAGCACGATCGCGTGCCGCCGTACCGCGCTGTTCGACAACTCCCCGCTGGCGAGCTCCTCGGCGACCATGGCCGCAACGTCGGAGGTGGAGATCCGCGCGAGGGGCCAGCGGCCGAAGCGAGGGAGCAGGTAGTTGCGCACTATGCCGAGGTTCAGCGCACGCGTCGTTGGGCGGAGGTTGACGGTACCGGCCTCCCAGGTCTTCGCCCACTCTTCCAGCGTGATTCGGCCGAGCCGCGGGTCGGTCCACGCGCCCCGCGCGACGTCTGCCGTCTCCGTGGCCAGCCACCGCTCAGCGTCGCTCTTCCGCTCGAACGTATGCGACCGCTCCCGGCCGTCCGGCCCGCGGTATCGCGCACGCCAGCGACCAGGGCCGCGTTTCTCGATGAACGCCATCAGCCTCCGCCCTCCCTCCGTCTCCCGATCCACGGAAGATCCATCCCGGTGATGCGCTTGTATGCCTGCCGGACGTCGCGGGTGAAGAGTCGAACATCGCTATACGGGCGCTCCTGGTGAGCCCTGTTCCAAGCCGTCATGGCATCGAGCCATGACCGACCGTCGTTGACCCCCGTCCCGAACACGCCCAGCTCGGCGCGGGCGGCCGTGATTGCGCGGTCTCGGGTGCTGGGGCCAAGCACGCTCCTCCTGGCGGCTGAGAAGACGCCGCCGACCTCGCGCGGGCTGAGCCGGGGGCTGACTTGGAGCTCGATCATCCGGGCCGCAAGGTACGGGCCGCCGGACGTGGTCGTATAGCGGGCCCGGTTGAGCGGGATACCCCCGGTGAGCACGAACCGAACGGCCAGCTCCTCGGTCCATGAGTACCTGCGGGCGAGTGCAATCGCAATCCCTTTCAACTCGGCCAGAACACCACCGGCCCGGACGGGCTTGTGGATGGTCTGCGAGACATCGGGAGAGGCGTAAGGCAGGAACTCGAAGAATGAGGACTGGGAAGCAACCGGCCGGGCGTCCGGGGCACCGGGGGAAACGACCTCCCACCTGGTTGGGTCGCCGTCCTTTCTCGCCTGGCGCTCCATCCACGCGGCGATGCGTTCCGGCTTCAGCAGGCGACCGCGGAGGACTTGGGACCGGAACTCCTGGACGGCCGGCAGCCGTGCGGCCTCGATCGCCATGATGTCGGCGAGGGCGAGCATCCGAGCATCCGGGCCGATCGCCCGGTCGGCCTCGGTCCCGTTCGCCCGCTCCCTCGCCCTCGCTAACGCCTCGAACTTGTCCGCGATGTCTTCGACGGGGGTAGGCCCTTCGAGCGCCAACTCGACCGTACCTTCGTCGTCGAGATAGCCCCAGAACGCGTTGAAGGTCCGGGCCTTCTCCGGGCGCACTCGCCGCGCCTCTTTCCGAAGCCGCTCTTTGTCCATCCACGTCATCTTATCAGCTCGCCTGCATGATGGCTTACCGTCAGGGGTATGAGCGAACGGACGGCAACAGACACCCGCAAGCCCGAATGGCTCACGCGCGCCGAGGTCGCCTTGTTCTACCGCATCGCCCAGGGGACGCTCGAGGGTTGGGCCAGTCGAGGCGAAGGCCCGCGCTACGCGCGGGTTGGCAAGAAGGCCCTGTACCGGGTCGCCGACGTCGAGCGTTTCTTCGCGGAGCGGATGGTCGAGCCGCTGTACGAGCGGCCGCGGCGGTCGGCAGCCCCATGACCCCCGGGACAAGACTGAGCCCCCGGCTCACCACCAGGGGCCCAGAGATGACCGCCGACCAGGACGATCAGCTTGATTCTACCGCCACGGTGGTCCGGCAGGTCGCCACGATACTGGACTCTCCACCGCTTCCCGAAGAACACGGCCTGCCGTCATGCATCCTTGAAGTTCGGCGGATCCAGAGTGGGGTCGGGGCCGTCCTCGAAGCCAATCTCGAAGCCGAAGACGAGGCCCGCCTCCTCGCCGCGCTCGCACGCCAGGCCGCCCGCGCCCAGCTGCCGGAGATGGCGTTGGACGCCATCGTGTCCGAGATCAACCGGCCCGCACCGCCGGGCCCGGCGCCGACCTCGTGGCAGGCACTCCGCCGGCTCCACCGCGCCGGCTACCTGCTCTGCCCGGCCTGCCGGCGCGACGTCCCCAGCCCGACCCTGATCGACAAGTTCGAAGCTCGTCACCGCGAGGCCGAGACCGAGGCCATCCGCTCCTCCATCACTTTCGAGGGGGTGGCCTGATGGGTGGCGAGGACTTCAAGAAGGACCTGGGGGATCTGAACGAGGGCAACGGTCAGGCGCCCTCTACCCCCCCTGCGGGCAGTGCAACACTGCAACACCCCCCGGCGCTGGTCCCTTCGCCCACGAACCCGATGGCGGTCGCCAGGATGTTCGTGAACCAGCACTACGTGCAGATGGGCCAGTTCGTCCTTCGCGTTCACCGCGGCGACTTCCATCGGTGGAGCGGGACGTGCTGGCCGGAGGTCGACGTTCGTGCGGTCCGCAGTGCGGCGTACTCCTGGCTGGAAGACGCCCAATACCTGAGGGAGACGAAAGCCGGGGCCGAGCTCGTCCCGTTCGAGCCGACCCGCTACAAGGTCGACAACGTGGTGGACGCGCTGCGGGCGATCGTCCATCTCGACGGGTCGGTCGAGGCCCCAGCCTGGATCGACGGCGCGGAGGACCTGCCGCCCCGCGAGGTCGTGTCAGTTGCGAACGGTCTGCTCCACGTCCCGACCAGGACCCTGCTGCCGCACCGTCCGGCCTTCTTCGTCTATCACTCGCTCCCGTTCGAGTACGACCCGATCGCACCCTCCCCGGGGCGGTGGCTGCACTTCCTGTCGGATCTGTGGGGGACCGACGAGGAGTCGATCCAAACCCTGCAGGAGATCATGGGCGAAGTCATTGGCGGCGACACCCGCCAGCAGAAGATCTTCCTGTTCGTTGGGCCACGTCGAGGTGGGAAGGGGACCATCGGGCGAGTCCTGACCGGACTGCTGGGCAAGCACAACGTCGCCGCCCCCACCCTGGCCGGCCTGGCCACGAACTTCGGACTCCAGGAGCTGATCGACCGACCACTGGGCCTGATCTCCGACGCCCGGCTGGGGTCGAAGGCCGACTCCACCATCGTGGTCGAGCGGCTGCTGTCGATCTCCGGTGAGGACTCGATCACGGTGGATCGCAAGTACAAGGACCCGTGGACCGGTCGGCTGCCGACCAGGTTCGTGGTCCTCACCAACGAGCTGCCGCGGCTGCTGGACTCCTCCGGGGCGCTCTCGTCGCGGTTCGTGCTGTTGGTGCTCACCAAGAGCTTCCTCGGCGCGGAGAACCCGAAGCTCACCGACGAACTCCTGGCCGAGGCGCCGGGGATTCTGAACTGGGTGCTGGAGGGTCTGGATCGGCTGCACAAACGCGGTCACTTCCGGATGCCCACCGCAAGCGAGGAGGCGCTCGTCCAGCTCGAGGACCTCAGTTCCCCGGTCGCCGCGTTCCTGCGCGATCGCTGCGAACAGGGACCGGAGTTCGAGATCGCGGTCGAGGAGTTGTGGAGCGCCTGGAAGGACTGGTGCGTTGACGAGAACCGGCACCCGGGGACCAAGGCGAACTTCGGCAAGGACCTGAAGGCGACCGCCCCGACCGTGCGGAGGATGCGCCCTCGGGAAGTCGAAGACCGGGTGTACCTCTACGCCGGCATCCGCCTCGCCACCAACAACAGTGCCCGGTCCCTAGGACCACTAGGACCAGACGCCAAGCAGCAGCACCCCGGTCCGGGCACGCCCACCGAGAAACCGCAGGTCAGGGGGGGTGGTCCTAGTGGTCCTAGCAGTTCTGCACCGTATTCGGTGGATGCCGGGGCCGCCGACATCGCAGCCGAGATCGACCGCCTGCACCGCGGTGGGAACAACCCGCACGAGATCGCCCGGACCCTGAACGCCTGGGAGCTCAAGGACCCCAAGGGCCACGCCTGGACGGCCGCGAAGATCGAGCCGTTCCTGGGGGTGATGTCGTGATTTCCGCGATGTCTACCTCCGCTCGCGAGGTCTACCGCGTGTCCATCCGGTTCGAGGCACGCGGTGGTGAGCGGTGGATCACCCGGATCACGTCGAGGGAAGGCGAGGCGAATTGACACGCGCAGGGCAGAGGGTGGACCGCAACGAAACTCGTTGCGGCAGGGATCCGCGGTCAACGAGAGGGCCACGTCCCATGCGTGAGAACGCCGACGCGAAGGCGGTCCGACTGCTTACGTGCGGCCGGCTCACCGTCGAGTGGCTCGACACCGTTACGATCCGGGCGATCTGCCGGGGCGACTCGGGCGAGGTCTACGCCCTCGGCTACTCCCCTGATCGCGGATGGTGGTGCGACTGTCCGGCCTTCGGTCGATGCAGTCACCTGCTCGCCCTCATGCGCGTGGTAGTGCTGGCCCCGGCCCCGAGGCGATGGGTGGAGGCGGCAACGTGACCGGCCCGCCGACGTGCTCAACGTGCCAGCGGCAGGACCTGCTATGGCAACGGTTCGACGTGGTCGCTGGCCCCGGTCGCGGTGGTGAATGCTATTGGCATTCGAAGCTCGCGGCCATGGCGAATGGAGGGCTGCCTGTCGCCGAGCTGGAGCAGCGCTCCGGTCTTGATCAACTCCTCGGTGCCTTCGACCGAGCGGATGAGCGGCAGGCCCTGCGGCTTCGCGGCGTTCGATACACGGTCACCTTCGGCGGCATGCGCGTTGAGGTGGAGGCGTGATAGCCAACGTTAGCTGCAGTCAAAGCGAAGTTAGCTGGCCGCTAACTGGGGGGGGAGGGGCCAATGAATCGCGATTCCCTGGGCGCGAGGGTCATCCCCGCACAATCTGGCCTCGATTTCGACACCGCGACTCCGCGACTGCCCCAAGGGAGCACTAGATGCAGGTTCGTGACCGGGTGGTGGAGCTCCGGCGTGTACGGGCCGGAGACCTGCTGCCGAATCCGAAGAACTGGCGGCGGCACCCGCCCCAGCAGCAGAACGCCCTTCGCGCGATGCTCGCTGATGTTGGCTACGCTGACGCGCTCTTGGCTCGGGAGACCGCCGCAGGGCTGATGCTCGTGGATGGACACCTTCGCGCCGAGACGACCCCCGACTCGTTGGTCCCCGTGCTCGTGCTTGACGTCGATGAGGTCGAGGCCGACAAGCTGCTCGCCACGCTCGACCCCCTGGCCGGCATGGCTGTCGCGGATGAGGAGGCGCTCTCTGAACTGATGGCGAGTGTCTCCATCCCCAGCGAGGACCTGCTTCGAGAGCTGGAACGGCTATCGGGACAGGACGGGCC
>DHWS01000024.1 GCA_002413305.1 Actinobacteria bacterium UBA5176 | reverse complement strand
CCCGACCTCGTCGTCCTGGACCTCATGCTGCCCGGCATGGACGGGCTCGAGGTCTGCCGCGAGATCCAGAAGGACGAATGGGTCCCGGTCCTCATGCTCACCGCGCGGACCGACGAGGCCGACAAGGTCGCCGGGTTCGCGGTCGGCGCCGACGACTACCTGACCAAACCCTTCAGCCTCCGCGAGCTGACCGCGCGGGTGCGGGCCATCATCCGCCGCATGGAGCGCATCCGCGGCATGCAGACCACCGAGGCGATCGTCCGGTTCGATCTCACCGTCGACCCGGCCCGGCGGCGGGTCCTCCGGGCCGGCGAGGAGGTCCAGCTGACGCCTCTCGAGTTCGAGATCCTGCTGGCCCTCGCCCGCAGTCCCGGCGTGGTTCTCAGCCGCGACCAGCTCATGGATCGGGTGTGGGGGTATCGGGACTACGCCGGCGGCCGCGTGGTCGACAGCCACGTCGCCCGGATCCGCCGCAAGCTGGAGGACGAAGCCGCCGAGCCGAAGTACATCCGCACCGTGCACGGGGTCGGGTATGCGTTCATGGAGGCCGGGGACCGGCCCGATGCCTCCGAGCCCGCCGCGACCGGAGGGGCCGGGAGCTGATGTCCACCCGCCCGCTCGACCGCGTCACGTCCATCCGGACGAAGCTCGGCGCGGTCATCGTCTTCGCCGTGGCGGCGACCGTCCTGATGATGTACATCGCGGTCGGGTTCGCACTGCGGCGGTCCGAACGCGACCGAGAGTTCCGGCAGGCGTTCGGCGAAGCGCAGGGCGTTGCCGCGCTGGCGTTCTCCCCGTCAGGCGCACCGTCGAAGTCGCTCCCCCGCGTGCTCGGGCAGGTCCCGAACCCGGTCCTTGTGGTGGGACCGAACGGGGGCGGTCTGGTTAACACGATCCCGTTTCCCCAGCCGCCGAACCTCTCGAAGGTGCTGTCCGGCCAGCTGGCCGTGGACCAGGGGAAGGCTGGCGACGAGGAGTACCTCGGCATCCCGGTCACCCGGCAGCGCCACGTGGTCGGCGCCGTCTACCTCGCGTACCGCGTGGAGGGCGAGGGCGTGCGGGGCGCGGTCACCGGCACGGCCCGCTTCGTACGGAGCGTGTGGTGGCAGTTCCTGCTGGCCGGAGCGGTGGCCGCGTTCATCGCCTTGTTCCTGGCGCGCTTCCTGGCCCGGGGCATGACCCAGCCCCTCCGCGACATGGCCCAGGCGGCCCGGCGGATGGCTCGGGGAGACTACCGGCAACGGGTGGAAGTTCGAACCCGCGACGAGGTCGGCCAGCTCGCCGACACGTTCAACCGGATGGCGGGGGAGATGGAGAACCTGGAACGCCTCCGCCGCGACCTGGTGGCGAACGTCTCGCACGAGCTCAAGACGCCGATCTCGGCGATCCGGGCCCACCTCGAGAACCTCCTCGACGGCGTGGAGGAACCCAACCCGGCGGTCCTGTCGGTGATGCTCCAGCAATCCGAACGCCTGTCGCGGCTGATCGAACAGCTCCTGGACCTGTCCCGCCTCGAGTCCGGCGACGTCCCGCTCGAACTCGAGCCGGTGCAGCTCGCGCCGCTGGTCGACCGCGTGGTCCGGGAGATCGAGGTGACCCGCCCCGACGGCCACATCGTCGTCTCGAAGCAGATCCCGGCGGATCTCCCGGCGGTCGAGGCCGATCGCGAACGCATCCACCAGGTCCTGTTCAACCTGCTGGACAACGCGTTCCGGTTCACACCCGCCGGGGGAAGGATCACCGTGCGGGCCAGCCAGCGGGGGCATCTCTGCGAGGTCTCGGTGGAGGACACCGGACCGGGGATCCCGCCCGAGCACCTGCCCTTCGTCTTCGAGCGGTTCTATCGTGTGGACCCATCGCGGTCGCGCGGGGATGGCGGAACCGGGATCGGGCTGGCCATCGCGCGCTCTGTGGTCGAGGCGCACGACGGAAGGATCTGGGTGGAGAGCACGGTGGGAAAGGGGTCCGGGTTCCGGTTCGTCCTTCCCATCGTTGGACCCGACCGGCCGCCGGGGAGACCGGCGCCCATGCCAGCCCGCGAGGAACGGGAGATGAGTGTGGTCGGGCATGGGATCAAGGAGGAAACGTGAAGACCGCGACGACGACGATCCAGGTGACCCCAGAGCAGCGGCTGGACTGTGTGGACCTCACCGACGATCTGCGCAGGGCGATCAAGGACTCGGGGGTCACCGACGGGTGTGCGGTCGCCTTCTGCGCCCACACCACCTGCGCGCTGCTCATCAACGAGTGGGAGGACGGCGCGCACGAGGATCTGCGCAAGCGGCTGGAGCTGCTGGTGCCGAGCGACATCTACTATGCGCACGACGACCTGGAGCGCCGAACCCAGAACCTGCAGGAGAGCCACGAACGGGCGAACGGCCAGTCGCACGTGATGCAGATGGTGCTCGGTTCGACCTCACACGCCATCCCCGTCGGGGCGGGGGAGCCCCTGTTCGGCCAGTGGCAGCGCCTGCTCCTCCTGGAGCTGGACGAGCCGAAGGAGCGCACGGTCCAGTTCCACGTGTTCGGCGACTAGGCCACGTGTCTAGGCACGGCGACCGGCCGGTCAGCTCGATTAGACGATAGCCAGGGCACCGGTGGCATACTTGAGGAAGCGATGATCGCAAGACGCGTCTCCCGGAAGATCAAGGTCGGGTCGGTCGAGATCGGCGGCGATGCGCCCATCCGGGTGCAGTCGATGTGCACGACGAAGACGGCCGACATCAACGCCACGCTCCAGCAGATCGCGTCGCTGGTGGCCACCGGCGTCGACATCGTGCGCGTGGCGGTCCCGCACTGGGAGGACGCCGAAGCGTTGAAGGCGATCGCCGCGAAGTCCACGGTCCCGGTGATCGCCGACATCCACTTCCAGTGGAAGTACGCCATGGCCGCGCTGGAGGCCGGCGTCCAGGGCCTGCGGATCAACCCCGGCAACATCAAGTACCACGACAAGGTCCGCTTGATCGCCCGGGAGGCGCAGGCGCGCGGGGTGCCCATCCGGATCGGGGTCAACGCGGGGTCGCTGGAGAAGGACATCCTGGAGCGCTATGGCAATCCGACCCCCGAGGCGCTGGTCGAATCGGCCCTGAACGAGGTCCGGATCCTGGAGGACGAGGACTTCTTCGACATCAAGATCTCGGTGAAGCATTCGAACCCACGGGTGATGATCGAGGCCTACCGCCAGCTGGCCGAGAAGTGCGACTACCCGCTGCACCTCGGGGTGACCGAGGCCGGCCCCATGCCGGCCGGTGGCATCAAGAGCTCGGTGGGGATCGGCGCGCTCCTGGCCGAGGGCATCGGCGACACGATCCGCGTCTCGCTCACCGACGACCCCGTGTGGGAGGTCAAGGTCGGGATCTGGATCCTGCAGTCGCTGGGCCTGCGCAAGCGCGGATTGGACCTGGTGGCCTGCCCATCATGCGGCCGGGCCGAGGTCGACGTCCTGGGTCTGACCAAGCAGGTGAACGAGGCGCTGGAGAAGGAGGGCCTCAAGGCGCCGATCCGGGTGGCGGTCATGGGGTGCGTGGTGAACGGGCCGGGGGAGGCCCGGGAGGCCGACCTCGGCATCGCCGCGGGGAAGGGCTACGGCCAGCTGATCGTTCGCGGCGAGCTCATCGAGCATCGCATCCCCGAGGACCAGATCGTCGAGACGCTCCTGCAGGAAGCCCGCAAGATGGCCAAGGAGCTGGAGCTCGAAGCCGCCTCCGCGCCCGCCGAGTAGCTTGCCGGTCCTCCGCGACGGATCCGTCCTGCAGACCGAGCGACTGCTCCTTCGGCAGCTGACGCCCGCGGATCTCGACGATATGGCGGCGCTGCTCGGCGACCCGGAGGTCATGCGGTTCTACCCCCGGCCGAAGACGCGGGACGAGGCCATGGGGTGGATCGAATGGAACCTCCGCAACTACGCGGAGCATGGGTTCGGGCTGTGGGCGCTGGTGCTTCGTGAGGACGGAACGTTCGCCGGGGACTGCGGGCTGACGGTCCAGCAGGTTGAGGGAGAGGCGTTCGTCGAGGTCGGCCACCACGTGCGCAAGGACCTGTGGCGGCGGGGGCTTGCGTCGGAGGCGGCGGCTGCGTGCCGCGACTTCGCGTTCGACACGGCGGGCGTGGACCGGCTGATCGCGCTGATCCGGCCGGAGAACGTGCCCTCCCGCGGCGTGGCCGAGAAGATCGGCCTGATGCCCTGGAGGGAGACGGTCCGAGCCAGGCTTCGCCACATCGTGTACGCGCTGCCCGGCGAGTGAGCCTCGTATCCTGAAGAGCCCATGAGGATGTCCACCCTGTTCGCCCGAACGCTGCGCGAGGCACCGGCCGAGGCCGAGGCCGCCTCCCACCAGCTGCTGCTCCGGGCCGCCTTCATCCGGAAGGTGGCGTCGGGCATCTACACGACGCTGCCGCTCGGCCTGCGGACGATGCGCAAGATCGAACGGATCGTCCGCGAAGAGATGGACGCGTCCGGCGCGCAGGAGATCCGGATGCCGATCGTGCTCCCCGCCGAACCCTGGAAGGCGACCGGCCGGTGGCAGGCGTACGGCGAGCTCATGTTCAAGCTG
The DNA here is from genome assembly GCA_002413305.1 of Actinobacteria bacterium UBA5176. Taxonomy (GTDB): domain Bacteria; phylum Actinomycetota; class UBA4738; order UBA4738; family UBA4738; genus UBA4738. Next base: position 7,244 of record DHWS01000024.1, on the reverse strand, counting down.
AAGGACCGGCACGGACGGGAGATGGGGCTCGGGCCCACGCAGGAGGAGGTCGTGACCCCGCTGGTAGCCGGCGAGTTCTCTTCGTACCGCGACCTGCCGGTGACCCTCTACCAGGTCGAATGGAAGTACCGGGACGAGTTCCGGCCCCGGTTCGGCCTGCTTCGCGGGCGGGAGTTCCTGATGAAGGACGCGTACTCGTTCGACCGGAACGAGGACGGCATGCGCGCGTCGTATGCCGTGATGTTCGAGGCATACAAGCGGATCTTCGACCGGTGCGGGCTGGACTTCCGGGTGGTCGAAGCGGACCCGGGGCAGATCGGCGGAGGCGTGAACCACGAATACATGGCCATCACCGACGCGGGCGAGGACCACTTCCTGTACTGCGAGTCGTGCGACTACGCGGCGGACCTCGAGGCGGCGACGCCGATGCGGCCTCTGGCTCTTACGGAGGGTCCGGAGCTCGAGCCGTTGACCGACATCCATACGCCGAACGCCCCGGCGATCGCCGCCGTGGCCGCGCTGACCGGCAAGCCCGAGTCGCGGATGCTCAAGACCATGCTGTACGACGCGGGCGGGCGGACCGCGGCCGTGGTGGTGCCCGGCGACCATGAGGTCAACGAGGAGAAGGTCGCCCGCCTGTTCTTCCCGACGCCGGTCCGGCTGTTCGACGAAGAGGACTTCGGCAAGCGCGGGTTCGTGAAGGGGTACGCCGGCCCGCAGGGGATGTCTCCGGAGGTCGTGGTGATCGCCGACCATTCGGTGCGGGCGGGTTCGAATTGGGTGACCGGCGCGAATGCCGTCGACCATCACGTGGCGGGGGCGAACGTGGACCGCGACTTCCGCGTGGACCGGTGGGAGGACGTCGTCCAGGCCGCGCCCGGCGATCTGTGCCCGGTGGACGGGGGCGCGCTGCAGCTGGGGACGGCGATCGTGGTCGGCCACATCTACCAGCTCGGGACGCGCTACTCGAAGCCGCTGGAGGCCACGTTCATCGACGAGGACGGTTCACAGAAGCCGTACGTGATGGGGTGCTACGGGATCGGGATCTCGCGGATCCTGGCTGCGGTGGCCGAGCAATGTCACGATGACTCGGGCTTGAAGTGGCCCCGCTCGCTGGCCCCGTTCGACGCCGCGGTGATTCCGACGAACATGGACCAACCCGCGGTGGTCTCGGCCGCCGAAGGGTTGTACGCGGCGCTCGCCGATCTCGGCGTTGACGCGGTCCTGGACGACCGCGAGGCCACCGCCGGGGTGAAGTTCGCTGACGCCGACCTCATCGGCTACCCGGTCCAGCTCGTGATCGGCAAGCGAGGCATCGAAGCAGGCACGGCCGATCTCAAGCTGCGCGCCACGGGCGAGCGCTCCCAGGCTCCGCTGGCCGACGGGGCGCAAGCGGCGAAAACGTTGCTGGAAGCTGCCCCTTAGAGTTCGGAACCAAGTGCCAGCGTCAGCACACTGGCATGGGCGAGGGTGCAATCATGTCCCTGCCTCGGCTCCCTAACGGGTCCGCCTCCAGTCGAGGCGTTCTCTGTCCAGCAGGTGAGTCGTGCCGCTGAGTTGCCTACGAGACGACGATGACCCGGCAGTCCTCGCCGAACTGGTCATGGAACACCTTGCCCGCCTTCGCGTTGGCCGTAGTGATCCCATGCAATGCCGCGTCGCCGGCGGTGACGAATGTCACGTCTCCTACGCCGGGGACGTTGCAGATCCACTGCACGCTCGCTTGCGCGGGAAGCACGAGCATCAGTGTCAGGACCATGGCCCCGAGGATTGCCCAGATGAGCCGCTTCATCAGCACTCCCCTCTCGGGCATTCGATTGGACAGCATACCTCGTGGGATCCGGTCGCTGGGCGCGCTTGTCCGGCGCGTTGGCCGCGCCCCGGACGGGTCGAGGTATCAGATACGGTTCGTTGAACGGGGGCCGTGCGCGGAGCGACCTACGACAGGGCGGCGTAGGCGGCCGCTTGGATGTCGCGATGCACCTGCGGCGGCTCCGGCGACTCGAACATCCGCTGGGTGAGGACGATGACGTCCAGGTCGTGGTCTGGATCAACCAGCCACGAGGTGCCCAGGCCGCCGTCCCACCCATAGGCTCCGCTGTCGAGCACCGCCTGGCAGAACCCCCACGAGCGTCCCGCGAAGAAGTCCTGCCCGAGCCCGCCGTGCGACTTCTGTGCGGGGGTGAGTTGGTCGGTGGTCATCGCTCGGACGGCGTCCGAGGTCAGGACAGGGGCGCCTCCGTCGAGCAACATCCGGGCGAAGGCGTGCAGGTCGTCGGCGGTCGAGACCAAGCCGGCCGCGCCGTCGCCGAACGCCGGCGACCGGCTCCACGAGCCGTCCGGTGGGTCGATCACCACCAGCCCGTCGGGCGTCGGCATGTACGCCGTGGTCAGGCGATCGGTCTGGGCCGTCCAGAATCCCGTGTCGCGCATGCCCAGCGGCTCGAAGAGGCGGGTTCGCAATACGTCGGAGAGTGGCTGGCCGGTGGCCCGGGCCACCAGCACGCCCAGCACCTGAGCACCCGTGTTGTACAGCCAGCGTTCGCCGGGCTGGGCCAGCAAGGGGAGGGTGCCCAGGTTCGCCATCCAGGTATCCGGATCGGGCTGTACCGACGGGTTGGGCGGCCCGATCGTCGCCAGGTGGAGCTCCTCGGCGGCCTGGACGACCGGCCACGGCGTGGGCGCCATGAACATCTCGAGCACCATGCCGAACCCGAAGGTGAACGTGAGGAGATCGCGGGCGGTGATGGCCCGGGCGGCAGGCACTGTTTCGTCCAAGGAGCCATCCATCTGGCGCAGGACCTGTCGCTCGGCTAGCTCCGGGACCAGCCGGTCCACCGGTTCGTCCAGGTCGAACAACGCTTCGGCGGCGACGGCGAGCGTGGTCGCGGCCATGATCGGCTTCGTGGTCGATGCGATCCGGAAGATGGAGTCGCGGGCGACGGGCCGGCCACCGACGTCCAGCGTGCCCAGCGCTTCTACGTGCACTTGGTCGCCGCGCCCACCAAGGCGACCAGGCCTGGCACGCGGTCGTCGCCGACGTGCCGCTCCGCCACGGCGTGCAGTCGTTCGAGTCCAGCCTGTGCGAGCCCTTCGGCCATCCACACCTCCTTGCGGGATCGCGCTCCCATTATCCCTGCCGCTCGGGTGCGTTGGACCACCCGACCTGTCATGCTGCCGAACGAGGACCGAGAACGGGTGACGGGGGTGGCGGCCATGGCCAAGCTGTCCGGATGGCGGAAGATCGCGGGCGCGATGTGGGGTCCGCCCGACGACCCGCAGGTGTACGGCATCCTGGAGTTCGACGCGACGCCGCTCATCGCCTTCCAGGACGCGGCGAAGGCCGCCGGCCAGAAGATCACCGCCACGCACTTCGTCGGCCGGGCCATCGCCAACGCGCTCCACGAGGTCCCGGACTTCAACGTGCGCATCCGGGGCAGCAAGGTCATCCCGCGCGAGACCGTCGACGTGTTCTTCATCGCCGCGGTGGAGGGCGGGCGCGAGCTCTCCGGCGTCCGGGTCGACCGGACCGACGAGAAGTCCGTCTTCGAGGTCGCCGCGGAGCTCAAGGAGCGGGCCACGAAGATGAAAGAGGGCAACGACCAGGAGTTCGCCAAAACGAAGAAGACGATCGCGGCGATGCCCCGCAGGCTCCTGAGGCCATCCATGCGGTTCAGCGCGTGGGTCGCCGGCGACCGGAACAGGAGCATCAAGGCGCTGGGCGTGAAGGCCAGCCCGTTCGGGAGCGCCATGGTCACCAGCATCGGGATGTTCGGCATCCCGCAGGGGTTCGCCCCGCTGGCCCGGTTCTACAAGATGCCGCTCCTGGTCCTGGTGGGGGAGATCAACGACAAGCCGATCGCCGTCGACGGGCGGGTCGAGATCCGGCCGGTGTTGCCCCTGACGGCGACCATCGACCACCGGTACGCCGACGGCTGGCACATCAGCCAGCTGATCAAGCCGTTCAAGGCGTACATGGAGAACCCGGCGGCGTTCGAACCGGCTCCTTCCAGTGCATCAGTGGCGCCCCCGGCGCGGGAGGAGGAAGGGGCGGGGACGGCCGAGGTCATCGCCCAGGCCGAGGTCGACGGGTCCGAGGTCTCCGCTTCGACCTGAACGCCTGAGTTGCGGGTCGCGCCGCGCGCCTCGTAGGCTCCCGACGTGGCCGTCATCGTTCCCAGCGAGCTCCGCCGGTTCGTCCAGCTCCGGTCCGACGTGGAGGCCATCGTCCAACGCTCTGGCCGGGAGACGTTCGACCTGCTGCTCGTCGACCTGGACGGGGTCTGGACGCGCGGGGTGTTCACCTCCCAGGAGATGGCAGAGGCGGTCGTCGACAGGCTCGGTGTCCCGCTCCATCACGGATGGGACGACGAACGGATGGCCCGGCGGTTCAACAAGAACGATCCCTGGAACACCTCGCTGGGCACGCGCCGCGCGCTGTAGTCCGGGCGCTTGCGCGTTCGTGAACGTAACTCGGGCGAGTGCTATACTTCACTACCGAACAGGTTGGGCACGACCGGAACGTGGGCACGCGCCCACGTTTTTTTCTCGATTGGGGTAGTTGGTGGAGGTCGAGGCGATGGTTCGCCCGGTGGTCGAATCGGCCGGGCTCGAACTGGTCGACGTGGCCTTCCACCGGGAGCAGGGCCGGCGGATCCTCCGCGTCCTGGTCGACCGGGATCCGGTCGAAGGTGGACTGGACCTCGAAACGATCGCTGAGGTCAGCGGGCGGATCAGCCGGCGGCTCGACCTGGAGGACTTCGACCCGCCGGGCGGGCGGTACGAGCTGGAAGTGAGCTCGCCGGGAGTCGAGCGGCCGCTGAAGCAGCCGCTGGACTTCGCGAAGCGGGTTGGTGAGAAGGTGAAGGTGAAGACGGTGGAGCCGGTCGAGGGCGCGCGGACCTTCGTCGGCACGATCAGCGAAGCGAGCCCGACCGAGGTCACGATCGTGACCGAGGAGGGCGAGCGGCGGATCGCCTTCGACAACGTGTCGTCCGCGCGAACGGTATTCGAATGGGCTAGGGGTGGCAGCAGGTGAACGAGGAACTGATCCAGGCGCTGAAGGAACTGGAGCGGGAGAAGGGCATCTCGTTCGAGACGATCATGGCTGGTCTCGAGGACGCCCTTGCTTCGGCGTACATGGCGTACAAGCGACAGCGCGACCCCGAGCTCTACGAGGAGACCAGCGGGGTCCGCGTCGAGCTCGACCCCGAGTCGGGGGAGATGCGGGCGTGGATGCAGGTCCTGGACGAGGAGACCGGCGAGGTCGTCTCGGAGACCGAAGAGGCGGAGATCCCGAAGGACTTCATCGGCCGGATCGCCGCCCAGACCGCCAAGCAGGTCATCTACCAGAAGCTCCGGGATGCCGAACAGCAGATGACGTATGAGGAGTTCGCCGGCCGCGAGGGCGACATCGTGACCGGGATCATCCAGCAGGACTCCCGGCGCTATACCGTGCTCGACCTGGGCAAGATCGAGGCGCTGCTTCCGCAATCCGAACAGGTCCCCTCCGAGCCGTACCGGCACGGGGAGCGGCTGAAGGCCTACATCGTGGAGGTTCGAAAGACGTCCAAGGGCCCCTCGATCCTGGTGTCGCGCTCGCACCCGAACCTGCTCCGCAAGCTCTTCGAGCTGGAGGTGCCCGAGATCGCAGAGGGCATCGTGGAGATCAAGGCGGTCGCCCGCGAGCCGGGCCACCGGTCGAAGATCGCCGTGTCCTCGTCCGAACCGGGTGTGGACCCGGTGGGAGCGTGCGTAGGGGCGAAGGGCTCCAGGGTCCGCCTGGTGGTCAACGAGCTTCGGGGAGAGAAGATCGACGTGGTCGAATGGACCCCCGACCTGCACAAGTTCGTCGCCAACGCGCTCCAGCCGGCGAAGGTGAAGGAGGTCCACCTGGACCCCGACTCCTCGACCGCGCAGGTCATCGTGCCCGACTACCAGCTGTCGCTGGCGATCGGGAAGGAGGGCCAGAACGCGCGCCTGGCGGCGAGGTTGACCGGCTGCCGGATCGACATCCGGAGCGAGACGCAGGCGGCGGAGGAAGAGCGGACCAAGCGAGAGGCTCGGCGGGTGGCGGCCGAGGCCGCCGAGGCCGAGGAAGCCGCTGCGCAGGCACCCGTGGAGGTCGAAGCACCCGTGGAGCCCGAAGAGGTTCCGGCCGAGGGGACCGAGCCACCCGCCGAAGCCGCAGAGGCCACGACGCCGGATCCCGCCGGCGACGAGGCGGCTTCGGCCTGACGCCCGGCCGGTGGGCGAGCGAAGGATCCCCGAGCGGACGTGCATCGCGTGCCGCGCGCGGGGACCGAAGGGGTCCTTCGTCCGGATCGTGCGAACCCCGGAGGGCAGGGTCGCGTTCGACCCGACGGGCCGGGAGGCCGGCCGGGGAGCGTACCTGCATCCCGGGTGCCTCGACCGGGCCGAACGGAGCGGCGCGCTGGCGCGGGCGCTTCGGACCCCGCTCGGCCGCGCGGAGGCAGCTAGGCTAATGACGGACGTGCGTGCGGCGCCCGCGCCGCCACCGGAGCGATCGGGAGTGAGCGCTTGAGGATCCACGAACTGGCTAAGGAGCTGAACGTCCAGAGCAAGGACGTCCTGGTTTCGCTGGAGGCGATGGGCTACGAGGGCCGCACCGCCTCCTCCACCGTGCCCGACGAGGCGGTTCCCCGGATCCGGGCGGCCCGCGGCCATGTGAAGCCGGGGAGCAAGCCCAGGGCCGCGACCGCGGAGCAGCTCCCCACCCGGCGCCCCCACGAGGCGCTCGACGAGGGCAATGGACAGGTGTCGACCGAGGTCCAGGTGGTCGAGGAGATCCCTGAAGCCGCTCCGGTCCCCATCGAGGTTCCGGCAGCGCCGGCGGCCGAGGAGCAGGCCGCCGCGGTCAAGGTCCCGCGGGGAGCCTCGCCGCAGGAACTGGCCGACAAGCTCGGGGCGACCGCGGCCGAGATCGTGAAGACCCTGTTCATGGCCGGGGAGATGGTCTCGGCGACGCAGTCCCTGTCAGACGATGCGATCGAGCTGGCTGCCGCGGAGCAGGGCAAGCGCGTCGAGATCGTGAGCCCGCAGCAAGAGGACGACCTCGAAGCCGAACAGGACGCGGAGGCCGTGGACGAGTCGCGCCTGGTCCCCCGTCCGCCCGTCGTCACGGTCATGGGCCACGTCGACCACGGCAAGACGACGCTGCTCGACGCGATTCGCCAGTCCGCCGTCGTCGAGACCGAGGCCGGCGGGATCACGCAGCACATCGG
>DHWS01000064.1 GCA_002413305.1 Actinobacteria bacterium UBA5176 | reverse complement strand
CGGACTATAGGAGCGTCAGTGCCGTGGATCGGGTCTCCCACTGCCCGCGGACGCGCCCAAGATCCAGTCGGGATCCGCGTGATCCCACCTGGGGTCGACAGGTTATTACCGAATTGCCATACTCTTCCTCTGCGCATGGCACTCCTGGAAGCGGCTCCGCGCGACGAACGGGCCATGCGCAGGGAAGGGGGCAATCGTGGCTGAGCAGCGCGAAGACGCCGATGTCATCATCATCGGCGGGGGCCCGGGCGGGAGTGCGCTCGGCACCTTTCTGGCCCGTGATGGGCGGAAGGTCATCATCCTGGAGAAGGACATCCACCCGCGCGACCACGTGGGTGAGTCGCTCACGCCTTCGACGAACCTGATCTTCCAGGAGCTCGGGTTCCTCGATAAGTTGAACGACGCGGGGTTCATCCACAAGCCGGGCACCGGCTGGAACGCTCCTCGATCGCCGCTGTGGAAGTTCGTCGAGATCTGGCTGTTTGAGTACCCCATCCCCAACGGCCCGCAGCCCTACACGTACAACATCGAGCGCGACGAGATGGACACCATGCTGCTCCGTCACGCGCACGAGCACGGCGTGAAGGTCCTCCAGGGCGTCAAAGTGCAGCGAGTGCTGTTCGAGGACGGCCGGGCGGTGGGCGTCCGCGCCCAGGTCACCGACGGCTGGGAGCGCGACCTGCGGGCCAAGGTCGTGGTGGACGCCACCGGGCGGCGGTGCCTGCTGGCGAACCAGCTCAAGCTCAAGCATAAGGATTCGAACTTCAACCAGTTCTGCATCTACTCGTGGTTCGAGGGCGTCACCGAGCCCCCCGAGCGGTTCAAGGGCTTCACGCTGTTCTACTTCCTGGGCCTGAACCAGGGCTGGACCTGGCACATCCCGCTTCGCAACGGCAAGACCTCGATGGGCGTGGTCCTGGACAAGGAGGACTTCCAGAAGACCGGGATGGACCACGAGGAGTTCTTCTACAGCCTGGTCAAGCGGAATCGGACCTTCACCGACGCAATGAAGAACGCCGTCCGGGTCCGGCCGTGGTGGGTCGAAGGCGACTACTCCTACAAGGTGGACCGGTTCGCCGGGCCGGGCTGGCTGCTGATCGGCGACGCCCTGCGGTTCGTGGACCCGATCTTCTCCTCGGGCGTCGACGTGGCGCTGTTCTCGGCGAAGTATGCCTACGAGACCATCACCAAGTCCTTCCAGGCCGGTGACGAGGCCGGCGCGTTCGCCGAGTACGAATCGCGCGTCCAGACCGGCGTGGACGTCTGGTACGAACTGATCTCGATGTTCTACCGGCTGCAGAACCTCCTCACCCGCTACGCCACCGCCCCGCATCGGCGCGAGTCGATCGTCCGGACGCTCCAGGGGAACCCGTACATCCCCGAGACCCAGGAGCGAGCCCGCAAGCTCCTGGCCCAGATGCAGGACTCCTACGAGAAGGTCATGAACACGCCTGGCAGCCTGCTGCGGCCGTGGGCCATGGACCCCGACCGGGACCATTCGCTGACCTGCCCCACCTGCCTGGGGGTGGCCGACTACATCCCCGAGAAGGAGATCTACGTCTGCCGGCGGTGCGGCTCCGAGGCCGACGCGAAGGCCTTCACCCCCGTGGCCTCGTTGGAGGTGTCGCGGTGATCGCTTCGATCCTGCACCCCGCCCCGCACGCAAACGTCGCCGGGCCCGCGCTCATCGCCTACGTCCTGCTGGACGTCCTGCTGATCGTGGCCTTGGCCCGCGTCCTGGGCGCCCTGATGACCAGGATCGGGCAGCCCCGGGTGGTCGGCGAGATCCTGGCCGGAGTGGTGCTCGGGCCGACCCTGCTCGGGCACGACCTGTCTTTCTTCCTTGCCCCGGCCGAGGCCCGGCCGGTCGTCGGCGCCTTCGCCACCGTGGCCCTGATCCTGTTCATGTTCCTGGCCGGGATCGAATACGACCTGAACGTGGTCCGGCGGCGCGTGCCGCAGGCCGGCACGCTGGCCATGCTGTCCGTCGCGGTCCCCGCGCTGCTGGGCTTCCCGGTGGCCGCCCTGATGCACACCAGCCGATACGCCGGCCCGGCCGGCTCCGACTTCCTCCCGTTCGCCTTGTTCATCGGCGCGGCGCTGGCCGTCACGGCCTTCCCGGTCATGGCCCACATCCTCATGGAGCGCGGCGAGCTGAACTCGCCGCTGGGCGGCCTGGGCGTGGCCACCACCGGGATCATGTCGGTGCTGATGTTCCTGTACGTCGGGTTCGCCAGCTCGGTGGCCAACCACGCGTACGGCCAGTTCCTGTTGAAGCTCGTCCTGCTGGTCGGGTTCATCCTGGTGTCGTTCCTCGTGGTCCGGCCGGCCCTGGCCCGATGGATGCCCTCCCGCATGCGCGACGGCCTGCCCACCGGCGACGCGATGGCCGTCGCGTTCGTCGGGATGGTGCTGTACGGGCTGCTCGCCGACCGGCTGGGCGTGAACGCGCTGGTCGGCGGGTTCCTGTTCGGCGTGCTGATCCCGCCCGATCCCGCCCTGCGCAAAGGGATCGCGACGAAGATCCACGACGTGGCGATGATCTTCCTGCTGCCGATCTTCTTCGCCTTCGCCGGGTTCAGCTCCGACTTGAAGCTCATCAACGGGAAGACGCTGCCCATCCTCATCCTGGTGCTGGTTGCGGCGATCGGCGGGAAGTTCCTGGCCGCGATCCCGGCCAAGGTGTTCGGGCTGTCGTGGAGCGACACCGGCACGATGGCTGCCCTGCTCAACACCCGGGGCCTGCTGGTCCTGGTGGCGGGGCTGATCGGCCTGCAGGCGAACATCATCACCACCGCCACGTTCACCATCATCGTGGTGGTGGCCCTGGTCACGAACCTCATGACGCTCCCGCTCCTGAACGTGTTCTCCCGGCGAAGGGACGAGGGGGCGCAGGCCTCGGCTCCGGACACGGCGGCCGTACGCGGATGACCGAGCTGCCGCCCCGCCGGCGGGACGAGGAGAGCGAATGGCACGACCTGGTGCCGTTCGCCTGCCCGGACTGCGGCTGCACGTGCTTCCATGCCGCCGACGACGAACGGATCGTCTGGGAGCCGGGGCGGGCCTGGGCCGAATCCGGCGCGGATCGCGATTGCCACTGCCACACGGCTCCGGTGGAGGGCCGCCTCCCGGCGTAGAGGTCACGTTACATGACCAGGCGCTCCCTCAGCCGGACCAGGTGATGGCCGCGTCGTCGGCGTAGAAACAGGTGCCGCCCGGCGCGTTAGGACCCCACACCCCGGTTCTGTGAAGGCCTGTAAACGCCGATGCTCCTATAGGCTGTCATGGGGAGCGGGGCCGACGGCGCGCTGCCCGTGATGGACGACGTGGTTGCAGAAGCCCGGCGGCGACACGTCCGGTTGGTGATCGCCCCCACGGCCCAGGGAGCTGGAACGGGCCGGTGAAGCCACCAACGCGATCCTGCACGTGACCTGCTGAGCTCAGGGCCCGCGTCGATCGGTGGCGGGGGTCGTCCCGACTCCTGCGCCGCGCGGGTGAGGACAAAGAGAAAGAGAAAGGGAGCGAACCCGAGGGTCCACTCCCTTCCCATCACTCCGCTCCTCCGGACCTTGCCGACGAGTTGCTCCCCGCAGCCTTCCATGACACGGAGGTCCATTCGAACAATCCCCTGGAGACCGACCACGGACGCCTGAAGGCCCGGCTCCGACCGATGCGAGCACTGAAGCGAGATCGCACCACCAGGGTGATCATCGCCGGCGATGCCTTCGTCCAGAACGTCCGGAGGGGCTTCTACGACCTCGGGACCGATGTTCCGCCCACAAGCCGCTTGGCCGATGCCTTCGCCGAGTTGGCCCTTGTGATCTGAGACCAGGCCCGAGCGAGCGAGTTCCCCATGCCCTCGTTTCAGCCAACGCAACAGTGCCGCTGAGGGAACTGCTAGCCGGTGCGATAGGCTCGGTACGCGCTGGCGAACGCCAGCCCTACGGCCAGGTGTCCCGCCGTGCTGGGATGGAACCCGTCGCCGCTCACCAGGCTGGCCTCCGTCCCATCGCGCTGGGCGGCCAGCCCCAGGGCGTGGAGGTCCACCACGAACGCTCCCTCGTCGGTCGCGGCACGGGCGACGGCCACGTCGTACGAATCCACCAGCGTGGCGAGCTCCCGGGCTGTCAGTCGGCGCGCTGCATCGCAGCCACCGCGGGGGCTCGGGGCGAACGGCTCGCACCGGACGAATCGCGGGAGCAGGTCGAGCGGGGGAGTGTTCGCCACCAGGACGGTCGGACCGCCGTTCCCCCGGAGGTCCGACAACAGGATCCGGAGCTGGTCCTCGTAGGCAGATGGCGAAACCCCCTCCAGCAGATCGTTCACGTTCAACCACACCGTCACCACGTCGGGATGGAGCTGGCGGGCCTCCGGCACCTCCCGTTCAAGGGCCTCCTGAACCGTGGCACCGGGGATCCCCAGGTTCACCTGCGTCGTGGCTCGGGGAAGCGCGGTGCGGTAGAAGACCTGCGTCCATCCCTGCCGGACGGGGTCGTCGGCGCCGAACCCGAGCGTCTCGCTGGCCCCGATCGCCACATACGTCAGCGCGGGTCCGGAGGGACTGACCGAAGGTACCGCTCCCGCTCCGATGCCGCTCGCCGCGTGGCCGCACGCGGCGAGGCCGGTACTTGCCAGGAGCGCCCCGATGATCCCGACAATGGGGGTCCGCCGCACCTCAGAGACCCCCCATCGCCTCGCGGGCCGGAATGCGGGCGGCGCGCAGGGCGGGGACCGCGCCGGCCAGCAGAGCCAGGAGCGTCGCGCCCAAGACCGCGCCGACCAGGGCCGTGACCGGGGTCACCAGCCGCACCCCGACCAGGCCCTGGGACTGCAGGTAGCCGTTCACCACCTCCGCCACCGTCCAGGCCAGGGCCCAGCCGGTGGCGGCTCCGACCAGCCCCCCGATCAGCCCCTGCACCGAGGCCTCGATCAGGAAGACCTGCAGGACGTCACGGTCCCGGGCGCCGATCGCCTTCAGGACACCGATCTCCTGGCGCCGCGCCCGGACCGCGTTCAGGAGCGCGTCGGTGACGCCGATCGCCGCGATCCCCAGTGCGATGAGCCCGATCGCGGTCAGCACGATCTCCACCACGTGGAGGTATCGCTGGACGGTGTCGATGAGGCTCTGCGGGGCGGAGGTCGAATACCCGAGGCGGCCGATGGCGTCCACCAGCCGCGGCACGTCGTCAAGGGAGGTCGCCTCCACTAGGAACGCCGCGAACGGCGGGGTGGAGAACCGGCCCGTCGGATCAGGGCCGGAGCTGATGTACCGCTGGGCGGCCCGAACGACCGGGGCCGGGGCCAGGACCACGCCGTCCGCCGCCTCCTGGGCCACCACGCCCACCACGGTGGCCCGGGTCCACCGGCCCCAGACGTCGTCCGCGTCCGTGCCCACGAAGCGGGGTGCGGCCAGCTCCAGCTGCGTCCCGAGCACCCGGGCCGGCTCGTTCGGATCGACGCCCACGTCCTCGAGGTAGGTCCGGGTGACCGCCACCTCGGTCGCGGACGAGGCGGCGGGCAACCGCCCCGCGGAGACGCTGAGCGGGAACAGGTCCGGGTTGGCCAGGTCGATGCCCACCACGCCGTCCACGAAGGGACGGACGCCCTGGTCTGAGGGGTCGGCTGGGCTGGCCGCCGCGCCACGCGTCGAAGGAGGCACGTAGGTCGGGGGGTCCGGGGGCACGATAACCTCCTTCGCCACCACGACCGCGGAGACCCCGCGCACGCCGCGAAGGGCGCCGATGCGTCGGAGCGCCGCGTCGTCGAGGTTCGACCCCTCCACCCGGATCGTGGCCAGTGGTCCGCCCTTCGTGAGCTGCCCGATGACCCGTGTCTTCGCCGTGGTGGCGATGATCAGCAGGGCGGTCAGCAGCGTGGCGGCCAGCGCCACGGCCAGGATGGTCAGCAGGCACCGCCCCAGGCGGCGGGTGACATCGCGAAGGGCCAGGCGGAGCCCATCGCGGAGCCTCACTCGGGCACGACCCTTCCGGCGACCAGCCGCAGCCGCTGGGCGGCCCGTCGCGCCAGCGCCCGGTTGTGGGTGACCACCAGGAGGGTGCATCCCCGGTCGTCGTGGAACGATTCGAGCAGCCGGATCACGGCCTCCGCGGAACCCTCGTCCAGGTTGCCCGTCGGCTCGTCCGCCAGGAGCAGGGAGGGGCCGTTGGCCAGCGCCCGGGCCATCGCCACCCGCTGCCGCTCGCCGCCCGAAAGGTGGCTGGGGCGGTGCCGGGTCCGGTCTCCCAATCCCACCGCGGCCAGCAGGTCTGCGGCATGGGTTCGGCGTGCGGCCGCCGGAACCCCGGCCAGCGCGCAGGCCAGTTCGACGTTCTCTGCCGCGGTGAGGGAATCGAGGAGCCCGAAGTGCTGGAACACGAACCCGACGGTCTCGCGGCGGTAGGCGGCCAGTGCGTCCCCGGCCAGCGAGGACAGGTCCGCAGAGCCGACCCGGACCGAGCCCGATTGGACCCGGTCCAGCCCGCCCACCAGGCCGAGCAGGGTGCTCTTCCCGGAGCCCGACGGGCCCATCAGGACGCAGTAGCCACCCGGAGCGACCTCGAACCCAACCCCGTCCAGGATCGGGAGCGGTCCGGTCGGAGATCGGTAGGCGTGACGAAGGCCGCTCACCGACACGCCGACCCCGCCATCCACCCTTCGCATCATCCCCAATCCGGTTCGAAATGGCGCCGTCGAGCAGGAGCGCGTAAGGGTTCTGTAACCGGCCGTCGGCGCAGCAGTGAGGCGGTGGTCAGCCGGCGGTGCCGTCCATGGGCAGGCGGACCTCGAACCGGCACCCCTGCCCTTCGTTGCGCACGCTGACCTCGCCGCGGTGCGCCTCCACGATGCCGCGCACGATGGCCAGCCCGAGCCCGCCGCCGCCGTCCCCGCTCGGGGTCCGGGCGGCCGTCCCCCGAAACGCCAGGTCGAACACCCGGTCCAGGTCCTGGTCCGGGATGCCACCGCATCCGTCCTCGACCGCGACGTAGGCCTGGCTGGCCTCCACGCCGGTCTCCACCCAGACCGTCCCGTCGCTCGGGGTGTGTCGGATGGCGTTCTGCAGGAGGTTCCGAACGACGCGGGTCATCTCCAGGGTCGAAAGGGCCAGCGGCGGGCCCTCCGAGCACATCCGGCCCTCCAGCCGCACGCCCTTGGCCCTGGCGAACACCGACGCCGTGGCCATGGCGTCCGAGACCAGTTCGCTGAGGGAGGCTTGGACCAGATGCAGGTTGAGCGCTCCGGCCTGGATCACGGACAGCTCGAACAGGTCGTCCACCAGGCCCGCCAGGCGATCGGCTTCGACGCACAGGGTGTCGTAGTAGGAAGCGACCGTGGCGGGGTCCGAGACCACTCCGTCCTGGAGGGCCTCCACCATCGCCCGGATGCCCGCCAGCGGGGTCCGCAGGTCGTGCGAGACCCAGGCCACCAGCTCGCGCCGCGAGGCCTCCAGGGCTCGCTCCTTGCGGTGCGCCTCCTGCAGCCGGACCGACATCGCGGCGAGCTCGTCGGCCAGGTGGGCGAACTCCGCCGGCGAGGACCGCTCCGCCGTCGAGGTCGGCGCACCCGGCATGGCCACCTCGCCTTCGCCGATCCGTCTGGTGGCTTCGGCCAGGGAACGGCTCGCTCCGGCCACCCGCCGCCCCAGGATGATGGCGCCCAGCAGTCCCACCGTCCCGGCGGCGGCCAGGATCACGAACAGCATCCGCAGGTCGTGGACCGAGAGGAACATGGCGTCGGCGGCGGCCACCGACGCCGCGGCCGTCGCTGCGATGGTGGTGAGCGCCACGCCGGTGGCCTGGGTCATGATCGAGCGCCGCCGGAGCGCGAAGAGCGCGGCCGATCCCAGCACGAACACGGCCAGCGACGCTCCCCCCGCGATGCCCGCCATCCGGAGCGCATCCGCAAGGGTCATCCCCACCGCCCAGGACAGCCCGGCCACGACCAGGGCGCCCGCGACCAGCACGATCCAGAAGGAGCGCGGCCTCATGGTTCGAACCGGTACCCGACGCCCCACACCGTGCGGATGTGCGACGGAGTGGCGGGGTCCTGTTCGACCTTCTCCCGGAGCCGGCGGACATGGACCGTGACCGTGGACACGTCGCCGAACGTGTAGCCCCACACGCGTTCGAGCAGCTCCTCGCGCCGGAACACCGTGCGAGGATGGGCCATCAGGAACACCAGGAGGTCGAACTCCCGGACCGTCAGCGCCGCGGGGGCGCCACCGACCCGGACATCCCGCGCTCCGACGTCCACCTCGATGTCCCCGGCACTGAGCGTCGCGGGGGTGGATCCCGCAGGTGCCGGCGCTCCCTGAGACCGACGCAGCACGGACTTGACCCGGGAGACCAGCTCTCTCGGCGAGAACGGCTTGGCGACGTAGTCGTCGGCGCCGAGGTCCAGGCCAGCCACCCGGTCGCTCTCGTCGCCGCGCGCGGTGAGCATGATCACCGGTATCGGGGCCGCCGCACGGACTCGGCGGAAGACCTCCAGCCCGTCCAGCCCCGGCAGCATGAGATCCAGGACCATCAGGTCGGGCGGCGCGGCCAGGGCGAGCTCGACGGCGGCCACCCCGTCCGCGGCCCGCTCGACCGCGAATCCCTCCCGCTCGAGGTACCGGCAGACGACGTCCGCGACCGTCGCGTCATCCTCGACCACCAGCACGCGCGTCCCCACGGCTCCTCGATGGTAGGCGGGTACGGGCGAAGGTGCCGCACCGGCACCCCCTGGATGGGCCACCGTGCCTCACCACGTCGTCCTCAGCAGGAGTTGGATGGCCAGCCCGGCCCCCAGAGTCAGCGTCAGCCATGTCCGGAGGGCCACCGTCGCGTCGGCCGAGGCCAGGTCCGCTTGCGGCCGGGCCACGACCGACGAGCCCACCGCCAGGATCCACGGCGCGATCGGGAGCCAGATCCGCTCCACCTCCGCCTTCGACAATCCGGACGCGTCCGACAGCGCCATCGCCAGGAGCCCGCCGCCGACCAGCAGCCACACCCCTCGGTCCCGGAGCCTGGCCAGGCCCACCGCCGTGGCGGGGCCCAGGACGACGGCGAACGCTCCGAGGTCTCCGTACCAGAAGTAGCTCTGGGGCCGGAACCTCGCCACCCCGGTGCGGTACTGGACCAGGCTGGCCCGGAGCCCTTCGAACCACCAGAACCCCGCGATGCCGGAGGCCAGCACCACCGCACCGACCCCCACCGCCGCCAGCAGGATCGGCACAAGACGCCGGCGGGCGACGGCCACCAGTGCCGGGATCACGGCCAGCACGGCCACGCCGTAGGTGAGCAGAAGCGCGACGCCGAAGGTCACGCCCCCGGCCAGCGCCAGCCCCGCCGAACGACGGCCGGTGCGATGGAGCGACAGGACCAGCAGCGCCACGGCCCACGCCTCCACGCCGGCGAAGAACGCGTCACCGGTGGTCGCGACCCACACCGCGGCGGGGGCGAAGGCGACGAAGGGCGCGGCCGCCCGGGCGGTCCGTTCGCCTGCCACCTCCCGGACGGCGACCAGCACGGCCGGGACCATGGCCGCGCCCCCCAGGATCTCCAAGGCGGCCTCCCACCCCGGTCCCCCCAAGCCGGCACGGTTCATCGCCCACAGCAGGAGGACCATGCCGGGCGGGTGGGCCCGGACGTGCTGATGGAGCCGTCCGATGGTCGAGACGAAGTGCGACAGGAACACCCCCGGGCTCCCGATCAGGCGGACGTCGGCCAGGTAGTCGTTCGGGAAGTGCAGGGGCCGGGTGAGCTCGGCCGCCCCGTCGGCGAGCGCCACGGCCACGGCCCACGCGGCCGCGCCGAGGAAGGCGACAACCAGGAGGCGGCGCCACCCGAGGTCGGCGACGAGCCTGGGGGCGAACAGGACGACCACCGCCGCGATGGCCACAGGGATGAGCGCGGTCGGCGGCAGGTGGGGATCGAACCGAGCCACCAGCGGCGCCGCGAAGATGACGGTCCGCGGATCCCGCGCGACGAGTCTTGCCCCCAGGACGTGGCTGACGAGGATCAGCCCGGCCCAGGCCAGCAGAGCGAGACCCGTGCGCGTCGCCGGCCCGGCCGGCCTTCGGCGACCGGTCGCCTCGGACGAAAGGTTCGATCGGGTCGGGCGCGGCCGTGCGATGCCGGTCCGGCGCGTGGCGGAACGGAGCGGAACGCCCACCATCCGATCGTAGGTTTCGGCCCGGGGCCGGCAGTCCGCACGGCAGGCTTGTTCCTCGAATCGTAAGCAGCCGCGGGCTTGAGGGGCGGTGGTCGTCGGTAAGGTCGAGAGCGTGATCGATGTCGTTCTTCCGGTGCTCGACGAGGCCGCGGCCATCCCCTGGGTGCTGAGCCGATTCCGGGAGCCCTTCCGGCCGCTGGTGGTCGACAACGGTTCGACGGACGGCTCCCCGGATCTGGCGGCCCGCCTCGGCGCGCGGGTCGTCGTCGAGCCCCGGCGGGGGTTCGGCGCCGCGTGTTTCGCCGGGCTGGAGGCCGCGGAGACCGACGTGGTGTGCTTCATGGACTGCGACGGATCGCTGGACCCGGCGCAACTGCCCCTGGTCGCCGACCCGGTGCTCGGGGGGGCGGCAGACCTGGCCATCGGGTCCCGCCATGCCGAGCGGGGCGCGTGGCCGCTCCATGCCCGGGTGGCGAACCGCCTGCTTGCACGCCGAGCCGGCCGCCGCGCGGGGGTGCCGCTGACCGACCTCGGGCCCATGCGGGCCGCTCGCCGCGCAGCCCTGCTGTGGCTGGGCATCGAAGACCGCCGGTCGGGGTGGCCCCTGGAGATGGTGGTTCGGGCCATCGACGCCGGATGGACGATCCGGGAGGTACCCACCGACTATCGGGCCCGGTCGGGCCGCTCGAAGGTGACCGGCACGATGGGCGGAAGCCTCCGAGCGGTCCGGGACATGGCAGTGGTCCTCCGCCGCCTGGAGCGCGCGACGTGACCAGTCCGGCCCACGGCGGCGGCCCGTCCGAGGTGCTGGTCATCGCGAAGGCGCCGGTCGCCGGCCGGGTCAAGACCCGGCTGTGCCCACCACTCACCTTCGACCAGGCTGCCGGGCTCGCCGAGGCGGCCCTGGTCGACACCCTCGAAGCGGTCGCGGGGTCGCGATCGGCTCGGCGGACCCTGGTGCTGGACGGCGAACCCGGCCCGTGGTTGATCCCGGGGTTCCGCGTGGTGCCGCAGTGGGACGGCGGGCTCGACGTTCGGCTCGCGGCAGCCTTCGACCACGCGGAGGGACCGGCTCTGCTGGTCGGCATGGACACCCCGCAGGTCACGCCGGGCCTCCTCGATGCGTGCCTCGACCTCCTGGCGGGTCCTGCGGTCGATGCCGTGCTCGGGCTGGCGGAGGACGGCGGCTGGTGGGCCATCGGGCTCCGCCGCGCGGATCCGAGGGTCTTCCTGGGCGTGCCCATGAGCACCTCGACGACCGGGCGGGCCCAGTGGGCCCGGCTGCGGAGACTGGGGCTCCGGTGCGCCGCGCTCCCGAAGCTGCGGGACGTCGACCGGTTCGACGACGCGGTGGCCGTCGCCGCCCGCGTTCCCGGCTCGCGCTTCGCCCGTGTCCTCACCGGGGTTCACGCCGGGAGGGCGTGAGCCGGTGAACGGCGCGCTCAGCCTTCGCACCTCCGACGGCTTCGCGCTCGCCCTCCATCGCAACCGGTGGATGGGGCCGGCCAGCCCGGCCGATCTGAGGCTGCTTGGCCGGATCCTGCCTCCGGTGCTGGACGTCGGGTGCGGTCCGGGCCGGCTGATCCGCGCCCTCGCCGAGCGGGGGATCGTGGCGCTCGGCATCGACGCCGCGCCCAGCGCGGTGGACATCGCCGGATCGCGAGGGCTGCCGGTGCTGCGACGTTCGATCTTCGAGCGGATCCCCGGGGCCGGCCGGTGGGGGAGCGCCCTCCTGGTCGATGGCAGCGTGGGGATCGGTGGGGACCCAGAGGCGCTGCTGCGGCGCATCGCGGGCCTGCTCCGACCGGGAGGCCGCGTCCTGGTCGAAGCCGAACCACCGGGCGCGCCGACCGGGACCATGTGGGCTCGGATCGAGAACGGCGGGGAGGTCGGGCCGACGTTCCCGTGGGCCCGTGTGGGGATCGACCGGCTCGCCCAGGTGGCCCGGCCGGCGGGGCTGCGCGCCGCCGAGACGTGGAGCGCCGACCGGAGATGGTTCGGCGTCCTGGACCGGCCGTGAGGCGCGGGGCAGCCGCGGCCGTGGCGAACGGGCTGGTCGCCGGGGCGCTTGCTGGCCTGGCCATGGCCCTGCTGGCCGTGATCCTCCGTCTGATCGGGGGCGTGCCGCTCCTGTCCGAGCTCGCCAGCGACCGGATCGTGCCGCTGCTCTCCATCCGGCAGTTCGGACGGCTGGCCGCCGCCCTCGGTGGGCTGCGGCGGGGGAAGGAGTTCGCGCTCATCGGCGGGTTCGCCGCCCAGGTCGTGGCCGCCACGTTCGCCGGAGGGCTGGCCGGACTGGTCCTGCTGTCGGGGTTGCCGCGACGGGTCCGACGCCTGCCGGTCGCGCTGGCCCTGATCCTCTGCCTAGCCACCGGCCTGACCGTCTTCCTGCTGTGGCCGGTGCTGGGGTCGAACTACCGTGGCCTCGGGTCCACCCCGGCCACCGTCACGAACGCGGTGGCCATCGTGGCGTCGTTCGCGCTGTACGGCGTGGTGTTCGCGCTGGCGCTCGGAGCGATGGCCCGACCGACAGCTGAACGCCAGGCCGGGGCCGATCCCGCGCCGGCGGGCCGGGTGGTGGGACGCCGGGCGCTCCTGCGCGGCGCGGTGGGTGCGGGGCTCGCCCTGCTGGCTGCCGGGGGTGTGGACCTGCTGTTCCGCAAGGCGACCGTCGGCCCCAACGGCTACGACGGCTTGGGCGTTCGAGGGCCGCAAACCCTGTCGATCACGCCGAACGACCGCTTCTACGTGGTGACCAAGAACCTCATCGACCCGATGGTCGATTCGAGCCTATGGCAGCTGCGGGTCTCTGGGCTCGTGGATCGCGAACGGTCCTTCGGCCTGGACGACCTGATGGCCCTCCCTTCCCGGACCCAGATCCAGACCCTCGAGTGCATCAGCAACGGCGTGGGCGGAGGCCTGATGAGCACCGCGGCGTGGCGAGGAGTGCCGTTGGCCGCCCTGCTGGCCGTGGCCCAGCCCCGGCCCGAGGCACGGTTCGTCCTGCTGCGGGCGGCCGACGGCTACACCCACGGGATCCCTCTCGATCGCGCGATGGATCCGTCGTCGCTGGTCGCGTACGAGATGAACGGCGCCCCCCTGCCGAACCGCCATGGCTACCCGGCTCGGGTGCTCATCCCGGGCACCTACGGCGAGGTGAACGTCAAGTGGGTCGAGCGCATCGACGTCGTCGACCGTTCGGTCGAGGGCTACTACGAACAGCAGGGTTGGCGGCCGGGGTTCGTGCACACCACGTCGCGGTTCGATCGGCCGTTCGACGGCCAGCGCGTCGCCCTGTCCCGGGAACCACGGGTCCCGGTGGGCGGCATCGCGTTCGCCGGGGACCGGGGCGTCTCGAAGGTCGAGAGCAGCTTCGACGGCGGGGCCTCATGGCGGGTGGCGCGGATCGACCACGCCGCCGGCAACCTGGCCTGGGTGCTGTGGAGCGCACCCTGGACGCCGCCGGGCCCGGGCACCTACCAGCTGGCGGTTCGGGCCACCGACGGCACCGGCACGACGCAGACGGCGGTCCGGCGAGGTTCGGCCCCCTCGGGCGCCACGGGGTACCATCAGATCCAGGTGGCCGTCACCCCGTGAGGCTGGCCGTGCCCACCGGCCCGACCGAGGTCCGGAGGGGAGCGGAGGCGAACTCCCGCATGCCGTCGCGGAACCTGATCTCGGCCCGGTAGCCGAGGAGCCGTTCGGCCCTCTCTGTCGAGGCGAACACGTGCCGGACGTCTCCGATCCGGAACGCCCCGGTGACCACCGGGGCCGGAGCCCCGGGGCCGAACGCTTCGGCGAGCGTTCGAGCCATCTCGCCCACAGACCGCGGATCGCCGCTGGCCACGTTGAACACCCCAGGGGCCGGCTCGTCGCGGGTGAGGGCGATCAGATTGGCCCGGGCAACGTCGTGGACGTGCACGAAATCCCTCAGCTGCCGCCCGTCCTCGTTAACGAGGGGAGCCGAGCCCCCCTCCAGTGCGCTCCGGAAGATGCTGGCCACTCCCGCGTAGGGAGTGTCCCGGGGCATCCTCGGCCCGTACACGTTGTGGTACCGGAGCGCCGTCACCGGCACCCGGGCCTCGCGGCCGAACAGGACGCAGAGGTGTTCCTGGTGCAGCTTCGTCGCCGCGTAGACGTTGCGCGGGTCGGCTGGCGCCTCCTCTGGAACCGGGGCCGGCCGAAGCCGTTTTCCGCAGCTCGGGCACGGAGGTTCGAACACGCCTCGACGAAGCGCCTCTTCGGACCGGGGGCCAGGCCGCACCGGGCCGTGCACGGGGCAGCGGTAGCCCCCCTCGCCGTAGACGACCATGCTGCTGGCCAGCACCAGCCGCCCGCCGAACCCGCTCCGGGAGAGCGTCCGCAGGAGGGTGGCGGTCCCCAGCGCGTTGTGGCGCACGTAGTCGAGAACGTCCTTGAAATCGACCCCCAGGCCGACCATCGCGGCCTGGTGACAGACCGCGGTGGCGCCGGCCAGGCATCGCCGGAGGGCCACTTCGTCCTGCACCTCGGCCCACGTGTAGTCGGCCCGATCGTTCAGGTACGGGGGCGGGCCTACGTGAGCGTGCCCCTCCAGGCAGTCGAGCACCCGGACCCGATGGCCCTCCGAGACGAGGGCGTCCACCACGTGGGAGCCGATGAACCCGGCCCCGCCGGTGACTAGCACGTGTTGCCGCAACCCCTCGACGGTACGACAGGGTCGGCGGGCTGACCGCGCGTCCGGCCTCGGGTAATCGGATCGTAAGGAACCGAAGCCCGCCCACAGGCTGCCCATCGCGCGACCCCTTCCCGCTCTCGGTCTCCCGGACAGCGCGTCTCTCCAGATCTGCTTCTCCCGACCCGGAGGCATCAGGCCGCGAAGCTCCAGGGCCGCCAACCCTTCGCACAGAGCATGGAACTGGCATACGGCGTCTCGCACGCTGCGCCCTCCGAGAAGGCCGGCAGTCTCGAGGAGCGCGATTCTCGCCGTCAGGCCCCCAGGGCGTCACTCGCGGCGGAGCTGAAGGCGGCGGCCACTCCCGGCGAGATCATGGTCCGCTGCACGGTGAGGGTGAACAGCGACGGATGTTCGACGGCGAACTCCCGGAACACCGCGACGCCCGCCTCCACAAGTTCAGCAGCCGGGTCGTCGGTTGACGCGAGTCCCTCGATGGCCGTGCCGAGGAGTTCGAACGCCCGCCTTCCGAGTGCCACGACGAGGGCGTCCTTCGAGCCGAACAGGCTGTAGACGGCGCGGGTGGTCGTCGCGACGTCTCTTGCCACCCGCCGGACGGACAGCGCCTCCAGACCATCTGTCTGCACGATCCGCTCGGCCGCGTGGAGCAGCGCGGCTGCGGTCTTGGCGCCGTGCTCCTTCGGCCGTCCCACCGGGCGGACCGGTCTAGGACTACTCGGGGGCCTTCGACTAGACCCAGACCCCCGCAGCCGATTTTTTTGGAGACGCTGCCCGAACCCAAGCCGTCCCTCGTGCGTACATTCTTAGGGCCTCCAGAAAGGCAACTACATGCTTCGCTCTGCACCGGTGCGTGCTTCCCAAGCCCACAGGTTCTGGGCCGCGGCCCTCGTCTCGGCGGTGTGCCTCGTCGTGCTCGGCGGGTGGTCGCCGGCCATGGCCTCCTCCTTCCACCTCAAGGAGTTCATGATCCCGGGCAACACACCGGGACCGCAGAACATCACGGTCGGCTCCGACGGGGCCCTGTGGTTCACTGAGATCAACCTGGGGATCGGCCGACTCGGGCCCGATGGGTCGTTCTCGAACTTCTCGCTGTCGGCCGGAGCCCAGCCGCTGGACATCGTCTCGGGCCCGGACGGAGCCCTATGGTTCACCGAGACCTACGACGACAGCATCGGTCGGCTGACCACGTCCGGCCAGCTCACCGAGTTCCTGCTCTGCTCGGGGTGCGGCGAGGACCAGGTGGAGCCCTGGGACATGGCGGTCGGGTCCGATGGCGCGCTCTGGTTCACGGAGTACGGGGCGAACGCGATCGGGCGGATCACCACCTCTGGGCAGATCTCCAAGTTCGCCCTCACCGGGGCAATGGCCGATCCGCTCGGCATCACGGCGGGGCCCGACGGAGCGCTCTGGTTCACCGACGCCGGGGGGATCGGGCGGATCACCACGGAGGGGGTCACCTCCCAAGTGGCCAGCACGAGCGCCTACTCGATCACGACCGGCCCGGACGGCAACCTGTGGTTCGCCGGGACCACCGACCAGATCAATCGCATGACTCCCTCGGGACAGGTCACCAGGTTCCCGGTCACGGTCGGATGCTATCCCCAGGGCATCGCTCCAGGATTCGGCTCCTTGTGGTTCGGCTGCTACTACCTGGACCAGATCGACCGCATCACCACGGCCGGGAAGGTCACCGTCTTCCCGATCCCCCACCACTTCCCGAACTACCCAGACAACATCCAGGGGGTCGTTCAGGGTCCGGGGAAGGCCATGTCGTTCGTCGAATACGCCGCCGAGCGTGTGGGACGCCTCCAGCCCTAACGCCGCGGCCGATCGACCCCAGGCGTCGGGACTGGGTGTCCCACCGCGAGGAAGGTTTCTGATGGGTGGGTCGAGGCTCTGTCGGGCAGGCGCGCAGCTGGCGATCCCGCTTGTCCTGCTCCGCATCACCCTTAGGCCAACGCGCCGTACAGACGTCACTGCTCTAGCACGCCTTTCAACTCGTGGATCCCCCGGTCCTCGAACGCGATCCCGGACCCGATGACCAGGTCCTTCACCGTGCTCGACACGAGGACCTCACCGGGCCCGGCCAGTGCCGATATCCGAGCTCCGATGTGGACGGCGATCCTGTGGGGCACGGAAACCCCAGATTCGCACCCTGAGCGGCGTCTTCTAGGATTCGCGGATGCTCCTCCTCCTCGATCTGCTCATGCGCCGGGCCCTGGGCTGGCTCGGCCGCGGTTCCTCGCTCCGCACCCTGGAACTCGAGAACGCCGTGCTCGGGCATGCCAGCCTAGGCGACCCTACCGCCGGGCATGATGATCCCGATCATCGACGCCGTGTTCTGGGCGAAGATGCTGACCGTGGTCTGGGCCGCGATGATCGAAATCACGCCAAACGAGATGGCCAGGCTGAGGAGGGCGAGTGGCATTCCCGCCGCCACCAGCGACCCGAAGGCCAGGATCAGGATCACCAGGTTGATCGGCAGGGCCACCTTCTCCGCCCGTTCGAGGTCGTGCGCGGTCGTCTTGGAGAACTCCGAATAGAACGGCGCGGCACCGGTGAGGAGAGCCGGACCCTGCGCGTGGCCAGGCGTTCGGC
>DHWS01000131.1:3597-4025 GCA_002413305.1 Actinobacteria bacterium UBA5176 | reverse complement strand
GGTCTCGTGGGCTCGGAGATGTGTATAAGAGACAGGTTCTACCGCTGGCTGAACCGGGGGGAGACCGCCCGAGAGGGAACGACGTTTCGGGACTTCTACGACTCGGTGCAGAGGGCCGAGGGGGAAGCCGAAGTACGGGCGCAACTCTATATCCAGCAGGGCATGAAGGACGATCCGAAGTGGGCGGCCTGGTATCTGGAACGGCGCCACCCGGAGCAGTGGGGCAAGCGGATGTGGGTGGAGCGGAATGCCGAACCGATCGGCCCGATCGTGGTGAAGCTTGAGTTGCCATCCATGCCTTCGCGGCCGCGTTCCACGATTGAGCAGCTTCCCGCCGGGTGAGCCGAACCGCCAAGGTGGCACTGTTGCGTTGTGCGAAGCCCGGACATGGCGAGCCCAACTGTGCGTGTAGGTATCAGATCACCAGG
>DHWS01000131.1:0-3329 GCA_002413305.1 Actinobacteria bacterium UBA5176 | reverse complement strand
AGGCGTCCGTGGTCGGTCTCGATCGGGTTGTTCGCATGGACCTCCGTGTCATGCAAGGCCGCCGGCAGCAGCTCATCGAGCACGCGGGGGTAGACCCGGTATCGGTCGGTGGTGACCTCCACGGGTGAGATCCGGGTCCGGCCGATGGCCCGGTCGAAGAACCGCCGTGCTGCCTTGGCGTCCCGACGGGGTGAGAGGAAGACGTCGATGACCTGGCCGAACTGGTCGATGGCCCGGAACAGGTAGCGCCATGTCCCTCCGACCTTCAGGTAGGTCTCATCGACATGCCATCGATCCCCGATGACGTGCTGGCGGGCTCGCGCGGCCTCCGCGAACTCCGGCGCGAACCGTTGGACCCATCGGTAGATCGTGACGTGATCGACCTCGATGCCCCCGCTCGGCCAGAAGCTCCTCGACATCTCGGTAGGAAAGACCGAACCGCAGGTACCACCGGACCGCCAGGGTGATGACCTCGGGCGGGAAGCGGTACCCGGAGAAGGCTGAGCTGGACACGGGTCGGAGGTGAGGGTACCGGGCAGATCTCATGACCGGAGTCTCCCCGATGAGGCGGCCTGGCTACCAACGCAACAGTGCCGCAAAGGATCTTCCCTAGCCTGGGCTGCCGACCTTGATGCGCCGGGCGGCCGCCCACCGGCGGTAGTTCTCGACGTGGGACAGGGGGACGGGCGAGTGCTCGCAGGCCAGGGGATCATCGCAGGCGGGGTTGCCTTGGAGCGTGAAGTAGTTGAACCGGCACGCCTCGCAGAACACGTCGAGCTCCTCCGGGAGGTAGGCGCACTCACCCCAGGCACATCCCCGCTCTCCCTCGCCGGTGCCGACGTCCCATCCGCATCCCAGGCACTTCTCGAAGTCCATCCACTTCCCCATGTCGGCCTCCTTGCGGGCCACCGTAGGGGGTGGCGCAGTCTATCGGGCAGGGCCGGAAGGCCCCTCCGGGGCGGGCCGCTCGGACCGGAAACGCCGGGCGAGTCTCGGAGCCAGCCCCTCGGACACCGGCCAGCTTGACACTGACGCCAGTCTCTCCGACGGGAGCCGGGGCCGACCAATGCAACAGCGCCCTTCCACAGGGTCAGGCTGTTGAATCTCTCCCGGATCGATAGCGCGCCACCGTGAAGGCGATGATCAGCGGAACGTCCACCGCGAAAAGGATCAGCATGAGCGTCACCACGACGAGCGGGCCGCCCCTCGTATGGTCGCGGACGAAGACGAACTCGATCATCCCGGCGGACACGATGTAAGCGACGAGGGCCCACCGACCCACGAGGAAGAACGTATCCCACGCGAACGTGAGCAGGCGCGCCAACATGACGACGTTGGCCGCCAGCAGGAGGCCGCTCGCGGCGACGAGCGCGATCGGGACGCCGAGGGGAGGCCGGCGCGGCACGTAGGACGCCATCACGATGCCCCCGATCACGACGAGCGCGAGCGAGGATACGGCCACCTGTGCGACCGGGGGGACATGGGGTCGCGGAGAGCCGGGGGCGGGACCGTGCTCAAGATCGTTCAATGCGTCGCCACCCGCGTCATGATGATGAGCGTCGCGACCTGCATCGCGCCCGTGATGCCCGCCGTGTAGATGAACCTGCGCATCAGCCCGGCGATGATCTCGCCGTCGGGGTGAGGCTTCCTCATCTCGAAGAGTACGGCGATGTTCGCGGGCTCGAGCACGCCCAGGGCGATCACGGCCATCACGCCGACGACGATGAACGAGGCGACCAACCACGCGTGGTTCGGGTTGGACGCCTGCAGGTTCCCGAGCTTCAGGGCCAGCTGGAAGCCGGAGGCTAGGGTCATCGCCACCACGGTTGGCATGATGAGCACCATCTTCGGCATGAACCTCGCCGAGAACTCCGCCCGGGCACGTAGCGAGAGGCGCCCCAGGATCGGGCCGATGACGAACCCGACGAACAGGTCGATCCCCGTCCACAGGCCCCCGCCGACGACGTGGTAGAAGTCAAGCGCCCAACGCCAGTTGCCCACGATCGACACGACCAGGAATACGAGGACGACTGCCACGACCGGCAGACCTCTGAGCGGCACGATCTGGATGGCCGGTCGCGGCGGGGGTTCGGCTCCTCCCGCTCCCATCGGCGGGGCGACGTGCGCGCCTTCTGTCATGGCCCCCTGCTCAAGTGCATGATGCCTGGTGCGCCTGGTTCCCGGACGTGCGCCAGTTTAGGCCCAATCCTCGGGGGTGGCGGCAGTCCTGTTGACGGTCGGTAGCGTCGCGCGAAGAGCAGCGCCGAAGGAAGGGCGTTGAAGTTCCGGGGTTCGCATGATCCACGAGTATTACGGGGCAGCAGCGCATTGCCGCCAGACCACAGCGGCTCTACGGTCGCGTCAGAACAGGTGTCTTCCGACGCGGGCACGGAAGACACCTGTTTCGTCGCTGAACCGCTGCCGCTACCCCGATTCCTTCGCCGCCTCTGTCGCCGAGTTCGCAGATGGCGCGCCCGACGTCGGACGCTCCAGATGGAGTAGCCGCGGGACGAACGTGTCCCAGGCCACCCGATGCGAAGACGTCGCGCATGCTTGGCCCGTGAGCCAACAGCGTGGGGCCGAGATTCCGTCCACGATTGGGAACCGGAGGGCCACCCAGAGCGACAGGGCAGCAGAGGTGAGCACCGACGAGGAGCTGATCGCTGCCATGGCCGCAGGAGACCGGGTCGCACTCGAACGGCTGTATCGGCGCCATGCGCCGTGGATAGCAGGCCGCCTGTCCACCCTTACCTCTTCGCGCGATCTGGCTGAAGAGGCGCTCCAGGACACCTTCGTGTCCGCCTGGCGGGGGGCGCGCCACTACCGGGCAGAAGGACCGGTGGGAGCCTGGCTGTGGGGGATCGCACGTCGGCGTTTGGTGAGCCTGGCACGGCGCCGGCCCGGGCGCTGCCCGCGGAGAGGGACATCGAGCCGCCTGGTCCGGAGGAGATCGCCATCTCGCACGAGGAGGCGGCGCGGGTGCGCCTGGCCGTGGCCGGACTTCCGGTCGACCAGCGCGCAGCGATCGAGGCCGTCGTGTTCGAGGGTCGATCCGTGGCGGAGGTCGCAGCCTCTCTTGGCGTCGCCGGCTGCACGACTTGACCCAGGCGACCGGTGGCCACGATCTTGCCGTTCACCCGAAGGACGACCCGCCCTCGTCGCCGCGCGTTACCGAAGGTAGCGGGCGAACCAGGCGGCTGCCTCGTCGGCGACCTGCTCCAGCGCGCCGGGCTCCTCGAACAGGTGGGCGGCGTCGGGGACGACGACCAGCTCGTTCGGACATCGAAGCAGACGCTGCGCCCCCCGGTTCAGCTCGAGCACCGCGCCGT
>DHWS01000116.1 GCA_002413305.1 Actinobacteria bacterium UBA5176 | reverse complement strand
AGGTTTCAACCGGCCTTTACAGTCGACAGGCCCACGTTCGCGCGGAGCCATGCGTTCAGCGGCTTCGAGGCTTCCAGGAACCCGACCACGCGGTCCTTCGCCTTGCGGGTCCCCAGCCACGCGCCGGCCGGCCATTCCTTCCACGTGACGATGCCCTTGTAACGAAGCAGCTCGACCCGCGGGTGGTCCTTCGGGTACCCCTTCGGCGCCGTCTTGAGCACCCCGTGACCCTGGACGTCGATGCCCGCTGCCCGCGCGTCGGCCACGATGCCCACCAGGCGGGAGCCCGTTCGCCCTGCGTCCACCGCCTCCCGGTACCGCTCGAGCTGGTCCGGCGCCATCTCCCACATGCCCGAGCCGGCCCCCAGCGCCTCCGCCGTTAGCTGCACGTAACCGCCGCCGATCATTGCCCCGATGTTCGTCTTGTACGGAGACTTGTCGGCGCTGAACCGGATGTCGCGGTAGGGACGGAAGATCCGGCCATCGCCCCACTCCGGCTGCAGCTCGGCCAAGAGCTCCTCCATCGGAGCGCGGACCTTCGTCTCGTACGTCGCCTTGTTCCGCTGCCAGTTGGCTTTGGTGTTCTCGGCTTCCAGCGCCTCGAAGAACTCCAGGGCCTCCACCGGCCACCCTCGAAACGCCATCCCGCCCCTCCCTTCGACCCGGTCCGCGAGAGCCTATCCCGTCATCGGGAACCCGCCACTCCTGGATCACCCGCCGTCATGGCAGGACCAGCACCCGGCGCACCGGTGCGAGCCCGCCGGCGAGCTCCAGCCAGGTCGCGCCGGAGTCCTCGGACGCGAAGACCCGGCCGTCGGACGTCCCGAACGCGGCGAACGAGCCCTCCGGCAGCGCGTCCAGACAGTAGGTGTCGATGTTGTCGTCGAACCACTCGGGGAGCCCGGTGCGGCAACGCTCGAGCGCGCCACCGGCGAGGGCGCCGCGGTAGAGCGCGGCATGCCCCCCACGCGGACCGTTCGAACACGACAGCAGGACGGCGTCGCCGCTGACAGCGACGGCGCGGGCGTAGGGCGCGTGGAGGCCGTCGGTCCGGAACGTCCAGGTGCCGCCCCGGTCCACGCTCATCGCCAGGCCGCCGGCGCACGCGGCGAGCACGAGCCCTTCGGCGGTGGCCACCTGATGGACGTCGGCGTCGACGTCGATCGTCGGCGTCCAGGTGAGGCCCCGATCCTCGGTGCGGAGGATCCCGCCAACGTGCACGTTTACGTAGATCGCTTCGCCCCACTCTGAGATCGACCGGGTATCGGGGGGACCACCCCACGGGGTGTACCAGCCGGAGCGGCCCTCGACCCGGTCGAAGGCCTCGACCGGGTCGAGCCCGTGACCGGCGACGCGGAACAGCCGAGCTTCGGACGCGCCGACGAAGACGTCGTTATCCACGCCGGCGAGACAGGTGCCTCGTAGGCGTTCGACGTCGGCGACGTGGTCCCACCCGCCCGTGCCCGGGTCGTGCCAGACCTCCGCCCCCTCGACGATGGCCCACAGCTCCTCCCGGTCGGGGGCGACCGTGGTCACCGTTCGGCCGGCGTGATGGATGGGCCCGGGCGAGCCTCGCTCGTCGAACGTGTGGAGCCCGTCGGGGGTGGCGACCAGGATCCGTGGCATGACCGCATGCTCTCACGTCCGGCTGGTGGGTACTGAGCGACGGGGAAGGACGGACTGGGGATCAGCGATGGGCGGAAAGCAGCCGGTCGAGGATGCGTTCGAGGTCGGTGGGGTCGACCCGTCCCAGGAACCGGTAGGCGATGGTTCCGTCCGAGGTGATCACGTACGTGCTGGGGATCCCGAGCGAGCCGTACTCCGCGGAGACCGACCCGGACGGGTCCGCGACCATCGGATAGGTCAGGCCGAACCTCCGGGCGAACGCGAGCGCGGGGCCGTTGCCGTCCTCGTGGTCGACGCCGAGGAACCGGACACCGCGTCCCCGGTAGGCCTCCCAGACCCGTTCGATGCCGGGCGCCTCCGCACGGCACGGACCGCACCAGGACGCCCAGAGGTTGACCACCAGGACGTGGCCGCGGCCGGCGTCAGGCCCCGAGGTGCCGGTGCCGCCCAACAGCGGGAGCGAGAACGACGGCGCCGGCCGCCCGTCCGCGATGGGCGTGGCGACGAAGTCCGCCGCCTGGAGCTCTCGCGGCCCGGTCAGCCCCTTCGGCTCGTACGCGCGCAGCACGAGGGTGAGGGCGATCAGAAGCCCGGCGGGGAACAGGACGGCCGCCGCCACCAGGAGCCTCCGGGTGAGCGTCCGCCGGCGAGCGTCCGCCGACGGGGGGCGCGAGGTCGCGGTGGGCTCCGGTGTGGTGGGTTCGTCCTCTGTCTCCATGCCCGGTACCTGCCGGTCAGACCTCGACCGGACCGCCCGACCGCCAGTACTCGCCGCTCTCCCGGTCCAGGAACCCTTCGTCCACCAGGTGGCGACGGAGCGAGGCGTAGTCGTCGTGGAACGTGGTGAGGATCCGGTTGACCTCCCCCTCCTGATAGTGGACGCCGGGTTCGAACTCCAGCGCCAGCCGGGCCAGGACGATGCGTTTCTTGTTCTGCCGGGCAGGGATCTCCCGGAGGCGGCCGCCCCGGAAGTAGTTGCGGAGTACGACCTCCTCCTCCTCGAAGACGGCGCCCAGGGCGACACCCGGCTCGCGCGGAGGGCCGACCTCTAGAGCGGCCGCGCGGAGCGTCTCCGGCACCAGGCGGAAGGTGCGGCGGTCCTCCTCGCCCCGGACGACGGCGACCGTGGCCAGGCGGTTGAGGTGCCGCCGGACCCGCTCGGGGGTGAGGCCCAGCGCCGATGCCAGCTCCGTAGCTGTGGCGGGCGCGCGGGCCAGGGTCCCGGCCACCGCCAGTCGCTCCGGGTCGGCGAGCGCCCGCAGGATCTCCTCGGGCGTGGCGGTCGTCGAGGGCGAGCGCGCGGGAGGCATGGCCATCCGAGTCTACCGGCGGGTTGCGTTCGACCATCCAATCCCTCCAGGATGGCGGACCGATGACGGAGGCCGAACCGGTCCGGATGTTCCTGGTCCCGCACACCCACTGGGATCGCGAGTGGTACCTGACCTTCGAGCAGTTCCGGGAGTGGCTGGTCGAGATGCTCGACGGCCTGATCGGTCTGTTCGGCCGGGAGCCGGGGTTCGGGCACTTCCACCTGGACGGGCAGACTGCGCTGATCGAGGACTACCTGGCCGTCCGGCCGGAACGCGAAGCGGACCTCCGGCGCCTGGCTCGCGAGGGCCGCATCTCGGTCGGACCGTGGTTCACGCAGATGGACGAGTTCCTGACCTCCGGCGAATCGATGATCCGGAACCTGGAGTGGGGGCTGGCTCGAGCGAAGGACCTGGCGGGGACGGAGGCGAGTGACGCCATCGGCTACCTCCCCGACCAGTTCGGGCACATCGGGCAGATGCCGCAGCTGCTGTCGAACGCCGGGGTGCGCCGGGCCGCGGTGTGGCGCGGGGTTCCGAACGCGGTCGACCGGACGACCTTCCGGTGGGAGTCGCCGGACGGGAGCAGTGTCCTGGCCGAGTACATGGTGTTCGGCTACTCGATCGGTGCGCGCCTCACGCAGGTCGACGACGCCGAAACCCTCGCCGCGGAGCTGCGGCAGGCCGTTGAGTGGCTGCGGCCGCTCTCCGTCCGCGACCGCTTGCTGGTCACGGTGGGCGGCGACCACCACGTGCCCGCCGCGAAGCTCGCCCCTCTGCTCCGCGAACTGGACCCGGCCGAGATCGGGGTGCGAGCCGAGATCGCCTCGCTCCGTTCGTTCGTCGATGAGCCAGACCCTGTGGACGGAGTCCCGGTTTGGAGAGGCGAGCTCCGGTCCGCCGCCCGCGCACACCTCCTCCCGCACGTCTACTCGGCTCGGATCCGCCAGAAGCAGGCGCGCGCCCGGGCCGAGACGTTGCTGGAACGGTGGGCCGAGCCGTTCGCCGAGCTGATGCCGCACGCGACGTGGCCGAATGAGGACCTCCACCTGAGCGACGAGTCACCCCCGCCTCCCGTGCCATCTTCGGGCTGGGAGGATCGGTTCGTCGCCACTCGGCTGCAGCGAGCCTGGCAGCTCCTGCTGTGGAACGGTGCCCATGACTCGGTCTGCGGGTGCTCGATCGACCCTGTGGCCTGGGCCGTGGATCGTCGGTACAAGGAAGCCGAGAGCCTTGCCGACAACGTCGCCCGTGCCGCGATGGAAGTCCTGGCGGCCCGCATGCCTCGGCCGGGCATGATGTACGTCAACCCCTCGCCGACGGAGCGGTGGGGGATCCCCGGGCTGGGCTGGAAGCTGGACGCCGACGTCCCGATACACCCGAGCGTCGAGTTCGGGGTGGACGGCTCGTCGTTCACCGCCGGGCCCTTCCGCATACGCCTGGTGGACGAAGGCGATGTCGGCGACCTCTACAACTTCTGTCCCACCGATACCGCGCCGCCCCGGGAGCCGCAGGACCTCTCCGTGACCACTCGAGTGGTCTCGACACGGAGCGGACTGCCGTATCCGGTGCACACGCTCACGGCGGTGTTCGACGACGGGCTTCGTGTCGAACTCACCGGCATGGAGGTGCCGGGCGACGAGGCGGTCATGCTTCACGGCCGGGTCATGAACGACCGCCCCGACCATCGGTTGCGGCTCCACGTGGCGCTCGCCGAACCGGCCGAGCGCAGCCACGCACTGGCGCCCTTCGAGGTCGTGGAGCGTCCACTCGAATGTGAGGGCGGGACGGAATGGCCCGCTCGCACCTGGCCGGCGAGAGGGGCCGTCCGGGCAGGCGACGTGGCGCTGCTCCAGGAGCACGTTTTCGAGTACGAGGTCCTGACCGAACCGGCCGAGTTGGCCGTCACCCTCCTGAGGTGCACGGGCACGATCAGCCGTCCGGACATGCCGGTCCGGAACTGGGCCGCGGGGCCTGACATCGCGACCCCAGACGCGCAGATGATGGGGGACGTGCTGGGGGAGACGCCATTCGTCGTGACACTGGCCCGCGGCGTGGCCGCGGAGGAGCTTCCGGCGGCGTGGGAGCGGTTCTGCCTTCCTCCCCGCGCGACCCGGTCGAGGGGAGCCGGCGACCTGCCCGAGTCGGGCTCGCTGCTGCGGGTCGAAGGCGCCGAGCTGTCCAGCATCCGGCGCGTGGACGGTCATCTCGAAGTGCGGATCTGGAACCCGTCGACGACCGAGACGCGGCAGGCTCGCGTCGGGGACCGGACGTTCGAGATCGGCCCTGCTCGGATCGAAACGCTCAGGCTTCCGTAGCGCGGACCGCCGCCTTCGCCTCCTTCCCGTGGGCGGGCCCGAACACCTCTTCGGGATCGATCCGCCCCTCCTCGCGTTCGGCCTTCGGCCCACCTCGGATGCCGAACAGCCGCTTTGCCCACAGCAGATAGAGGAGGATGGCGATGTTCACGACGAGGGTCACGATCCTGGCGACCGTCACCCGCGCGGCGATCTCGTAGAGCTCCAGCGGGAGGAAGCCGGCGGTGGCCAGCGCGGTGAGATATTCGGCCCACCGGCGCTGCATCCACAGCCCGACCGCTTCGACGCCCTCGACCACGCAGTAGGCCACGGCGACCAGGCCCAGCAGGATCAGGGTGTGATTCTGGAGGTGCAGGAACTTGCTCAGGTCGCGCCTGATGAATCCCTTCGGGTAGCCCCGTCCGCTGTTCGTGGCGACCGACTCGATGCTCTGCAGCAAGCTGCTCGCCGACGACTTCAGCCGCGAGAGGTTCGCGTCCACGTAGAAGAACAGCCCCGCCAGCGCCCCGAAGATCAGGAAGTGGATCGCCCGGTCGATGGCGATCAGCCGGAGGATGAAGGCCGAACGGAGCTCCCGCCCCCTCTGGGGGAGCTCGAGCTCGGCGAGCGCCGGGAGCGATTCCGCGAGGGGCTGCGCGGGCGGAGCCGTTCGCATCCACGCGTCGCACCGGATGCACCGGACGAACCGCCGCCCGTCCGGCAGGTCGAACCCCAGCCCTTCGTCCTGGGGCCGGAGCCTCCGGACGTCCGCGGCGGGCGTGATGTGGCCCCGGAGCGCGCAGGCCAGTGTCTCGTAGTCGAACCGCCTGCCGCGCCGCCCGGCGGGCCGGTCGCGGTGGGTGCCCGCGTACTCATGGACCGGCCGCCCGAGCTCGCGGTCCTCCTTCGGCCGCTCGCGGCGCCATCGCCCCCTCGGCTTCATGCCTTCACCTTGCCCAGCTCCCGATCCCCCCGAACACCACGACGAAGCTAAGCGTAGTTCGGCGTCACTGCACCCGGGCCGGGTGTACGGCATCACTTCGATTTCCCGGTACGCTCGGTGATGTGCAGACCACCGTCGAAACCACCGACCGTCACGTCGTCCGGCTGTCGGTTGAGGTCCCCCCGGAGGAGTTCGCCAAGGACCTCGACCGCGCGTACCGGAAGGTGGCGAATCAGGTCAAGATCCCCGGCTTCCGCAAGGGCAAGGTGCCGCGGCAGATCATCGACGCCCGGATCGGCCGGGACGCGGTGGTGGAGGAGTTCCTCCACGACGCGGTCCCCGC
The DNA here is from genome assembly GCA_002413305.1 of Actinobacteria bacterium UBA5176. Lineage (GTDB taxonomy): Bacteria > Actinomycetota > UBA4738 > UBA4738 > UBA4738 > UBA4738. Next base: position 1,970 of record DHWS01000116.1, on the reverse strand, counting down.
ATACTACATCAAAGCCGTCCGCGAACACGAGCTCGCCCCGATCGCCGACCCGGAGTTCGAGCCGGAGCTCCACGACATCCAGGTCCGGGACGGCACACCCATCCGGTTCACGGCGACCGTCGAGGTGCGGCCGCGGCTGCACCTCGAACCGGAGCAGTACAAGGGGATCAAGGTCGACGCGCCGTCCGGAGAGCCCACGGAGCACGAGATCGACCAGTACATCGACGCGCTGCGGGACCGGTTCGCGGAGCTCGAGGCCGTCTCCCGTCCCGCCCGGCCCGGCGACTACGCGCTGGCCGACGTGCGGGCCACCGTGCACGACCGCGAGATCGCCGAGGCGAGCCGCCTGGGCTTCCTGACTGAGGTCGGGTCCGAGGAGCTGGTGCCCGAGCTGGACAAGGAGCTGGAAGGAAAGCGAAAGGGCGAGATCGTTAAGTTCAACGCGAAGCTCCCCGACCGCTTCGGCCCCGACCTGGCCGGCACCGAGGTCACGTTCACCGCCATCGTCAAGGAGGTGAAGTCGAAGCGCCTCCCGGACGCCGACGACGAGTTCGCCAAGACCGCTTCGGAGTTCGACACCTTGCAGGAGCTGCGGGAGGACGCCCGGGCCAAGATGCGGGCCTACAAGGAGGCGGACGTGCGGGTGGAGGTTCGCGACCGCGTGCTCCAGAAGCTGGTCGATCAAGTTGACGTGGAGCTGCCGGAGCGGCTGGTGGACGAGGAGACCGAGGACCGCGTGCAACGCGCGGAGCGCCGGGCGTCCCAGGCCGGGACCACGCTGGACGCCGCGCTGGCCACGCAGGGATGGGACGAGCTCCGGTTCCGCTCCGACGCCCGGGCCCACGCCATCCGCGGTCTGAAGGCAGACCTCGTCCTGGAGGCGGTGGCCCGCGCCGAGGACATCCAGGCGTCGAACGAAGACCTCGAACGGGAGATCGTGGCGCTGGGCCAGGCCACCGACCGGGACCCCCGGGAGGTCGCCCGAATCATCGAACGATCCGGTCAGGTCACCTCATTGGCCAGTGATATCATCCGATCGAAGGCACTTGACCTCCTGGTCGAGTCCGCCGATGTCACGGAACAGGACGCGCCGGCCGCCTCCCCGCCGGACCTTGACGAAGCACCAGAAGACGGAGATGAGTGATATGCAGAACTACCTGGTTCCCGTCGTGATCGAGCAGACCAATAGGGGCGAGCGGTCGTTCGACATCTACTCGCGCCTGCTGAAGGACCGCATCGTCTTCCTGGGCACGCCGATCGACGACGCCGTGGCCAACCTGGTGATGGCCCAGCTCCTGCACCTCGAGAGCGAAGACCCCGACAAGGACATCCATCTCTACATCAACTCGCCGGGCGGGGATGTCGCGTCCGGGTTCGCGGTGTACGACACCATGCAGTTCATCAAGCCCGACGTCTCGACGATCTGCATGGGCCAGGCCGCGTCGTTCGCCGCGTTCCTGCTGCTGGCCGGCACCAAGGGCAAGCGGTTCGCCCTCCCGCACGCACGGGTGCTGCTGCACCAGCCGCACGGTGGCGCACAGGGCCAGACCTCGGACATCGAGATCCAGGCGAAGGAGTTCCTTCGTTATCGGAAGCTCCTGGACGAACTGATCGCCCAGCACACCGGCCAGCCGGCGGAGAAGGTCCACACCGACACCGACCGCGACTACATCATGACGGCGGAGCAGGCGAAGGAATACGGCGTCATCGACGACGTGATCTCCAGCCGCAAAGTTCAGGCCGAACTTGCGTCGCTGACGGCGAAGGCGTCTTAGACTGACGTGCCACGAGAGGGGGCCGCTGTCTCGATGACCATGGCCCCGGCGGGAGCCGAAGGAGCTGGGCATGGCGAAGTTCGGTGACTCCGATCTCTTGAAGTGCTCGTTCTGCGGGAAGTCGCAGAAACAGGTCAAGAAGCTGATCGCCGGCCCGGGCGTCTACATCTGTGACGAGTGCATCGACCTCTGCAA
>DHWS01000046.1:5571-9295 GCA_002413305.1 Actinobacteria bacterium UBA5176 | reverse complement strand
CCCGGCGTCGAGCCCGACGCGGGCGGGGGGGAGCCCGCCGGCCGGAACTCGCTCAACCATCTCCAATGCAGCGAGCGCGCCGCCGCCCGGGTCCTTGAAGTAGAACATCACTCCGTCGCCCAGCCACTTCACGGGCCAGCCGCCGTGCTCACCGGAGGCCCGGCGAACCAGCTGGGCGAGGCTCGCCGCGAGCTCCGCCGCCGCCTCGTCCCCTCGTTCCTCCGTGAGCCGCGTATAACCGGTCAGATCGAGGAAAGCCATGGCTGGGGGTCGGTCCAGCTTGCTCCGCACGCCGGCCTCGTCCAACGATGTCTCCACGCTCTCGATGATGTTCTTCATCCAGGCATGTTCCTGCTGTCCGTGGTAGATGGCCGTGAGGGCTTGCTGCATGAGCGGGGCAGCCTCAGCCCCGAATCTGGCGCTCGCTTCCATCGTTTCCCCAGATCCCATACCGGACTCGAGGAGCGGCCTCATGACGTGATTGCGGTACCAGTCAACGTCGGTCTCGACGATCCGGCGAAGGCTCTCTCCATACACGCGCAACCACCGCTCGACGATCACGAGTGGGAATGCGTGCGAGAGGTGCAGCTTGATCGCGGGCAGGACCCCAAGTTCGTCGTCCCGGACCGGGTCGTCGGGATTGGGGAGAGCGAACCCGATGGACTCGCGAACAGCCTGCAGCAGCTCTATGGGGATGCCAGTCTCGGCAGTCAACTCCCGAAACGTCTTGCCGCTGAATCCAGAGAATCGATCCATCTGGGAGTGATCGAGGAATGCGAACGATAGGTGGCCGCTACGGACGGCCCTGCCCATCCCATCGAGCGGCATTCCCGCCTCCTCGAGGCTCTTGAGGAGACGTGCCCGGCGAACGTCACCAAGCGAGAACGTTTCTCCTTCGCCAGGCGTCAAGATTCCGATCTCGACGAGCCGATCGACGTACTCGGAGTCGACGCCCGATCGGTCGGCAAGTTCCTGCCTCGTGAATCCACCCACGGCGGCTAACGTTACTGGTTTCCGCATAGATCTCACGCGAAGTGTCCACGACGGGTCCAGGTCCGGTCGCTCCCGAGCTACGAAGGCGGCCCCCCGGCGATGATCGGCACCTTCTCCTTGCGCTCCGGCGCCAAGCACTCGCGGTAACGCGAGACCTCCACGTACCCCACCAGTTCAGGAAATGGAGCGCGGCGACGGGAGCACCGACCAAGAACGCCCCCTAGCGTTCCGCGGCCAGCCTCTGGGCACGCTCCGCACGTTCCTGAATCGAACGAATCCTCGCTTCCAGCCGCGTGATTCGGAAGGTCAGGATGACGAGACTCAGCGTCCCAAGGACTGTCCAAGCGACAAGCGCCACCGCGAGCCCAGATATGACAGCGGGCCACAGCTTGCCGCTCAGGCCACCTATCACGATGGCGCCGAAGCCGCACCAAACTGCGGCACCCAGCCCGACAAGGGCGACAAGAACGAACGGGAGTTGGGCTGCCGTTTCCTCAGGGTCGACCGCACGCACTATTTCGCCCAGGGCGTCGCTTCGAGCGCGGTCGCTGAGCCAGCGTCCTGCGAGCCAGTCGGCAATAGCAAGCGTCCCGCACAGGGCCGCTCCCCCGATGAAGTAGGGGGAGGAGGGATGGAAGCGGGAGTCAAGAAAGCCGCCGACACCCATCGCGATGCCGAAGGCGAGCGCCAACCAGAGGTCCCACCAGAAGGCTGTGTGTCGCGTCAGGGCCGCGATAGAGCGCTGGTCAGGCCTCAGTGTCTTCGGCTGTCTGCCCGGTGCGGAGGTCACGCAGCTCCGCCTCCCTCCGTCGCAAGGTCTCGGTCAGGTCCGTCTGGGGGACCTCGTCGGCCTCTGTTTCTACCTCGACGTCTTCCCTCACGGGAATTGTCCCACCCCCGCTGCTGTCCCACTCACTCTCGACCTCTTGTGCGTCGACACCCCGGACAACTGCCCTGCCATAGTGCGCAAGCGTGTGGTCGAGGGCCTGCTTGAACAGAGGGCTCGCATCGTTCAGGCCTTCCCCCTGGGCAGCGCGAGCCTCCAGGCGGGCTACTTGAGCTTCGAGTTGGTCAACGATGTGTTCAACCTCCTTGCGGTCGGCCCAGTTCGGATTGGGCTGCAGAAGCCTAAACCTCGCCTCTGACACTCGGACGACCGTCTGCCGCCACTCAGGATATGGCCGTTCGATAACGAGCGGCTGAACCTGCCAGCGATAGGTCTGGCTCTGGTTCAGGAGACCCTGCAAGGCGCCGGTGAACGTCGTTGGCCGAACGACTCCAGAGCGAAGCTGAAACGCAATCACTCCCGTCTCGGCGCTCAGGGTCAGCGGGACGATGACACCCCCGGACGCCTCCTCCGTTCGGAAGTCCTCCTGCTTCGGGTCCCAGCCAACCGTAGTGAGTTCACCCTCTCGGATGAAGCCGATTCGCCCAGTCCAGTACGACCCAGAAAGCCGTGGACGGGAGATACGCCACGTGCGGCCGTAGCGGGTGACCTCCCCGCCAGGCGTCCACGACTCCCCGAGAGCCTGCTCGAACGTCACGCGGGAGGTTCCGAACAAGCCCTCCACAATTGCGCGCGCGAATCCGACCTGAAAGACCCGAGGCATCTCATCTCCGCTCACCCAGGTGGGCCTGTGAAGACTACCCTCTCATCGGCGCTAGCCGGAAGCTCTCCCAGACGATGTAGGTGCGTCTTCGTGGGTGACGCCAAGTACAAGCGCATCAACGTCAAGGGCACCAACCATCCCGACCTGTACCAGTTGTTGGCTTACACAGTGGCCCTGGATCTGCCAGGTGGACTCCTTGTCTACGCAGCGGGCGAGGCAGAGCGCGTCGAGCACGTCATCGTGCATGCGGGGAAGCGACTCGAGGTCACCACCGTGGACATCCGTGGCGCCCCAGCCCACATCCTCACAGATGTAGATCGCATTGCGAGGCGTGTGGAAGAGATGCGTGCGGCCGAGTACGTACGCACCGCAGTCTGAGCCGGACACTGTTGCGTTGTCCGAAGCACGGGAAATGGCGAGTCCATGACCTACGCGCATGCCTGGTAACTGGGCCTTCCGCCGGTGGTACGTCCGGCCGAGATCTCAAACGTGGACAGCATCGGCGTCCAAACCTGAAGGGGGAAGGCGCCGGTGGCGATCGCCAGCGAGGCTGTGAAGCCGTGCGCGGCGAAGCAGCCGGCCTCGGCACCAAGCGGCGGTACCCGGATCTCACCCGTCCAGGTCACGACCGACCGGTACCGGGTCTCTCGTGATGCAGGCGGGATCGCGGCCACGGGGAAGTATCCCCGCGGAACGCGCAGACAGCGCCCCTACCTCGGCCGGGCGGGCTCGCTCTAGACTGCTCCCCGTGTCCGAGTGTGCGAACTGCGGCCGGGCGAACCCCGAAGGTTATCGGTTCTGCGCCTGGTGCGGGGCCGCCCTGGCCGCGCGGTGCCCGAACTGCGGGACCGAGACGCTTCCCGGCTCTCGATTCTGCGGCGTGTGCGGTTTCGCGTTGGTCGAGATCGCCGTCGCCACACAGGCTGCCGGTCCGCCCACGCCCGGAGGCTCGGTCGCGGGTGGTCCGGGACCCGTCGCAGAACGCCGGCTGGTCTCGGTGCTGTTCGCCGACCTCGTCGGCTTCACGTCCCTGGCCGAGAGCAGGGACGCCGAAGAGGTCCGTGAGCTGCTGACCCGCTATTTCGACACCGCCCGCCGGCTGGTCGAGCTCTACGGCGGCA
>DHWS01000046.1:0-5402 GCA_002413305.1 Actinobacteria bacterium UBA5176 | reverse complement strand
ATGGCCGTCTGGGGAACCCCGGTGGCCCGAGAAGACGATGCCGAGCGGGCGGTGCGAGCGGCACTGGAGCTCACGCAGGCGGTGGAGCAGCTCGGCTCGGAGGTCGGGGCGCCCGAGCTCAAGGCCCGAGCGGGTGTGCTCACGGGCGAGGCCGCCGTCACCATCGGGGCCGAGGGCCAGGGCATGGTGGCCGGCGATCTCGTCAACACGGCCTCCAGGATCCAATCGGTCGCCGCGCCCGGGTCGGTGTTGGTCGGCGAGGCCACCCGGCGGGCGACCGAAGCGGCCATCGTCTACCAGGACGCCGGGGAGCACGAGCTGAAGGGCAAGGTCGAACGCGTCCCGCTGTCGCGAGCGGTCCGGGTCGTGGCCGGGATCGGCGGGGCCTACAAGTCGACCGGCCTCGAACCACCGTTCGTGGGTCGTGACCGCGACCTGCGGTTGGTGAAAGAGCTGTTCCACGGCTCGACCGAGGAGAAGAAGGCCCACCTGGTCTCGTTCGTCGGGATCGCCGGGATCGGCAAGTCCCGGCTGTCGTGGGAGTTCTTCAAATACCTGGAAGGCGTCGCCGAACTGGTCCTATGGCACCGTGGGCGTTGCCTGTCCTACGGCGAGGGAGTCACGTATTGGGCACTCGCCGAGATGGTGAAGATGCGGTGCCGGATCTCGGAGGGCGAGGAGCCCACGTCGGCGCTGGCCAAGCTTCGAAGCACTCTGGAGCAATACCTGCCCGACCCGGAGGAGCGGCGGTGGGTGGAGCCGCGCCTGGCGCATCTGCTCGGTCTGGAGGACCGCGAAGCTCGAGAGCGAGAGGATCTCTTCGCCGCCTGGCGCGTCTTCTTCGAGAGATTGGCCGAGACCAGTCCGGTGGTGATGGTGTTCGAGGACCTCCAGTGGGCCGACAGTGCCCAGCTGGATTTCGTCGAATACCTCCTCGAATGGTCGCGAAACCATCCGCTGTTCGTCATCGCCCTCGCGCGGCCAGAGCTCACCGATCGCGCACCGGGTTGGGGCGCCTCCCGGCGCAACTTCACCTCCCTTTACCTCGAGCCGCTTTCGAGGGAGGCCATGGAGGCGCTCCTGGCCGGCTTCGTTCCAGGTCTACCCGCGGAGATCAGGGACCAGATCCTCGACCGGGCCGAAGGGGTTCCACTGTATGCGGTGGAGACCGTTCGAATGCTGATCGACCGGGGGCTCCTGGTACCGGAGGGAGCCGGGTACCGGCCGGCCGGGCCGATCGGAACGCTCGACGTCCCCGAGACGCTGCACGCCCTCATAGCGGCCCGACTCGATGGGCTCACGCAGGAGGAGCGACGCGTCGCGCAGGACGCCTCGGTGCTGGGCAAGACCTTCACCCGGCAGGCGCTGGCCGCCTCCACGAGGAATGCGGAGGCCGACCTCGAACAGGTGCTGATGGCGCTCGTCCGGAAGGAGGTTCTGGGGATCCAGGTCGATCCCCGGTCACCCGAGCGGGGCCAGTACGGGTTCCTCCAGGATCTTGTCAGGCGGGTCGCGTACGAGACGCTTTCCAGGAAGGAGCGGAAAGCCTTGCACCTCGCCGCAGCCAAGCAGCTGGAGGAGTTCTGGGGAGCAGACCAGGAAGAGATCGTGGAGATCGTCGCCTCCCACTACATCCAGGCGTACGAGGCCGCGCCGGAAGCACCGGACGCGGGTGAGATCAGGACCCAGGCTCGGGAGCGGCTGGAGCGCGCCGGCAGGCGAGCGGCCTCACTGGCGGCGAGTGGCGACGCCCAGCGGTACTTCGAGCAGGCCCTTGATCTCGCCGACGAGCCCACACTGCAGGCCGAGCTCTCCGAGCAGGCGGGTGACATGGCGCGCAGGGCAGCGCTGAACGATCAAGCGGCAGCGCATTTCGAGCGGGCGATCCAGCTCTTCCGCGATGGGAGCCTGGAGCACGCCGCAGCGAGGGTCGACGCCCAGCTTGCAGAAGTGCTCTGGGACCAGGGCCGCTTGGACGAGGCCCTCGACCGGATGGAGCGGGCCTTCTCGGTTCTCGCCGGCGACGAGCCCGATGAGGATCTGGCCACGCTCGCCGCGCAGCTCGCCCGCTTCCACTATTTCAGCGGGCACATGGACGCGGGCCGCGAACGCGTCGAGCTTGCTTTGGACATCGCCGAATCGCTGGACCTCCCCATGGTCCTCGCCCATGCCCTCAACACGAAGAGCGTCATCCTCGGCAGGAGTGGCCGTTTCGAGGAGGCGCTCGCGCTGTTGGCGCACTCGCTCAAGATCGCATTGGACAACGAACTCCATGCGGCCGCTCTCCGGGCCTACGTCAACCTGTCCGCCACGCTGGCGGAGGGACGGAACAGGTCCGAGGAGGGGCTACGCTACGCGATGGACGGACTGGCCCTTGCTCGGAAGGTCGGCATCCGAACGTGGGAGTGGTCGCTTCTCGCCCACGTCACGGGCCACACGAAGACCCTCGGTCGATGGGACGAGGCGATCTCATGGGCGGGAGAGATCCCGTCACCGCAGGAGGTTCCGGGTGCCGGCTTCGCCATGGCATGGACGTTCCCCGTGCTCGTCCAGATCGCCGTCGACCGGGGCGAGGTCGAACGGGGCCGTTCGTTGCTGAAGGAACTCGTGGGCCTTCCTCAATCGACGGCAGACGAACAGAACCGGTCGACAACTGCCCACACGCGGGCCCTCGTTCGGCGGGCGGAGGGACGCTGGCAGGAAGCCTTCGACGCAGCCATGGAAGCGGTTTCCGTCAAGGAGTCGACGGGGGCGCATCTGTGGTCGGTCCAGTGGGGCGCCGTGGAGGCGATCGAGGCCGCGCTCCAGATGCACGATCTGGCCAAGGCCGAGGGACTCCTGGCCGAAGTCCGGTCCTGGCCGGGACGCGAGATCTCGCCCGCTCTCAGGGGCGAGATCACCCGGATGTCGGCGCGGCTGGCCGCAGAGGGGGGAGATCTTCAGGCGGCGGAGGAGGGATTCACGGCGGCGATCGAGCAGCTCAGGAAGATCGGCGATCCCTTCATCCTGGCCGAGCCGCTCGCCGAACTGGCCGAGTTCCTGGTCGCACAGGGCCGTGTGGGCGAGGCCGATCCCCTGTTGGCCGAAGCCCGAGAGATCTTCGAGCGTCTCGGAGCCCGCCCGTGGCTGGAGCGGATCGAACGGATCCAACCAACCGTGCCCAGAGTGGCCTCGGGTGTCTGACCGCAGACTCTCGGCAGGTCAGCGCGCCGCTTCGGCCTCCCGCAACGCTTCATCGCCCCTCGGCCTAAGGGCGTTTCGCACGAAGGTCAGCACCTCTTCCTCACGGGCGTGAAGGGCGGTGCGTCTACCCCGCAGCCGCCGACGGCCGGCTCCCGGTTGTCACGGTTTTGGGACGCACCTGGCGACGTTTGACAAGCAAGGCTACACTTCGGCGCCGACAAGCTAATGCTCCAGACGTTCCGCTTGCAGGGGGAAGGGGGGGCTCATGGTCGCAAGCTACGTCGTTGCCTGGGTGGTCCCAGCGATCTTGCTCGTGCTGGTCATCGTGGCGAGCTGGATCGGGGTTCGATGGGCGTTTTCCGAGGAGCTCGGCGCCCTCCGCTCCGCGCCGCTCTTCAATGGGTTGCCCATAGGCAAGCTGCGATCGATCCTCCGGTCGGCCGTGCCCATCGAATTTCGGCCCGGGGAGACGATCGTGAAGGAGGGCGAGAAGGGCGACGCCTTCTACCTGGTCAAGGAGGGGAAAGCCAAGGTTCTGGTGGCCGGGGCGGAGAAGGGGACGCTCGGTCCCAATAGCTACTTCGGCGAGCTCTCCCTGATCGACGGCGGGCCAAGGGCGGCCACCGTCGTCGCCGAGACTACGGTCTATGCGCTCAAGCTCACCTCGGAGGGTTTTCGCCGTATGGCCGAGAAGTACCCATCGATCGCTCGCCTGATCTTCCTGAAGCTCAGGGGATTGCTCGCCGCCCAGGGCGAGTCCGTCCCCTACGCAGAGGACCACCCGATCGACCAAGCAGTACTGGCAGAGCTGAGCGGGCGCATTCGGAAGTTCCGCGACACCGACTGGTCGGCGGCGCCGCCGGCTCGTCGACGGTGGCTCCGTAAGTAAGTCCCAGCGGTCCCGCTCCGAGGACAGAACGGGCTGGACATCGCGCCTGGCCGCATTCTCAACCGATGCACAATCGGCAGCGGTGGCACCCGCCTCTCGGTGAGCGGGGGAAGTTCATTTAGGCTTGCGTCGGTCGCGGGAACCGGTACCCAGCGAAGGCCGAACTCGGCGCCGGTCGAGGGTGAAGGTGACGTTGCGATCTCATCGCGCGAGTCTGCCGGATGCCGACGCCGGCGGCGAATGCAGCAGTGCCATGCAGTGGACCCGAGGCCGTCCACCGCGGCAGTCGCGGTGGAGGTCGCGCCTACACCGGAAACTCGGGTCGACCGCATCGACCCGGCGAGCGAACCGACGAAGGAGGCCGCGGCGGCGGTGGCCGGCGGCACGGTTCGAAGGTGTTCCCGTGCTCGGCGAGAAGGTGACGGGCGACAACTGGCTACGGAGCCTGAAGGGTTCAATTTTCCGGATCGCGTTCACGCTGCCCACCGGTACTCATGGATCAGCCCGCCCAGGACGTCGTGCCGGAGAACCCGGGCCGTTGGGCCAGCGCACTCGATGCTCTCCCTGCCCGACGGTGTCATGAGATGAAGGCCCCGGTGCGGCCTCTCCTGCGTGTAATGGCCGACGTAAGCCTGGAGCACCCGCTCAAGGTGCCGACGACCGTAGATCAGGACGTGGTCGAGGCACTCTCGCCGTACGGTCCGTACGAACCGCTCGGCGAAGGCGTCGCCCGAGGTGCCCGGATCGGCGTTCGGATGATCCGCACGCCCTCCGTTCGGAACACCTCATCGAATGATGCCGCGAACTTGGCGTCCCGATCGCGTAGGAGGAACCGAACGCCGGAGAAACGGTCCTCGATGGCCAGGTTCCTGGCCTGCTGGGTGACCCACGCCGAGTCGGGGTGCGACGTGACGCCGGCCACGTGGACCTTCCTGGTCGAAAGCTCGATGAAGAAGAGCACGTAGATCGTCCGAAGCGTGATCGTCTCGATCGTGAAGAAGTCGCAGGCCAGGATGCCCGCAGCCTGGGACCGGAGGAACTCCGACCACGTGGGGCCCGTCCGGCGGGGAGCCGGATCAAGGCCGTGGCGGAGCAGGATGGTCCGGACGGTCGTCGCGGAGATCCGCAGGCCCAGCTTCAGCAGCTCGCCGCGGATCCGCTGGTATCCCCACCGGGGGTTCTCCCTGCCGAGGCGGACGATGAGGTCCCGGACCTCGGCATCGACCGGGGGCCGACCGGGGCGACCCCTCCTCTTGTACGTCCACTTCTTGGCGACGAGCTCGCGGTGCCAGCGGAGCAGGGTCTCCGGCCTCACCACGAACGAGGACCA
>DHWS01000127.1 GCA_002413305.1 Actinobacteria bacterium UBA5176 | reverse complement strand
CGACCAGGACGCGCAGCGGTGTGGTCGCCCGGTCTCCGTGGGGTCGTGGCTTCACCATCGCCAGGAGGATACCGCCGGGACCCCGGCAGCGCCACCAGCGGATAGGGGACCCGACCATCCGGCCCCCGATGTCGGTCCAACGCACCCGTCGACGTGCTACCGTAAAAGTGCGCAGGCCCCAAGGCACGGCCCTCGCGCCCAGACCCGAACCTCCGGTCCCAGTACCAGAGCCGCCCCCCGCTCGGGGATCAGGCGGTCGGGCCGAGGAGACTTGGGTGCTCGGCATGAAAGCCCAGATAGACCCGCCGTTCGGCGTGTCGCGCGACGTCCGCGACGGGTTCGTCCGAGTCGTCGTACACGGCGACCTGGACCTGTTCGCCGCCCCGCTCCTGGAGGGCGAGCTTGCCTCCGTCGAGCGTGGGAGCGATCCGATCGTGATCGACCTGAGCGACCTGTCGTTCCTGGATGCGAGCGGCCTGCGTCCGCTGGTGGGCGCGTGGAGCCGGGCCAGCGCCGGGGGCCGCCAGTTCACCGTCATCCGGTGCCGTCCTTCGGTCCGGAGGGTCTTCGAGCTGACCGGCCTGACCGACATGCTCGGCGAGGCCGTCCCCACACCGTCGGAGGCGAACATCGGTGGCTGACTGGCGTGAGCGGGAGGTCGGCAACGAGACGCGCTCCCGAGACATCAACGAGATCGAGGATGCCAACCTCGAGCACCCCGGTGGCAGCACCACGAACCGCTACGTCTGCGAGTGCAGCGACGCCTCCTGCATGGCCACGATCAGGCTCACTCAGGACGAGTACGAGCAGGTCCGTGCCAACGGAGCCCACTTCGCCATCGCCCTCGATCATGAGAACCCCGAACTCGACTTGGTGCTCGCCGAGCACGAAGCGTTCGCGGTCGTGCGCAAGCTCCCCGGCTTCCCGGCCCGACTGGCCAGAGCATCGGATCCGCGCGTCGCCGCCAGAGTGCGAGTCGCCTCGTGAAGGTCGTGATGGCCGTTCGGGTGCAAGACGCGAGGACCCGCGGTACGCGCCCGACGGGAGAAGTTGGCATTTCGAAAGGGAGGTGGGAGCGATGTCGGGTCTGGTCTGGCTGATCGTCGTCCTCGTCGTCGTCCTCGGGGTGTTGGCGTTCGCGTGGCGCGCCACGTCGAAGCGGCGTACGGGGAAGTTGAAGGAGACGTTCGGTCCCGAGTACGAACGATCGAAGACCGAGGGAGGGAGCCGGCGCAAGGCCGAGGCCGAGCTGAAAGCCAGGGAGACGCGACGGGAGGGACTTGACATCCGACCCCTCACTCCCGAGGCGCGGGAACGGTACTCGGTCTCGTGGCAGCAGGTCCAAGGCCGCTTCGTGGATGAGCCAGGAGCAGCGGTCTCTGAAGCCGACCGGCTCGTCTCGGCTGTCATGGCCGACCGGGGCTACCCGATGGACGACTTCGGCCAGCGATCCGCCGACATCTCGGTGGATCTGCCTCACGTCGTGGATGACTATCGAGCGGCACATGCCATCTCGATGGCGAACGACCACGGCAAAGCCAGCACGGAGGATCTGCGGCAGGCGTTCGTGCACTACCGGTCGTTGTTCGACGAACTGCTCGTCGTGCCGGGCGACGCGGCCCCCTCCCAGGAGGCGGTCGACTGAGCGCGGCGAGTGACCGGTGCTGATTCCCGACAGCGAGCGAGCGGAGGCGATGCGTGCGTAAGGTTCTTTCGTCCATCTTGAGCTTGGTCTACCTGGTCATCGGCTTGATCGTGGCGAACTCGCACCACTACTTCACGCACGTGAGCGGGATCAAGCCGATCGCCTCCGCGGTCCTCGCGGTCCTGCTCTGGCCGCTCCTGCTCTTCGGGATAAGCCTCCACATCAAGTGACGACCACGCGGGCTGGCGCCCGTTTCGGAGAACAACGAAGGAGGAATGAAGTGCTCGGGTCGATCTGCCCCATCTGCTGGGAACGACACGTATGGACGAAGCACCATGAGATCGTCTCCATCGCATCTTCCGGCGATCAGCCGGGGTTCATCGGAGAGCTTGGGAGCCTCGGCGTGACCTGGCCTGCGGGCTACGCCTGGGACGATCCAGGAGAGCGGGCGTACGGCATGTTGCGCATGCTCGACGACGCCGCCACCGTCGGGCTTGATTGCACCGAGATGGCCAGCGAGTGGGTGATCAGCCATTCGAGCCAAGCACCGGACAGACGCGTAGCGCTTGACCCCCGGTTGCCTCGATCGGCTTGACGCGGAGTCGGAGAACGGGATCGAGCGACAACAGTACCTGAGAGGAGGGAAGCATGGTGGCCATGCAGTCGCTGTTGGCAAGTGTCGTGCACGGCGGGGCCACGCCGCTGGTGGTGATCATCGGATTGATCCTGATCGTCGTGGGGGCCGTGATGCTGTTCAGAGGCTCAGTGCTGATGGGGGCGGTCGCGATCATCGTCGGGGTCCTGCTCGGCGGATTGAGTGTCTTCTAGGGGTACCGGCCGGATGTTCGTTGCCCGCAGGTTGGAGGCCTATGGACCGAGATTCGTGGATGCGATCGGCAAGACGAGGTAGGCAGCGGCACGGATCCCCACGCGCTACGGCGCTCGGCGGAACGCGGTTTCACCTCAGCCGCCGTCGGTCTCGAGCGCCGCAGCCCCTGACAGAGAGGATCGAGATGTCCTCACGCCAAGACACCCGCGAACTGGTTCTCCCGGCTCCGGACGGAGCCGAATGGCCTTCCACCTCCCCGGACGGGACCCCCACCCCTCCGGGCAGGGTGGTTGCCCTGGACCCGGCCACCGTGTTGGCGCCGGCGGAGGTCGACGGCACGCCCCACGTGGAGATGTGTTGCGATGGCTCCGGCCGAACCGCCGAGCAGCACCGCGCTGAGTCAGCGGACCACAAGTGCTGTGTCGACAAGTGACCTAGCGGATCTCCGCGCGTCACCGGGAACCGAACGACGCATCAAGAAGGGTGGGCCATGAACAGAGGAGCAGGGACCGGCTTGATGGCGCTCGGCATCGTCCTAGTGGTCGTCGGCGCCATCATGAAATTTGCCGTCTCGGCGAAGACTTCCGGGTTCGACATCCACAAGACTGGCATCATCCTCCTCCTGGTCGGGATCGGAGTCTTTGTCGTGAGCGTGCTCCTTCTCGCGCTGGGGGGCAGGAGCCGCACGACGACACAGACAGAGATCCGTCAGACCCCCGCCGGCCAACAGCGGACCGATCAGCGGGACGACTGGAACACGTCCTAGACACCTTGAAGTGGCTGTGACCACGAGGACCGAGGTCCGGACGCGTTGAGCAAGATTCGGGCCGCCGTGCTTCGCGCCTGCTAGGCGAACGCGCTCCCCGAGCCTACGCTCTCTGGGATGTCGCGATCGCGCCGAGCGGTGTATCGGAAGCGTGGGCCGGATCGCCACCGGATCCGCTTTCCGTTCGCCGGGCGAGCCCTCCACTACTGGCGAGGTCTGGGCCCTGGCCTCGTCACCGGCGCGTCCGACAACGACCCATCTGGTATCGGCACCTATTCGGTGGCCGGGGCGTCCACCGGGTATCGCCTGCTGTGGATGGCCCCCTTCACCATGCCGTTGCTCGTCGCCGTGCAGTCCATGGCCGCCCGGATCGGCGCCTGCAAGGAGGAGGGGCTCGGCCAGGTCGTCGAGGACCGCTACGGTCGCAAGACGCTGATCGGCTCGGTGACCATCCTGTTGATCGCGAACGTGGTGACGATCGCCGCCGACCTGGGAGGCATCGCGGCGGGGCTCCACCTACTGGTGCCCGTCCCGGTGGCGCTCGTGATCCCCGTGGTCGGCGCGGGCCTGCTGGCGATCGAGATCTTCTATTCGTACCGACGGTTCGCGAGCCTCGTGAAATGGGTCACGCTCGTGTTGTTCCTCTACATCATCTCGGGCTTCGCGGCTCGCCCGGCGTGGGGGCAGGTGGTCAGGGGGACTTTCGTCCCGCACCTTTCGTTGTCGAGGGACTTCCTCTCCTCAGCTGTGGCCATCCTCGGAACCACGATCAGTCCGTACATGTTCTTCTGGATCGTCTCGCAGGAGGTGGAGGAAGAGGAGGGAAATGCAGGCCCGGATCTGGACGACGATCCGGTCACCGCACCGGCGGCCGAACGCAAGCGGCGCGTGGACGTGATTACCGGCATGGCCTACGCGAATCTCGTCTTCTACTTCATCATTCTGTCGAACGCCGCGACGCTCGGAGCCCACCACATCAAGATCCAGACCGCCGCGCAGGCGGCGGGGGCACTGACCCCTATCGTGGGCCACTTCGACACGATCCTGTTCGCGGTCGGGCTGATCGGGGCGGGCCTCATCGCCGTCCCCGTGCTGGCCGGAGCCGCCGCGTACCCCTTGGCCGAGCTCTTCAAGTGGAAGGAAGGCCTCGACCGTCCACTGCGCAGAGCGCCCGGCTTCTACGCGATCCTCTCCGTTGCGGTGGTGCTGGGGGTGGGGCTGAACTTCCTGGGGATCGACCCCGTGAAGGCCCTGGTGTACGCCGCGGTCCTGCAGGGCTTCCTGGCGCCGGTGCTCGTCGTCCTCCTCACGCTGATCGCTCGCGATGCCGACGTCATGGGAGCCCATCGCAACGGCTGGTTCGACACGACGTTCGGCTTCATGACCGCGATGGTGATGGCGGCCGCGGCCATCGCACTGATCGTCGTGACCTTGGTCGGGTAGCCTCATCGGGATGCGACCGGACGACCGCGGGACCTGAGCGTTCCGAAGGTTGCCGACCAGCCCAAGCGGCCCGTTGCCGCGGCCGATGCCGGGTCGGGGCGGAGGCCATCTCGCCTCTGCTGGGTCAGATCACGAAGGCCAGCCGAAAGAGCGGCGAGGAGACGGAGGGCGGCCGGACGCACAATCGGTCCCGAGATCGTAGAAGTCCAATGCGTGGTTCTGGACGAAGGCATGGGCGGCGGCGATGACCCTGGCGGACGGTCTCGCTTGAGTGATCGCACCGGTCGGAGCCCTGCCTGGAGGAGTCCATGGTCGGTCTCGATGGGGTGTTGGCACGGACCTCTGTGTCAGGAGGCCCGGCCGGCAGCACCTCTCGATCAGCGGGGCGGGGCATTGAGCCCTTCGCCCCTACGCCAGACCAACGAGTTCAGGGACAACCCGGTCGCCCTTCCGGGCGGCCTTCCTAGCGCTCATCCCTCCTCCGCTGGTGGCTCCACCACCTCAAGGCCACCCACCCGCCCACGACGACGATTCCGGCGAGCATCACGCCGAGGACCAAGAGGCTCACGCCGGCGATCACGCCATCACCCGTTCGCCGCTAGCGCCCAAGAACGGCCCAGTCTGACGATGGCATCGAAAGGGACGAACCATCGCTTCAAGGTCAGCCAGATTACCGTGTCAGTGAGTCATCGATCTTGTAGGCCGCCTTCTGGATCTGGCCGACTGCTTCCGTTGATCCGACGGACATCGTGGCGTGCTATTCCCCCAACCAACAGGGAGGCGGGCCGACCTCTCGACGAAGCGTTCTCCCGGGCTCTTGACCCGGTTGCGACAGACTGTCGGCGTCGAGCGAGTCGTGCGACGGTGACTCTCGCCGGAGGAAAGCTGGCGCATTGCCGTTCACGCGATGGACGTACCGCTCCTCGAAAGGCGAGCGGCGGGAAACCGCACCCGAAAGACAACGGAGTCTCGGCGACCGAAATCTCCGTGGCTGCCCCCGCCTAACACCCACATTCGAGACATGCTCCACCTCTCATTCCAGGCGGGGGGGCCGGGCGGAAGCCGGCGGCTCCCGTGGGACGCGATGAACCGCACCTTGTTGAACCCTTCGCCTCGACATTGCGCGGAGCCGTTACGGCGTGGTGTTCATGTACAGGGCGAACGAGAACGGTGACGTGCCCAGGTCCGAGGTCAGGTCGGGCTTCCCATCTCCCGTGAAATCCGCGGCCAGTGATGGATCTCCGCCCGCGGGCAGCTCCATCAGTTGATTGAACCCGCCACTTCCATTGTTCAAGTTGACCTGGATCCTCAGGATCCCATCGGTCAGGATGTCCGGCGAGCCGTCCAGGTTCACGTCGGAGATCACCAGCGCCCCAAATCCGCGAGGCAGATACGCGGGCGTCCGCAGCGTGCCCGAGGGCTGCGTCAGGAACACGAATAGGCCGTAGACACCGAAGTCGAATCCGGCCATTCCCTCCACGGCCACGTCCGGCCGGCCATCACCGCTCAGGTCGGCCAGATCGCTGGTCGCGGAGTTCGAGTCGATGTGGATCGTCTGGATCACAGCGAACGTCCCATCGCCCTGGCCCTGCTGCAACACGACGTCGCTCCCCGCGATGTTCTCGCTGCCCGTGGTGATCACTGCCACGACGTCCGGGGTCCCCTCGCCGGTGAAATCCCCGACCAGCGTGGCCGTCTGAGGCTTCGTCCCTGAGGATCCCCGGCCGGACAGTATCGGCGCCCCGAATGTCCCGTCGCCTGCTCCTGCCTTCACCGAGATCTGGCTGAGTGTGTTCGACACGATGTCGAGGTGGCCGTCGCCGGTCACATCGGCCACCTCCAGGGCGTCGATGTCGGCGTTGCTGTCGCCCGAACTCATCAACATTGCCGAGCCGAACTTCCCGTTCCCCGTTCCCAGCATGGCGATCAGGTTGTTCGGGCTTGGCAGCACGTTGTTGAAGCCGCCCACCGCGTCCAGCAACCCGTCCTCGTTCACGTCGGCGAGGACGCATCTGGGTCGGGCCGCTGCTGGCTGTCTCCTTGCGGATCGGCGAGTACATAGGGACGCCGAGCCGTCCACCGCCCAGCCCGAGCTGGGTCGCCACCACGCTCTGCAACTTGCCCGGGGCGACCCTTACCCCGGGCCGGACCAGGTCGAGACGGCCGTCGCCGTTCACGTCACCGGAGACCGAGCGCCCCGCCACCCCGCTGGGGATCACCGAGGGAGCCAGGAATCCACCCCCCGACGCGAGCGTGCCGTAGATCGTCCCCGGATCGGGGGTGAACGAGACCAGATCGGTGGCCCCGGCGCCGTTGAGGTCGGCCGCGGCCAGCCCCTCCGATCCAGTCATCCACCTGGTGAGCGGCCCGAACGTCCCGTCCCCGCGCCCTTTGAGCAGGACCGCCGTGTTCGAATCCCCGTCTGCCACCAGGTCCAGCTTGCCGTCGCCGGTGATGTCGCCTGCGGTGACCCAGTTCGTCTGGCTCGAAACGTTCTTCACGACCTGCTTGGCGCTGAAGTGACCGTTCCCCAGGCCCAGTCCAACGTCGACATGGCCGCCCGAGGCGTCCACCACGACGACGTCGGGGTTCCCGTCACCGCTGAAGTCGGCGACGGCCAGCCGGATGCCCTGCAACGTCGAGATGGGGTCGTAGATCTGCGAACCGAAGGTGCCGTTCCCCTGGTTCAGCCTGGTCCACGGTGAGCCGCCGCTGGCTCCCACCAGGTCCGGGTGGCCGTCGGTGTTCAGATCCGAGGCCACGAAGTCGTAGCTGGAGAACCCACCGGAGTAGGTCGTGGCGGAGCCCACCGTGCCGGTGCCTGTGCCGAGGTACACCTTCACCTTGCCCAATCCGCCGTTCTCGCTGCTGGCCAGGTCCGCGTGGCCATCGCCGTCGAAGTCGGCCGCGACCAGCTGCACGTCCACGCTGCTGGCGATCTGCTGGCTCACGGTGAAGGAGCCGGTCCCCGTCCCGAGGAGGAGGAAGATCGGCCCGCTCCCGCTTGTGGTGCAGCCCTCGGCGGCCAGGTCCATCCGGCCGTCCTCGTCGAAGTCGGCGGAGGTCAGGTCACAGGCGCCCCATCCGCCAGGAAGCATGGTGGTGACGACGGATCCGAACCCGCCGGCGCCGTTCCCGGGGGCCGTGGCGATGCCGCCCTTGAACGCGGCCGGGCCCTGGTTCGCGAGGGCAGCGTCCGTGTGCCCGTCGCCGTCGAAATCGCCCACCGCCACCTCTTGGGGGAGCACCCCCATGGTCAGGGCAATCGATGGAACGACGAAGCTCGGCGCCGTGGCCGCCCGGGCCATCGGGGCGAGCACGCTGATGAGCAGGGCCGAAGCGAACATCGGGGTCACCGACCCCTTCATTGCTCGAAGGATCCCCTTCCGCATCACCGCCACCCCTTCCAGCAAGATCTACGCTCGGCCGGTGCGGCCAGATCGGTGTTAGAAGCTGAACCATCCACCCCGAAGACGTACCGGGCCGGTCGGCACGGTAGGCCCGGGACCTTTACGGGCTGGAGGGCGGGCGAGGGGCGTTCCGCACCTCACAGAACTGGTTTTGACCCGCGTTCGCGGACGCGCGTGTCGAGCGCCAGTCGAATGGGGGACGGGGCCCGGCGGCCAGGGATCCCGGCGCCCGCCGGTCAGTTCAGCCCAAGTTCGTTCCCCAGTCGGGACTGTCCTCGAAATCCGGAGTGTTCGTGACCGGTGCGAGCCCAGTCCCATCCGCGTGCACGGAATAGAGGTCCTCCTGGCCCCCTTGAAGTGGAGACCGGACGAGCGCGAAGATGATCTTGTTGCCCCGCGGTGACCATGTCGGCTGGAAGGCGACGCCCCCCCGATCGTCCTGGAAGATCTTGTGCAGGTCTGTGCCGTTCGGACCGACCACCCACAGCGAACCCTTGAAGCGGTTCGAGCCGTCGGCGAACACGATGCTCGTTCCGTCCGGTGACCACCTGCCACCGCCCGCGGCCAGACCCCACGGAGTGAGCTGCGTGACGCCCGTCCCGCCCCTGTTCACCCGGAAGATGGCGAAGCTGCTCCGGTTGTGGTTCAGAAGGGGCTTTTCGCGGAGGAACAGAACCCGCGAACCATCCGGCGAGTAGTCGGTGGGGATGTCGTGGCCACCATAGGGATTGGTGGTCAGACGCGAGAGGTTGCCCCCGTCCGAAGACCGCATGGTGAACACCCCCGGCGTCCGATCGGGGTTGACGTCATCCCATCCCTCGAAGGCGAGCCGAGTTCGGTCGGGAGACCAGGCGCCCACGCCCTCGTTCAGCGTTGGGTCGGGTACCAGCTGAACGAAATCCGACCCGTCCGGGTTCATCGTGCAGTTCCGGACGAACTCGAATTCGCCCTGGAAGCAGACGATCGCGATGCGGCTGCCGTCGGGAGACCACCGCGGAGCCTCGGCGGGTCCTGGCAGGAGGAGCTGCTCGTCCGTACCGTCGGCGTTCGCCGTGTAGAGGTCGCAGGAGTCGATCTCTGGGATGTACCGGCAAAAGGCGATCCGCCCGTTGGGGCCCGGGACGACCGCCCCGGCAGGCGAGGCGGCGGCCAGCGTGGAAACGCCCCAGGTCACGACAACCAGCAGAGCCCAACTTCGCTTCACAGCTCCCCCTTCCGTCCACCGGTCGAGATTCATCGAAGACGAAGCTCTTCTCGCGCCGAATCGTTTAGCGGCGTGGCGAATCGCAGGTGGGCTCGGGAGTCCCCGAGCTTCCTTGGAGGCTCGGGGACGGCTACAGTGCGGCCGTGGATCACGGGGGAATCGACCATCCCGTCTCATGGCTCTGAACGAACTGGAGCATTGGGGCCTTCGTTCTTCGAGATGGCCCAGACTGTTCGGCTCGTGGCACGCGACGGGGTCTCGGTGCCCGAGCCCGTAAGCGATGCACGACGCTTCGAAGAGTTCTTCGAGGCCGAGAGCTGGACGCTGTACCGGCGACTGTGCCTGGTGACCGGCAACCGTCATGAAGCGGAGGAGGTCATGCAGGACGCGTTCATCAGCGTGCTCGAGCACTGGGATCGCATCAGTGCGATGGAGAACCCCACGGGGTACCTGTATCGCACCGCATTCCACGTTGTGCACAAGCGGTCGAGGCGGGCGGCACGAGCCCTGCGACACGTGGTGCACGCGCGGCCGGACGTGGATGAATTCGCCGCCGCCGATGATCGGCAGATCGTCTTGCGAGCCCTGGGCAAGCTCAGCCGGAGGCAACGGGTCGCCGTGGTCCTGACCGAACTCCTCGGGTACAGCTCCGAGGAGGCCGCGGGGATCATGGCGAGCCGAGCGGTGACCGTTCGGGTGCTGGCCTCACAAGGGAGGGCGGCCATGCGGCGGATGCTGGAGGATCGGGATGAGTGATCTCCGAGGCCCTCTCGAGCGCGAAAGCGAGCGATTCGACCTCGCCCCGGGTGCGCTCGATCGCATGTTGGGCCGGCGACGGCGATCGCACCGGAGGCGCCGGATTGGGGCGGCCCTGATCGTTCTTGTCGTCGCCGGATTCGGCGTCTGGTCGGTCGTGTCGCTGGGTCGCCTCGGCAAGCAACCATCGATCCCGGGTCACCCCGCCACGGGGCTCGAGGGGACATGGCAAACGGGGAAGCTGAGCGAGCAAGATGTCGTGAGCGCATTCGTGGCGGCCGGGGGGACGGCCAAGGAAGGACGCGCTTTCTTCTCACAGCTCGGCGACGGCGCCGAGCGCTACGCCATCATCACGCTCCGGTTCGAGCGCGGATCGTTCGTTCAGTTCGAGAGCGCTGACGGCGGCCCGCCGGTCACCGGGTACCGGGCCCCATACCGAATCTCGACCGACGGGACTCTGACCATCGCATCACCTGCGTGCACGGGGACGTACTCGTTCCAGGTGCAAGGGCAGCAGCTTCGGCTCCACGTGATCCATCAATGCGCTCGTCACGATGGTCCGTACAACACCTCGCTGGTCGCCAGCTTCCCCCTTACGAGGCTGGGCTGAGCTGCACGTGAGGCGATCAGCCCTGACCGCAGTGGTCGTTGCGCTGCTCGCCGCCTGCACCGGAGGAGGATCCTCCCAGTCCTCATTGCCCCGCTACTCGGTCGCCCCCTGCCCCCGGGATGTCCAGGTCCAGCTGCTGGTCCGGCACGCGTGTGGCTACCTGACCGTTCTCGAGGATCGAAGCCGATCCGATGGTCGGACCGTGAGGCTCTTCGTGGTCAAGATCCCGCCGCCCGATGAACGGCCTTCCCCCGATCCTGTCCTCATCCTGGGCGATGACGTGGGCGCTCTTCCGGACTACGGCAAGCACCAGGGCGAAGCCCAGCGCCTGCACCGTGTTGTCTATGTGCTTGACCAGCGTGGGACCGGACATTCCCGTCCCGGACTCGCGTGCCCAGAGGTTGATCCTGTGTCCACCGAGGGGCTCATCGAACCGACCGGTGATCCGTCCCTGCTTCGGAGATTCCTCGCTGCGGTGACGGCGTGCCGCTCCCGCCTCCTCTCGACCGGGGTCGATCCGTCGCGATTCGACCTGGCGGCGATGGCGGCCGACGTCGAGGATCTGCGACGCGAGTTGGGCGTCTCGTCATGGAACCTCGCTTCGCACGGAAGCCTGTCACGGTTGGCCCTCGAGGTGATGCGGGAGAATCCGGGCCACGTTCGGGCGGCCTACCTGGACTCCCCTCAGTTCCCCCAACTCGACGAGCCGGGGGAGATGGTCCTGGGGACAGGGCTCGTGCTGAGCGAGTTGGTCGACGCCTGCCGCGGCGATCGATCGTGCCGAGAGACGTACCCTCGCCTCGAAGAGCAACTGAGTGCGGCGATCGAGCAGCTCTCGGCACATCCGATCGTGGCCCACACTCCGCTGGGGGGCGTCGTCGTCGATGGGGGTTCGTTTCTCCGCGCCCTCCAGGTCATCCTCGCGGAAGACCCTGGAACAGACGTCCCCGCATACATCGTCGACGCGGCGCACCATCACGTCGGCGTCGACGTGACGACAGTACTGGCTACGCACGGGTCGCTCTGTGCCGGATACCGGTTCGGATGCACCTCCGACTTCAGCATCGGCGTCTACCTCTCGGTGCTGTGCCGCGACGAAGCGCCGTTCGTCGACTCCTCAACTCTGCAGGGCAGCGCCACGCCGTTGCCGGGTCTCGCCGAGCGCTATGGAACGAGCCCTTACCTGGCGGCCTGCTCGGCGTGGAAGATGCCCTCGGCGTCCGCGACGATCCATGACCCAGTTCGATCTGCGGTCCCGGTGCTCATGGTCTCTGGCCAATTCGATCCATTCAGCCCTCCGCGCCTCACCAGGGAATTCGGCGACCCCCTCGAGAACTCCTTCGTGATCGAGATTCCGGCCGAGAGTCACACCCCCGTGCAGGGCGGTGGCTGCGCGATCCGGATTCGGGATAGCTGGATCCAGAACCCCTCGTTACCACCGATCGGCACGGGCTGCCTGGAAGGGCTGAAACTCGAATTCGTCACTCCATAGGGTTGCTGGCCCGACGCTGTCACTTGGCATGATGCCGGTCGGCGCTCGCGCGAAGGGACTCCGTGGTGGACGTGGTCGTGCTGGGTGGCCTGGCGGGCGCTCGAGACCATCTCGTCCGCCGGCCGCTGATCCGCCAGTGTCCCACCGGTCACGTCGGCTGCGCGATTTCTCGGCGATGCCGCTCACGCACCCGACCAAAAAGGAAGACCCGGGGGGGCCGGGTCTTCCTTCTTGACGAGTCGGGGGGTTGAAGCTGCTTGCCCCACGTATCGACAGCGGCGATGTCTGCCTGGATAGGCCATTCGGCCCATATGTGGATCGACCAGCCAGGCCAGGCGATGGGAGGGCGTTGACGAGCGCTCGAGACGCGACCGACGCTCCACCGAGGCGTTGGTGCTTCGAAGGGAGATCCCCGTTCAGGCCGGAACGTCTTCCATTCCCGAAACGCGACTGAGGCGCTCGAGCCACGGCTTGGCCTGCAGACCCTCGAAGATGTCCCGAGCCTGATCCATGAGCGGCCCTGCCTCGCCGGCCCGTCCCTGAGCGATGAGCCACTCGGCGTGCTCGAGGAGGGACACGGCGAGGTCGAAGGGCACGCCCAGGTTCTGGAAGCCCTGCTCGGCTGCCAGGAAGCCTGGCTCGGCGTTCTCGGCCTCACCGCGCACGGCCGCCAGCCGGGCGGCGAGCCGGGCGGCGTGGGCCCGGAGGAATGGCGTGACCTCCCCCGGCATCGCCCCTTGGACCATCCCGAGGAGATCCTCCGCCTTCCCGATATCGCGGAGATCGAGGGCGCACTCGATCGCTTGGACGACCCCTCGTTTCACCGCAACATGGGTGAGTGAGAACTGCGGGAGAAGGGCGACGACCACTTCGGCGGCGGCGAGCGCCTCGGCAGGCTTTCCTTCGGCTCGCAGGAGTTCCGAACGGGCGACCTCATAGCCGATCCGCACTTCAAGGTTCTCCGAGCTTTCGAGTTCCGGGAAGCTATCCAGCAGCGCCCGAGCCTGCTCGAGGGCCCCTCGATGGACATAGACCGGCATGAGAGTGACCAGACCGCTCGTCGCCCACTCCAGCGAGGGGGAGAACGTCTCCGCTCGTCGTGCCTCCTCACCCATCGCGAGTGCGTCAGCCCATCGTCCCATGGCCACGAGATCGACGATCGAACCGGTCAGCCAGCCGAGCTCCTGGATACGGTTCCCCGTTCGTCGGGCCAGAACAAGTGCCTGGTCGCCAGAGCCTATCGCCTCATCGAAACGGTCTTGGGCCTCCAGGATGACGCCCAGGTTGTTGTACGCCCGGAGGGCTGCGGCGCTGAGCTCATGCTCCAGCGCCACCTCGAGAGAGTGTCGGAGCAGCGACCCAGCCTCTTGGAGACGACCACGTTGAGACAACCCCACCGCCCGGCTGCTGAGGGCCTGGGAGTACACCTCGGGAAGCTCGAGGTGCTCGGCGAGCTCGAGGGCCTGCTCCAGCAGCGGGAAGGCCTCTTCGTAGCGCCCCGCGATGGCCAGGAACCGTGCGAACTGGCCGGCGACCAGCGCTAGATCCGGGTCGGGCTCCTCACCGGAGAGCACGGCGTGCGCGCTGCGCATCCGCTCGACGGCCTGATCGAGGTGGCCGCTGATGAACTCCACCTCGGCCAGCCGAGCCTGGACCCTGGCCGCCTGATGGGTCTGGCCCGCATCCTCGAACAGGCGGGAGGCCTCCTCGAACAGTGCCACGGCCTCGTCGGTGACCCCCAGGATGAACGCCATCTGGCCGGTCCGCTCGATGAGCTCGGCCCGCTCCAAGGCGGAGTCGGTGAGCTCGGCGGCCTGGCGGAAATAGCCCTGCGCCTCCTGCGCTGCGGCCAGGGAAGCCGCTCGCTCCCCGGCCCGGGCGAGCATCCGCCGGGCTCGCTCCTTGATGCCGCCGGCGTCGGCATCCTTCGGGGCCAGCCGGTAGGCCTCCAGGTAGTGAGAGG
>DHWS01000066.1 GCA_002413305.1 Actinobacteria bacterium UBA5176 | reverse complement strand
CTCCTGATCATCGCCGAGGACGTGGAGGGCGAGGCCATCGCCACGCTGGTGGTGAACAAGATCCGGGGGACGTTCTCCGCGGTCGCCGTGAAGGCGCCCGGATTCGGAGACCGTCGCAAGGCCATGCTCCAAGACGTGGCGATCCTCACCGGGGCCCAGGTCGTGTCGGACGAGGTCGGCATGAAGCTCGAGAACACCACGCTGGAGCTGTTGGGAAGCGCGCGGCGGGTGGTCGTCACCAAGGACGACACCACGATCGTGGAGGGCCAGGGCGACCCGGACCAGATCAAGGGTCGGATCAATCAGATCAAGGCCGAGATCGACAAGACCGACTCCGACTACGACCGCGAGAAGCTCCAGGAGCGACTGGCGAAGCTGGCCGGCGGCGTAGCGGTCATCAAGGTCGGTGCCGCCACCGAGGTGGAGCTCAAGGAGAAGAAACACCGCATCGAAGACGCCGTGTCCGCGACGCGGGCGGCCATCGAGGAGGGCACGGTCCCCGGCGGAGGGGTGGCCCTGATCCGGGCGGAGGAGGCTGTCGACATCGACAGCCTCGGGCTCTCCGGCGACGAGGCCACCGGGGCCACGATCGTCCTCCGGTCCCTGCAGGAGCCGGCGAAGCTGATCGCCGACAACGCCGGCTTCGAGGGCGCCGTCGTAGTGGAACGGATCCGCGGGGAATCGAACGGCGTGGGCTTCAACGCCGCGACCGGCGCCTGGGGTGACCTGAGGGAGGCCGGGATCATCGACCCCGCCAAGGTCACCCGGTCGGCACTGCAGAACGCAGCGTCCATCGCGGCGCTGGTGCTGACCACGGACTGCGCCATCGCGGAGAAGAAGGATGCGGAGGCTCAGGGCATGGGCGAGTACGGCCAGATGTAGTCCGGGACGGCGGAGAGCCGGCCAGTGCACGCAGTAGAGCGAGGGTTCGGGCGACCGGCCCTCGCTCTCGCCTATCCGGGCCGATCCGTGACGAAGAGGGGCTCACCCAAGCCCGAGCTTTCGCCGTTAGCCATGGTGCATGATTCCGGCCCCCGCAGAGGCCGGAAGGCTCGGATGAAGCGGCGGTTCCCAATGCGGAACTGGTGATTCCCCACTGCGGAACTGGTGATCTTCGGCCACTCCGATATCCCGATCGACGCGGACACCGAATACGGCGAGGGGCTGTTCACCCCAGGGAGTCCGCGAGGAAGCGCCGGCAGCCCACGGGCGACGTACGGCCAGCTCACCATCCAGGATGGCGGGTTCCGGACGCGGATCATCGAGCTCCCGTAGCGATCAGCGGGCGGCAACGAGTTCCCGCCGCACCGTGCACTCCCGGAGGCGATCGGCGAGCGGGGCCACCCCGATGCCCGGCCCGAGCGGCACCGACATGGTCCCGTCGGACGCCAGGACGAACGGTTCGGTCAGGTCCTCGGCGAAGTACCGGTCGCTGGCGCTGGTGTCCCCCGGCATCGTCACCCCCGACAGCGAGGCCACGGCGAGGTTCCCGGCCCGGCCGACCCCGGTCTCCAGCATCCCGCCGACCCACACCGGGACCCCGCGCTGCGAACAGACATCGTGGACCCGCTTCGCCTCCAGCAGCCCACCGACCCGCCCCGGCTTGATGTTGACGATCTGGCAGGCCGCCAGCTCGATCGCCGCGGCGGCGTCGCGGGCCGAATGGATCGATTCGTCCAGACAGATCGAGGTTCGGAGCCGTTGCTGGAGGCGCGCGTGGTCGAGGAGGTCGGCGTGGTGCAGCGGCTGTTCGATCATCACCAGGTCCAGCTCGTCGAGCGCCTCGAACACCGGTGTGTCGGCCAGCGTGTATGCGGCGTTCGCGTCGACCGAGAGCGGAATGTCCGGCAGGGCTTCCCGGATCCGCCGGACCACCTGGACGTCGCGGCCGGGTTCGATCTTCAGCTTGACCCGGCGGTAGCCCCTCTCCAGGTAGCCCCGGATCTCCTCGAGCATCTCCTCCGGGCTCGGCGCGATCCCCACGCTCACCCCGCACATGATGCGGTCCCGGACCCCGCCCAAGTGGGACGCCAACGATTCCCCTCGCGCCCGCAGCCACGCATCGAGCATGGCCCCCTCCATGGCCGCCTTCGCCATCGGGTGCCCGCGGATCCATGCGGTCCGCCGGGCGACGTCCTCCGGCGAATCGATCGCGCCGCCCGCCATCACGGCCGGAGCGACGAAGTCCCGCAGGGCCAACCAGGCTCCTTCGATCCATTCCTCGGAGTACCGGGGCTCGGCGGAGGCCACGCATTCCCCCCAACCCTCGCCCTCGGCGGTCTCCACCCGGACCAGGATCGCCCGCTTGTCGCGCTCCTCCCCGAAGCTCGTCCGGAAGGGCCGGACCAGGGGCAGGGCCACTTCGACCAGCTCGATCGCCTGCGGCTCCACGCTCATCGCCCGTCCTCCCGAGGTTCGAACACATACGCCGGCTCGCTCGTGCACCACGTCGGCACGAGCCCTTGGGCGAAACACGCCTCGAACGCTTCGGCAGTCCGGTCACGCCACTCGCGCCCCCGCGACGGATCGCGCTGCCGAAGCCCGAAGTAATCGCGAGGGACGGCCACCCGGGCTCCCGGCTCCGGCGCCGCCCCGGTCTCCTTCGGACGCGGTGCGTTCGGATCCCCGACCGCCTCCAGGACGAACTCCCCCGCCGCCGGCTCCACCGCTTCCCCAGCAAGCGTCCGCTCGACCCGTTCGGACCGCAGGTGCCACCGCACCTCGAACCGGTCGCTGCGGTCCCCGCGGTTCAGCTTGTCCTGCATGTCGCCGTAGAACGCCCGATGGAACGCGGTGGCTACGCACCCCAATCGCGTCAGGTTGAATCGCGCGTTCCGGGCGATCAGGGGGTCGAACGTCCACCGCACGTCCTCGATGCCGAGGTCGAGCGCGCCCGCCCGCTGGGCGAGCTTCAGTGCCAGACCGACACCGCGCGACCGCCACGGCGGAAGGACCGCCAGCATGTGCGAGTGGACGTGCAGTCCTTCGGCGAAGCCCGCGAACCCGAACACGAACCCCGCCATCTCGCCGCCCGGCGCCTCGGCGCCGTACAGGAGCACGCCCGCGTGGATGAAGGCTCGAAGCAGCTCGCGCGGGAGGTCCTGCGCTCCCCACGTCTCCATGATCAGCCGGCTGACCGACCCCGCTCCCTCGAGCGCGTCGGGCTCGAGGATCCGAATGCCGGCCTCCCCGGCTACGCGCTCGGCGAGCTGCCAGCCAGACGTTCCCACGGTTCGCGAGTCTAGCGAGCGTTCGAAGGGGACTGGGAGGGATCGGGCCAGGGTCCGGGCGACGGCGGCCGGCTCAGCCTGCGAGGGCGGCCGGCTGCGGAGCCCGCGTCGATGCGGTTCGTGAGCCCTCCGGGCCGACCACCAGAGCTGGATCGATGACCTTCGTCCGGATCCGGACGCTGGGGAGCCCGCGGTCTGCGAGGATCGGCCCGGTCGCCGCTTCCAGCCGCGCCACCGCGATCTCCGCCCCGATCTCGTCCGCCCCGGGCATCAGGATCGAAAGTTCCGACGGCCCGGTCCGGTAGATACGGTCGCGTTCGCGAAGCGCCCGCCGGCCGCCGTCGACGATGGCCCGCAAGAGCTCGCTCGGATCGGCCGGGCGGGAGACCGGGTCGATCCGCATGGCCAGCAGCGTGACCGGCTTGCCCGTGGATCCGGGCCAGGACCGCAGGAGGACGAGGTCCCGGTGGAGACTCGGCAAGGTCCTGGCGCCCGTCGCCGGATCGCTCGGGCTGCCTGGGATACGCCGGGCCGGATCACCGGCCGGGACGACGGCCGAGGCCCGTGTGACGGGAGCCCGAACGGGCAGGCGGATGGACGCCGGTCCGGCTGAAGCCGAACCCCCGACGCGGGACGCCGGCGCCGCCGCGGTCGCCGTGCGGCGTGCGGACTGGGATTCTTCGATCAGGACGCTCTGCAGCCAGAGCAGCAGGTCACCGCGCTCGGCCTGGAATCGCGCCATTTACCGGACCATCCATCTCAAGGGCGGTGCGCCCTTCGCACCCGCCTCTTCGGGAGGTGTCGGCGCGCCGGGGGACCCGGTTGAGGGGAGGCGGCCGTCTCATGGCCCCCGAGGACGGAAACGGCGCCGGCCATACGCGCACCGGCGCCGTTCACACATGCGCCCCGCCGCCTCGAGAGGCGGCTTCGGTCAGCTACCCTCGGGAGGGGGGAGCTCCTGCCATTCGCTCTCCTCCAAGCCTGCCCCACGACGCCGCTTCAAGAACTGCATGACGGCGCCGGCGAGACCGGCGATGGCGGCGAACAGGAAGAACTTCCTGATCTTCCCGCCCTTCTTCTCCTCTCCCATGTCCCCTCCTAGAGTTTCGGTTGTGGGCCTGGATGGACTCGAACCATCGACCTCATCCTTATCAGGGATGCGCTCTAACCGCCTGAGCTACAGGCCCCGGGCCCTCTGACCTGCGGGAACATCCCCGGTCTGCGGCTACCGTGCCCGCCGAATCGCGGCCGTGTACCATACGTGTACCAACACAGCGGGGGCGCGAGATGGCGAGACCATTCATTTCGAAGAAGTACTCCACACCTTCGGGCGGCACACGGTATCGAGCATGGTACTACGACGCGGTCGGCCGAAAAGTTGGCAAGGTCTTCCACACGAAGCGTGAGGCCGAGGCGTTCCTCAGGGCGAAGGCCGCCGAAGAGGCCACCGGCACGCTGGCCGACACTCGGGCCGGTCAGGTCACCTTCGAAGAGGTCTGGAAGGAGAGGCGCTCGCGCGAGCAGTTCGCGGCGAACACCCTCGCCAGCCAGGACAATGTCTGGCGAGTGGTCGGGCCGCTGTTTGGACGGCGAGCCATCGGCGAGATTCAGTCGCGAAACGTGGAAGCGGCGCTAGCCTCGATCGACGGCCCGGCAGCTCGGGCGAAGGCCCGCTCGGTCCTCGTCGCGGTCTTCAATTACGCCATCGCGGAGCGACGCATCCCCGTGAACCCCGCCAAGGCACGGCGCCAATCCCGCACCCGCGCCGCGAGGATGGCCTCTCAGCCGTCGGTGCGGGACGAACGCCGTTACCTCAACGACGAACAGCTTCGGGCGCTCGTCGCGGCGATGCCTGACCGGTACCAGGCACTCGTCGAGCTGATGGGGCGGGTCGGTCTGCGGCCCGGAGAGGCTTACGCGCTGACCGTCGGCCAGTTCGACACAGTCCGTGAGGAGATCCTGGTGGACCGCACGGTGGACGGGCCCGCAAGCAAGACGGGCAAGGAACGGAAGGTGACGCTCCCGTCCATCGTCGCTGAGGGGCTCATCGATCACATCCGCCGGTACTCTCGACCCGAAGATCCATCGGCCCTCATCTTCCCGAATGGCAAGGGGAGGATGCTCGACCGAAACCAATTCCGACGTGTCTTCCAGCGGGCCAGCCTCAAGGCGGGCGTCAACCACGGACTCTCGCCGAACCACCTTCGGTGACCTGCTCCCCTGAAATCGGTCCACCCCGTGTGAGACTCACGACGCCCGGGAGGGCAGGAGGTGAGTCCCATGAAGGGGACCAGGCACACGCCCGAGCAGGTCATCCGCAAGCTGCGTGAGGCAGAACGGCTGCTCGCCACTGGCAAGGATCTGGAGGAGGTTTGCCGGTCGCTGGAGATCTCGGTCCAGACCTACCACCGGTGGAAGGCGCAGTATCAGGCCATGCGACCCGAGGAGGTCGCCCGCTTGAAGGCCCTGGAGAAGGAGAACAAGAGGCTTAAGAAGATCGTGGCCGATCAGGCCCTGGACATCGACATGCTGAAGGAGGTGGCCAGGGGAAATTGGTGAGCCCCGAACGTCGCCGACGGGCCGTCCACCGCTGCCAGCAGCGCTTCGGGGCCTCCGAGAGAAGGGCCTGCGCCGTCCTCGGCCAGCACCGCTCCACCCAGCGTCGGGCCCCAACGGTCGTCCCCGACGAGGAACATCTCCGACGCCGCTTGCACGAGCTGGCCAGGAGGAACACGCGCCTCGGCTACCGTAAGCAGCACGCGATCCTTCTCCGGGAGGGCTGGAGAGTCAACCGCAAGCGGGTGCGAAGGGTCTGGCGCCAGGAAGGCCTGCAGGTCAGGCTGCGCAGGCGCCGCCGCCGGGCGGGACGGCGAGCTCCTGGGCATGTCGCACCTTCACGCCCGAACCAGGTATGGGCGATGGACTTCCAGTTCGACGACATCACCAGAGGAAGGAGGATCAAGATCCTGAACGTGACCGACGAGTTCACCCGGGAGGCCCTGGCCGGCAAGGTCGCCCGACACCTCACCGCCAAGGACACCGTGACGGTGCTGGAGGGGATCGTCCAAGAGCGGGGAGCACCCACCCACATCCGTTGCGACAATGGGCCGGAGTTCATCGCCAAGGCCTTGCAGCGGTGGTGCTCTCGCCGGGGCTCGCGGACGAGCCACATCGAGCCCGGTGCCCCGTGGCAGAATCCGTTCGTGGAGTCCTACAACGGACACCTTCGCAAGGAGCTCCTCGATCTCGAGCTGCTCGACTCGGTACTCGAGGCCCAGGTGCTGATCGATGACTGGCGAGAGGAGTACAACACCTACCGCCCGCACCAGTCGCTCCGCTACCTCACGCCGGTCGAATTCGCCCGCCGGTGGAGCATGGAAAACGATGCTCGAGTCTCACAACAGGTGGACCGATGAGAGGGGCCCGGTCACCGTCAACGGCCTGTACAAGACCGAGCTCATCAGCCGCAGGGGCCCGTGGCGAACGATGGATCAGGTCGAGTTGGCCACCGCGGAGTGGGTTCAGTGGTGGAACGAGCGGAGGCTTCACTCCGCGTGCCGAGACATTCCCCCGGTGGAGTTCGAAGCGGCGTACTATCGGGCGCTGGTCGAGGGAGAGGAGGTCGCGTAAACCCAATCACGCGAGCCTCCATCGAACCCAGGGCGATTCAATGATTTCATGAATCCGAGGGTTCACCACCTGTCACCTCAACCCGTGAGCTGGACGGTCTAGATGAGTGACTTCCGCACACTTCACGGAGGTGATCCTCGGCGTCCCACCTGGGCCGAGCGAGACCGAATCGATGCCTTGCGGGCAGAAGGCTCGAGGACGTGTACCTCGAACCCCATGAAGCGCCGCGGGAGTTCTGGCAAGCCCTATGGAGACGATTGGGTACTTCCTCGCTCCTTCGTCGTGGGCGAGCCCCATGTGGGAGGTGTGGAGGCGCAAAATCGCCTACGCCACAGGACTGAGTTTCAGACTCGACCCACCGGCCACCTTCCAGGCCATCGTTCGAGACGGCGTAGTCGCCACCGATCAACTCTCATACCTCCACCTCTACCTGGGACACCACCTCTCGCCATAGGGTCCACGGACGTGGTGT
>DHWS01000138.1 GCA_002413305.1 Actinobacteria bacterium UBA5176 | reverse complement strand
CATGGAAGCGATCAACGGGGAGATCACGATCACCACGGCCTGGATCAGCGCGGCGCCGACAAGGGTATAGCGGGTGGCCGCCGTGTAGATCCCGGCCTCCCGGGTCGTCCGTAGCGCCCCGATGAGCAGGGTGTCGAGCCAGGTGACCACTACAGAGAAGACCGCGGCCAGCCCCCGAGGCCATGAGAAGCGCCAGAACTCCGATGCCAGGTCGCTGTTGGGGCGGGGTGCGGTCCGGTCCGTGTGGTCCCGCCGCTCGGCCCGGCGGAGCAGACGGTACAGCCACAGCACCACGACGGGGATCCCGAGGGCGACCGGCGCCACCCATGCCAGGGCGACCGCGACGCTTCCCAGGCCGGCGAGCAGGACTCCCAGGACCAGAACCGGGCGAAGGGCAGGCTCGGCCACGTTGTTGATCGCCACCGAGGGGACCATCGTGCCGAAGCCCCTCGTGCCGGCAAGGATGACGGTGGTGAGGGACGTGAGAGGAACGGCCACCGCGAAGACCCGGATATACGGGATCAGCGCGATCGACCCGGCCCCGTGGTGGGCGTGCTCCGTGAAGATCCGGGAGAGCTGCGGGGCGAAGACGAACATCGCCACGGCGGCCACCGTCCCGATGGGGACGATGGGCCACAGGGCCACCTTCAGGGTCCGCCGGACATCCTGCGTCCTGCCCAGTGCCCGGTAGCGGGGGATCATCCGCATCAGTCCGGTGTCGGCCCCGAGTTCGATCGTATTACTCACGATGGTGTAGATGGCGAGAGCCTCGAAGAACACCCCCGCCTCGCTCGCGTGCAAACCCCTGGTGATCACGATGGCGCCGAGGAACGCGAACAGGCCGTTGGCCGCCCCGCCGGCGAACTTGACCACGGTGTCCTGGGCGAACTTGGCGAGATCGCCGTCCGCCGTCCGCTTGCGGCGACGCCCCCTGGCCGGGAAGATCGCCTCCGCCGGCGACTCGGTGAGGCCGGAAGGCGGGGTCACGCCCCAGATACCGACCGCGTCGAGCTGCGCCTCGAGCTGGAGGACCTGGTCGAGTTCCCTCTCGGAAATGTAGAAATGCTCATCGCGGGCGTCGCCGCGGGGGACGGGCTTGAGCCGCCCGGCCTTCTCCCACAACAGGATGGTGTTGTAGGTGATCCCCGCCCTCTTCGCGGCTTCCTCGCGGGTCAGCAGGTCTGGCACGCCGGACGGTGGAGTGGTCTGCCGGCTGGTGTGGCCGGCAGCACCGCCGCCGTGGCGAGCCGAGGCCCCCCGTCCGTCGGAAGGACCAGGCGCCGGGGGTCGAGCCGAGGAACCTCGAGACGAGGAACCTCGAGCCGAGGCCCCTCGGGCGGAGCGGCGCGTCTCCGATGCGCCGGACGAGGTTTCCCCAGACGCGGTGTGGCCCCCACCGAGCCGGCGGCCCCGGTGGTCAGCGCGTCGTGATCCTCCTGGCATCGGAAGGAGTGTACCGGCCCCATCCGCTTCCTAGACACGTAGGTGATTAGCCTCTATCCTCCTGCTATCGGCCACACGAAGGAGCGGTATTGGCCAACCCCGAAACCCGGAGAGCACGGCAAGACTCCCTTACCGTGTTTCGTGGGCAGGTACCGACGATACCGTGGGCCAGTACGTCGGCGCTCTATCGAAGGATCAGCTTCGGCTTTGTGGTAACGGACGTCCTGGCGCTGGAAACAGCCATCCTTGTCACTCGGGTGCTGCACAACAAGGGGCTGAGCCTCGGACACGCCCTCATCGGCCTGCTGTTGGTGGCGCCGGTGGTCTTCGTGATCGTGTTCGCCGCGTTCCATCTGTATTCAGCCGGCCGGCTGACGCCGGCCGAGGAGTTCCGCCGGCTGCTCCCGGCGACGGCCGTGACGGCCGGTGTCGGGCTGCTGGCCCTGCCCCTCTTCTGGCGCGCACAGGAGCAACTCCTCTCGCATGCGTGGCTCGGGGTGACCTGGCTGCTCACGCTCGGGCTCGTCCTGGTCTTCCGCCAGCTGTGGCACAAGCAGATGGGACGGCTTCGGACGGCCGGGCGATTGCGTTTCCGAACCCTGATCGTGGGGGCCAATGAGGAGGCAGAGCACATCGCGGAGGCGCTCAAGAGGCCGGCCTCAGGTTTCCTCGCTGTGGGCGCGGTCCACACGGGCTCGAGCTGGATGGCCGGGCCCGACCTCCGTGTCCTCGGATCGCTGGACCGGCTCGGCGAGCTCGTCCAGGAGCATGGGATCGAATGCGTCTTCGTCGCGTCGACCGCCATCGAACCGGACGTGATGAAGGTCCTCATCAAGGTCCTGCGTCGCAACAAGCTGGAGGTGCGGGTCTCGGCGAACCTGTCGGACATCCTGGCCTCGCGGCTCACCGTCCAGCCCGTGGGGAATCTGCTAGCGCTCTCGCTGCACCCGGCGGGCCTGTCCGGGTTCCAGGCGATCGCCAAGCGCGTGTTCGACGTGGTCGTCGGCGCTCTCACCCTGGCCGTGGCCATGCCGCTACTTCTGGTCGTGGCCGCCCTGATCAAGCTGACCTCCCGGGGGCCGGTGCTGTACCGCTCGGAGCGGATCGGCCGACAGGGTCAACCGTTCACTATGTTCAAGTTCCGGACGATGATCCGGAGCGCCGACCTCCTGCTGCCGGAGCTCGCCTCCATGAACGAAGCCTCCGGACCGCTGTTCAAGATGCGGAGCGACCCGCGGGTGACGAAGGTGGGTCGCTGGCTCCGGGCCTGGAGCCTCGACGAGCTGCCCCAGCTCGTGAACGTCCTGGGCGGGACGATGAGCCTGGTCGGTCCCCGGCCCGCGCTGCCCAGGGAGGTCGCCACCTACGAGGACTGGCACCGTGACCGGCTCGAGGTTCGGCCCGGGATGACCGGTATCTGGCAGGTGCAGGGCAGGAGCCACCTGCCGTTCGACGACTACGTCCGCCTCGACCTCTTCTACATCGAGAACTGGACCATCACGTACGATCTCTTCATCCTCGTGAAGACCATCCCTGCGGTGCTGTTCCGAAAGGGTGCCTTCTAGACGTCCGGGTTCCCGTCCCGCTCGTGGTGGGAGACTCTGACTCGTGGAAGATAGGAAGCGGTCCTCGACCGGGGTCGCTGAGCCCGGCGTGACCGACCACACCGGCCCACTGTGAGGCAGGGCACAGCGAAGATCTGCAGGACGAAGGACACTCCGCGAGATGCCGATCTCCTGTGTGGTTCCGTGTCAGGCTGAACCGTGACCGAGCACCAGCTCCTGTTGTTCCTAATCCAAGTGGGGCTGCTGGTGGTTGCCGCCCGCGTCGGAGGGGAGATCGCGCTCCGGCTAGGCGTGGCTCAGGTGGTCGGCGAGCTGGTGGTCGGGATATGCCTGGGGCCGTCGCTGTTCGGCAAGTTGTGGCCGGGAGGGTTCCTCGCGCTGTTCCCGGCCGACCCGGCCGGGCGTGGGTTCCTGGAGATGGTGGGATGGATCGGGGTGATATTTCTGGTCGTACTGTCCGGGTTCGAGGTCCGGCTCGAACTGCTCCGGCGGGCCGGGCGGGCCGCCCTCTACGGATGGATCGGTGCCTTCGGCCTGCCGTTCGCGATGGGGTTCGGGCTGGGCTGGCTGATCCCGTCGAACCTCATCGGCCCGGACATCGCGCGGCCCGTGTTCGCGCTGTTCGTGGCCACCGCCATGTCGATCTCCGCCATTCCGGTGATCGCCCGCATCCTCATGGATCTCGACCTGTTCGGATCCCGCGTGGGGATGTTGATAATCTCGACCGCGGTGGCCGATGATACGGTCGGCTGGATCGTGTTGGCCGTGGTTTCCGGGCTGGCCCTCAGCCATCGAGTCGACGCCACGTCCGTGGCGACCGCCCTGCTCGGCACGGGGATCTTCGTGGCGTTCTCCTTCACCATCGGTCAGCGCTTGGTCAACCTCGCGCTCCGTGCGAGCCGGCGCCTGCGGGTCCCGTTCGCCCAGACCACCGTGATCCTGGCGATCGTCTTCGCGGGTGGAGCGGCCACTCAGGCGATCCACGTTCACCTCGTCCTCGGCTGCTTCCTGGCCGGCATCCTGATCGCCCGGACCCCGCGTGAGGCACTCGACCACCAGGCGGTCGAGTCGATCCGCCGGGTCGGGATGGCGTTCTTCGTACCGTTCTTCTTCGCCTACACGGGCATCAAGGTCGACCTCACCACGCTGCGGGGGTCGGCGCTGCCCGTGGCCCTGGTCGCGCTGGTCGTCGCGTTCGCCGGCAAGTTGATCGGGGGATCGGTCGGCGCCCGGCTCGGTGGCATCCCGCGGTGGGAGGCGCTTGCAGTGGGGGCCGGGCTGAACGCTCGAGGCGCGATGGAGCTGGTCATCGCCGCGATCGGGGTGTCGATCGGGGTTCTGACGCCCCCGATGTACTCGACGATCGTCGTGATCGCCGTGCTCACTTCTCTCTCCGCCCCCCCGCTGCTGCGCTTCTGCATCAACCGGGACCGGCGCCAGCGGGAAGACGAGGAACCGACCGGCGTGGAGCGGCCGGGGGAAGGCGAGGAGGTCGTGGCGGGCTGAAGGCCGGCCCGACGGGCGCCCGCCCACCGGCTCCGAAACGCGTTTGCGCAGGTCGCCGCGTTGACAGCAGTGGCGTTCCATTTGTAGGATTCTCGTTCGCGGCACGGAAGTAGCGCGTGCCGTAACGCCTCTAGCAGGGACCACAAGGGAGTGCGGCTGGTGCTGCTCCCTGGGCCTGGCCGGCTGGCCGGGTTTTCGTCATTCCTCGACAGGGCGAAGACGAGATTGAAGCGAACTGGAGAGACATGCCGACGGTACAGCAGCTTGTCAGGAACGGGCGTGAGCGCCCGCGAACGAAGACGAAGAGCCCCGCGCTCCGTTCGTCTCCGCAGCGGCGTGGCGTCTGCACGCGCGTGTACACCGTCACTCCCAAGAAGCCGAACTCGGCGCTTCGCAAGGTCGCCCGCGTCCGTCTGACGACGGGCATCGAGGTCACCGCCTACATCCCCGGCATCGGCCATAACCTGCAGGAACACTCGATCGTGCTGGTCCGCGGCGGCCGGGTGAAGGACCTCCCGGGCGTTCGCTACAAGATCGTCCGCGGCACGCTCGACACCTCCGGCGTCCGAGACCGCAAGAAGGCCCGCTCGCGCTACGGCGCGAAGGCCGGCGCGTAGGGGGATCCGAGCGATGCCACGGAAGGGACCTGCCACCCGGCGCGTGATCGAACCGGACCCGATCTATCAGAACGCCCTGGTCACCCAGCTCATCAACAAGATCCTGCTGAACGGCAAGAAGGCGCTGTCCGAACGGATCGTGTACCGCGCGCTCGAGGTGATCAGCGAACGGACGGCCGGCGACCCGGTGGTCACGCTCAAGCGGGCGGTGGAGAACGCCCGGCCCCTGCTCGAGACGCGCTCCCGGCGGGTCGGCGGCGCCTCCTATCAGGTACCGGTCGAGGTTCGGCCTCCCCGGGGGACCACACTGGCCCTCCGGTGGCTGGTGAACTACTCGCGCCAGCGCAAGGAGCACTCCATGGCTGAACGGCTGGTCGGCGAGCTCATGGACGCCGCGAACGGCCAGGGGGCGTCCGTGAAGCGCCGGGAGGACATGCACAAGATGGCCGAGGCGAACAAGGCGTTCGCGCACTACCGATGGTGACCGTCGAGACGCAAACGTCGGCCGGGTCCGGAGCGGGCCCGGCGTTTTGCGGAAGGGGTGTCTGAGATGGCCACCCCCGCGAGGAAGTTGGACATGGCGGAAGCGGTACGACAGACGGTGGATCGCCCACCCGGAGGGGCCGGAAAGAGCCTCGTCATCCGGGAATACCCGCTCGGCCGGACCCGGAACATCGGGATCATGGCGCACATCGACGCGGGCAAGACCACCACGACCGAGCGCATCCTCTACTACACGGGCAAGTCCTACAAGGTCGGTGAGGTCCACGAGGGCACCGCACAGATGGACTGGATGGTCCAGGAACGCGAGCGTGGGATCACCATCACCTCGGCCGCCACGACCACCCGCTGGAAGGACCACTGGATCAACATCATCGACACGCCGGGCCACGTCGACTTCACCATGGAGGTCGAACGCAGCCTGCGGGTCCTAGATGGCGCGGTGGCCGTGTTCGACGCGGTGGCGGGGGTCGAACCGCAGTCCGAGACTGTGTGGCGCCAGGCCGACCGGTACCGCGTCCCGCGGATCTGCTTCGTCAACAAGATGGATCGGACCGGGGCCGACTTCGAACGCACCGTCCGGATGATCTCCGAGCGGCTCCACGCCAACCCGCTGGTCGTCCAGCTCCCCCTCGGGGTCGAGCAGGACTTCCAGGGGGTCATCGACCTGATCGAGATGAAGGCTCACGTCTGGCCCGACAAGGGCATGGGCGAGGAGTGGGAGGACCGCGAGATCCCCGGCGAGTACCGCCAGCAGGCGGGCGAGTGGCGCCACCGGCTGTTCGAGCAGCTCGCCGACCACGACGCCGACCTCATGGACAAGTACGTCCACGAGCAGGAGCCCAGCGCCGACGAGCTCCGTCGAGCCATCCGGGCGGCCACGCTGCACGCCGAAGGCACCCCCGTGCTGTGCGGTTCGGCCTTCAAGAACAAGGCCATCCAGCCACTGCTCGACGCCATCGTGGCGTTCCTGCCGTCGCCGGTCGACGTCCCCCCGGTGACCGGCCAGATCCCCGGCGACGGCGAGGCGACCCGGCGGGCCAGCGACGACGAACCGTTCGCCTCACTGGCCTTCAAGATCATGTCCGACCCGTACGTGGGCCGGCTGACCTACCTCCGTGTGTACTCGGGCGTGCTCCGGACCGGCTCCCACATCGAGAACTCGACGAAGGACCGCAAGGAGCGCATCGGCCGGGTGCTGCAGATGCACGCCAATCACCGGGAGGACATGGAGGCCGCGTTCACCGGCGACATCGTCGCGGTGGTCGGCCTGAAGCACACCACCACGGGCGACACGCTGTGCGACCCGGCCAACCCGATCATCCTGGAGTCCATGACGTTCCCCATCCCGGTGGTGAGCGTGGCCATCGAGCCGAAGACGAAGGCCGACCAGGACAAGCTGACCAACGCCCTGGCGAAGCTCTCGGACGAGGACCCCACGTTCATCGTCCGGTTCAACGACGAGACCGGCCAGACGCTGATCAGCGGGATGGGCGAGCTGCATCTCGAGGTCCTGGTCGACCGACTGACCCGCGAGTGGGGCGTCGGGGCGAACGTCGGCAAGCCGCAGGTCGCCTACCGGGAGACCATCAAGAAGGCCGTGCACAAGGTCGTGGCCCGCTACATCCGCCAGACCGGCGGCCGCGGGCAGTACGGCCACGTGGAGATCGACCTCGAACCGCTGGGTCCGGGCGGTGGCTACGAGTTCGTCAACAAGATCGTCGGCGGGACCATCCCGCGCGAGTACATCCCGTCGGTGGACCAGGGCATCCAGGAGGCTATGGAGTCCGGTGTGCTGGCCGGGTATCCCATGGTGGACACCCGGGCGACGCTGATCGACGGCAGCTACCATGAGGTGGACTCTTCGGAGATCGCGTTCAAGATCGCCGGGCAGATGGCGCTCCGGGATGGGGCCCGCAAGGCCGACTCCGTGCTGCTGGAGCCCGTGATGTCGTACGAGATCCTGACGCCCGAGGAGTTCATGGGCGAGGTCATGGGGGACGTGACCGCGCGCCGGGGCCGCATCGAGCACATCGAGGAGCGGTCCGGCATGCGGTCGATCCGCGTGCTCGTGCCGCTCGCGGAGCTGTTCGGGTACGCGACCGACCTCCGATCGCGGACGCAGGGTCGCGCATCGCACACACCGATGCAGCTGCACGCATATCAGGAGGTTCCGGCCCAGATC
Organism: Actinobacteria bacterium UBA5176; assembly: GCA_002413305.1. Lineage (GTDB taxonomy): Bacteria > Actinomycetota > UBA4738 > UBA4738 > UBA4738 > UBA4738. Next base: position 334 of record DHWS01000138.1, on the reverse strand, counting down.
GCCAAGGAGATCGTGGCCAAGGTTCGGGGCGAGTAGGCCCGGGCGAGGAGAAGGAGCGAGAGATGCCGAAGGAGAAGTTCCAGAGGAACAAGCCGCACGTCAACATCGGGACGATCGGCCACATCGACCACGGGAAGACCACCTTGACCGCGGCCATCACGAAGGTGCTGGCGGCCAAGGGCCTGGCCGACTTCACGCCGTTCGACCAGATCGACAAGGCGCCCGAGGAGCGGGAGCGCGGCATCACCATCGCCATCGCCCACGTCGAATACCAAACCGAGAACCGGCACTACGCGCACGTGGACTGCCCGGGCCACGCCGACTACATCAAGAA
>DHWS01000044.1:3074-8196 GCA_002413305.1 Actinobacteria bacterium UBA5176 | reverse complement strand
GCGTAGTCCTGGAAGACCGTGTTCACGTCGCGCTCGTACGGCGCCAGCGACGTCACGTCGCGCCCGTCGAGCAGGACCTTACCTTCGGTGGGCAGCTCGAAGCCGGCGATCATCCGCAGGCAGGTGGTCTTGCCGGAGCCCGACGGACCGAGCATCGAGAAGAACTCGCCCTTGCGGACGTCCAGGGTCACCCCGTCGACCGCGGTGACGTCACCGAAGCGCTTCCGCACGTCCTCCAGCCGGACGGCAGTCCCCAGGCTGTCACCGTCACTCACAGGCGACCCGGCCTGGGCGAGCGGACCTGCTGCGGTGTGCGACATAGCTCCTTCGATCGGGACGCGGAACGGCCGTTCAAGGCGGGACCGTAGCCTGCCGGTGGCGAGCGATGCAAGCGGCGATACGTCCAAACGAGATGCGGGAGGTTCGCCGAATCGAATCCGGCCGGCCGCAGGCCGGCGGTGCGGTCAGTGAGCGCCGCGATGGTTCGGGATCGAACCCGCCGGACGGAGCACCAGCCGGTCGTGCGGCTCCTCGATGTCGACCAGACCCTCCAGCCCGGCCTGGACGTAGAGGGTCACCCCCGCCACGTCCACCTGCTGGTCGTCGAGCTCAGGACGGTCGGTCAGTCGCGCTTCGACCCCGGCCGGCGTTCCGGCCAGGCGGATCTTCGCTTCCGGGTTGAACCGCCGAGCCGCCTCCTGCGACCGCCCGAGGATGTCCCGCGCCCAGTCCGTGAACTCGATCATCGAGATTCGATGCTACGAGCTCGGGACGGACCCGAACGCCCTCGACCAGGCGGCGTAGTCCGTGCAGTCGGTTCGTCCGTCTCCGCAGTCGGTCGAGGGGGTCTTCCACAGATGGAGAGAAAGGAGGAGGCCGTCATTGCCGCACTCAGCGCCCTCACCGCTGCCGACCCCAACCAAGCGCTGGAGGTCTGGACACGCCCGCCCGTTCGCGGGCCAGCCCAACTGGTATGCGGCGATCTGGGCTTCGACCTGCGGGGCGGTGCTCCACTGGATCCAGTGGTACATGCAGATGGGGTGTGCAGCGTGAGCGGCCAGCATCCAGGAATCGACCCAGCCAGTCATGCCCTCGATCGGGGTGCCGATCTGCAGCTTCGCCGAGCCGGCGAGCGATGCCGTGAGCGCGCGCCCGACCCCGATAACCGCGTCTCCGCTCGCGAACAGCCCGGCCTCGTCCGGGACCGTCTGCCACCGCTTGCCCAGGATCGAGGTCTGCTGTCGGAGTAGGCCGACCGCCGCGTCAAGCTGCCCGGAGGTCAGCTCGTAGGGATCGGTGATCCCCAGGGAGGGCCGATGCGCCATGAGATACAGCGCGGCGTCCGCGATGAACACCGGCTGGCCGAATGCCGTGACCTTTCCCTGATACGCGGAACCCGCCACCCAGGTCGGGGTCCAGCTCAGCGGCGACGCGACCCGAGCCGGGTTGAACAGGAGATAGTTGGGACCGTACAGGAACGGCACGCCGTACAGCCGGCCACCTTCGGAATCGAACGACGGGTCCTGGAACGGCTGGAGCAGGTCCCTCCGTCCGGCCAGGAGCGAACTGTTCAGCGGGGCGACCACGCCTCGGTCGATCAGCCGTCCCACCGCGTCGCCGGACACGCTGCCCCCGTCGAACACGCTCCCGTTCCCCTGCCGGAGCAGACCCACCACCTCGTCCGAGGTGTTCGCGTACTTCACGGTGACCTGACAGCCGGTGGCCTTCTCGAAGGGATGCACCCAGTCGAACCGGGCATCGTTCGTCCCGTCCTCGGCGTAGCCGGCGTAGGCCACCAGGTTCAGCAGGCCCTCCCCGCGTCCGAGCTTCGCCAGCGCCACGGTGACGGGTCCGTTGTGGCCGCACGCCGAACCCACCACGGCAACGGCCGACAGCCACGCCACGAGCATCCGGTGGGGGCGACGACTGATGGGGCTGCGCATGGCGCCATTGTGACGGGGCCTCGAAGGGTTCGCCCCGCGAAGGCGTGGGCCGATACAACCGTTCGGTGGTTGCCGCTCTCTGGGCTGCGGTTCATACTCGCTCCGGTGCACGGCGGCCCGAGTGGTTCGCCGGTCGCCACCGAGACCCTGACGTGAGAGGACGCGTGATCTTCATGGGCGTGCCGTTATGGCCTCTCGTACCCGGCGCCGCGCCCGGCGACTCTTCGCCTACTGGCGCTCGGAGAAGCGCACCCTCCGTCAGGGGTACGTCGCCCTTCTGATCTCATCGGGCGGGGACCTCCTGGCCGGCCTGGCACTGGCTTCGATGTCGCACCGCCTGGAACAGCTTCCGGGGCTCATCGTCCTGATCCCCGCGGCGATCGGGATGCGCGGCAACATCTTCGGCGCGCTCGGGTCCCGGCTGGGGACGGGCATCCACGCCGGTCTGTTCCGCGCCTCTCGGCGGCGACAGGACTTCTTGCCCCAAAACGTCTACGCGGCCGTGGTGCTGACGCTGGCCACCTCGGTGTTCCTGGGACTGGTGGCGCGGGCCGCCGTGCTGGCGTTCCGGCCTCCGGGCGCGACGCTCCATCAGGTCCTCTCGGTGTGGGACTTCCTGGTCATCTCGATCCTGGGCGGGCTGATCGGGTCGCTGGTCGTCGGGACGGCCACCGTGGCCATCTCGATCGGCTCGCAGCGACGGGGCTGGGACCTGGACTCGGTCTCCGCCCCGCTGGTGACCGCCATCGGAGACACGTGCACGCTGCCGGCGCTGTGGGCGGCATCGTTCCTCGTCCAGATCCGCTATCTGACGGTCACGGTCGCCGCCCTGGCAGGGGTGCTGTGCCTGCTCATCGCCATCCGGGGCATGTTGTCCGACCTGCCGCTCTCCCGCCGAATCATCCGAGAGTCGATGGCCGTCCTGTTCGTCGCCGGCTCGATCGACATCCTCGCCGGCACCGCCATCGAGTCGAAGGCACAGGGGGTCTTCTTCCGGTTCCCGGCCCTGCTCGTCCTGCTCCCCGCCTTCCTGGAGGACACCGGTGCGCTGGGCGGGATCCTCTCTTCGCGCCTGGCGTCGAAGCTGCATCTCGGCGTCCTGGATCCGAAGGCGTGGCCCGAACCACTGGCCTTTCTCGATGCGTCGCTCAACTTCCTGTTCGCGTTCAGCGTGTTCTCCCTGGTGGCGCTGTCGGCACAGGTCATCAGCATGGCCACCGGCCAGAACAGCCCGGGGGTCCTGGACATGGTGTCGGTAAGCATGTTCGCAGGCTTCCTGGCCACGATCGTGTCCTCGGCCATCGCGTACTACGGGGCCGTGGCGACCTTCCGGTTCGGGTGGGATCCGGACAATTTCGGCATCCCCCTGGTCACCAGCCTCATGGATCTGGCCGGTACCCTGTGTCTCATCCTCGGCGCTGTGGTATTCGTTGGGGTACTGCATGCCTGACGACGATCAACCGAGGAACGTCAAGGAACTGCTCATCGAGGCGAAGGACGCCTCGGAGCTGATGATCGACCTCGCCTACGCGGCCGTCTTCTTCAAGGACGAGGACATGGCCGAGGAGGTCGAGGTCCTCGAGGAGCGACTCGACGGCTACCTCCGGCGGCTGCGGGAGATCTCGATGCTCGCGGCCCGCTCCCCCGAGGATGCCGAGGCGATGGCGAACGTCCTGCACCTGGCGGGAGCCATCGAGCAGATCGGACAGGCGGCCTCCGACATCGGGCGGGTGATCACGGCGAAGCTGGGGATCCCCGACGTCCTCCGCCCCGACCTGCGGCACGCCGACGAGATCGTCGGACGCGTGCGGGTGCGAGAGGGCGCGCCGTGCGTGGGGCGCTCGCTGAAGGAGCTGCTGCTGCCGTCGGAGACCGGCATGTGGCTGATCGCCGTGCGGCGGGGCGACCAATGGGAGTTCGACCCCCAGGCCGAGACCGTGCTCAACGAGGGCGACGTGCTCCTGTTCCAGGGGCCGGAGGAGGGCGTGAACCTGATCCGGGCGATAGCCGGGGCGCCGCCGCTGCCCGAGCCGCCGGAGACCGACACTCCCCCGCTGACCGAGCTCGACCGGGCGGTCGACATCCTGGTCGAGATGAAGAACTCGGCCGAGGTCGCCGTGGGACTGGCGTATTCGGCGCTGTTGTTCAAGGACCGTGCCCTCGCGGCTGAGGTGGCCACGCTGGAGGCGCGTTCGGACATCCTGCACGACGAGCTCGAGTCCTGGGTGTTGAAGTCGGCTCCTGAGGCTCGCAACACCGACGAGCTCCGCGGGCTCCTTCGGCTGGGATACGCCAGCGAGACGATCTTCGACGCTGCGCGGGACATGACGTGGCTGGTCGAGAACGGCGAGGAGCTCCACCCGGTGATCCAGATGGCGCTCGAGGAGTCCGAAGAGGTGGCCAGCCAAACGGTCGTCGAGCGCGGCTCGCGCGCCGAAGGCCGTTCGCTCAAGGAGCTCCAGCTCGAGACGGAGACCGGGATGTTCGTCCTGGCCGTCCAGCGCGGGCGACGATGGATCTACCGGCCCCGCCCGGGGGTCGGGCTCGAGGCGGGGGACCGGGTCATCTCGATCGGACCCGAGGAGGGTGTGGCGGAGCTCGAGTCATTGACCCGAGCGCCCGCCACCGTGATGAGCGGCTGAGACGGCCGAACCATCCGGACCTCAGCCGACCGGCTGGCGGACCGACGACGGGAGCGAGAACACCATGTGCTCCTCGACCGTCCGGAGCTGTTCGACCTCCGTGGTGCCCAGCTCCTTCAGGTGGTCGATGACGCGTTCGACCAGCCATTCGGGCGCGGAAGCTCCACTGGTCACCCCGATCGTCTCGGCGCCTGCCAGCCACTCGGGCCGGATCTCGGATTCGTCGTCGACGAGGTGGGCGCGACACCCCAGCGCCCGGGCCACCTCGACCAGCCGGCGCGAGTTCGAGGAGTTGTCCGAACCGATCACCAGAATCACATCGGACCGCCCGGCAAGCTCCTTCACCGCCTCCTGCCGGTTCTGTGTCGCGTAGCAGATGTCGTCCCGCGGGGGGGCTTCGAGCAACGGGAAGCGCCGGCGGAGGACGTCGATGACCTCGTTCGTCTCGTCGACGGAGAGCGTGGTCTGCGTGATGTACGCGAGGCGCTCATCGGGCGCGAGCTCGAGCGCCTCGGCGTCGGCGACCGACTCGACGAG
>DHWS01000044.1:0-3058 GCA_002413305.1 Actinobacteria bacterium UBA5176 | reverse complement strand
TCGTCGACGGAGAGCGTGGTCTGGGAGAGGTACACCACCCGGGCTGGATCGGGGATCTCGACGGTTTCGGCTTCCTCAGGCGAGCCGACCAGGATCACGTGTCCGGGCGCCTCGCCGCTGGTCCCGACGACCTCTTCGTGGCCCTCGTGGCCGATGAGGAGGATCGTCATGCCCTCGCGGGCGAACCGCCGCGCCTCCAGGTGGACCTTCGTCACCAGCGGACAGGTGGCGTCGATCACCGAGAGCCGCCGGCGGGCGGAGTTCTCGTACACGTCCGGGGCTACGCCGTGCGCGGACAGGATGAGCACCGAGGCCTCGGGGACCTCGCGTTCGTCGTCGACGAAGACCGCCCCCTTGGACTCGAGGTCCCGGACGACGTGGATGTTGTGGACGATCTGCTTGCGCACGAAGACCGGCGGACCATAGATCCGAAGAGCCCGCTCGACGGTGTCCACCGCCCGCTCCACGCCCGCGCAGTAGCCGCGCGGCCACGCCAGAAGGATGCGTTTGGGAGCGGGGGACGCTTCGATACCGGTCATCGACACCATCGTACCCGGTGGCCGGAGGCCCTCCTCCGGGCTCGCCACGCCGTGACGAACTCTCCATCCGATAGCAGTGCGAGAGACCTCCCGATTCACGAATGCACGAGCTCGGATGACATCGGATCGAACACTCCGGTACACTCGGCGCCTCGTACACACCGCGCTCACCGCCGGATCGCACGCCTCCCTTCCCCTCACCAAGATCGCTGGCATGCGTGCGTCCCGCGGAGCAAGCGCCCGAATCACCGAGGAGGTGAGCCGCACACCCGCGACCTTCCGTGCCCAGGCCAGGGGCCGATAACCCTGTCCGAGCGTCGGGGGTGAGACCAGAGCCCGTGACAAAACGACCGCACCATCCGTTCCGGCTGGTGGTCATCCCACTACTCGTTTCGCTGATGATCCCAGCCCTCGCGGTGGCCCAGAACGAGCCGACCGCGACCCGACGAGTGACCTCGTCCTCCCGCCCCTCCGCCGGCTACGTCGACTCGGCCCTGGCTACCGCCGCGAACCGCAGCGCCGAGATCCCGCCCGACCGCTACTACGAGCACCGCGCCTGGCTGGCGGGCCTGCGGCGCAAGGCGGCCGTCGAGGCTCGGGCCTCCTCAAGAAGCTTCGGCACGTCGCCATCGTCGGGCGGCGTGGACTGGTACGCCATCGCCTCCTGCGAGTCGGGCGGGCGCTGGGACCTCAACACCGGCAACGGATACTGGGGAGGCCTCCAGTTCGCGCCGCACACCTGGTTGGCGGGCGGCGGCGGGCCGTTCGACGGCGTCGGACCCTTCCCCTACTCGGCCGCCCAGCAGATCGCGGTCGCCCAGCGGATCTACGCTTCCGTCGGGTTGAGCGCGTGGCCGTACTGCGGCCGGTTCGGCTAGCCCGGACCGGGCGACATCCGGCGATCGCTCAGGACGGGACCGGGCGGCCCGTCCGGGGGACCCCCAGGATGGCCGCTTTCGTCTCGCTCAGGGACCCGGCGACGTCATCGACTCCATCGAGGTGGCCGATGCTCACCAGCCGGGCCTTCGGGGCGAGCTCGCGCACGGCGCGAACCGCGTCCTCACCCAGATCCGCGTGCAGCACGACCACCTCCGGCTGCCAGTCCTCGAGCTGCGCCCGAAGCTCCGTGAGGGACGCCGCGCCGCCGACCAGCTCCCATTCGACGGCCACGGCGGCGCGCTTCAGCTCGGCCAGCGCGGCCGGATCCGCGGCAGCGCACAGGACCTTCAGGGCGCGACACCCGACCACGGCTAGCCCGGCACCCCGATCGCCGGCTCGCCGGCCGGCGGGGGCGAGGCCGGCGGAGCGGTCCCGAGCATCCGGGGGAACACGCTCTCCCGGAGGAAGAAGTGGATGACGCCGGCGACCGGGATGGCGGCCAGGATGCCCCAGAACCCCAGCAGTTCGGCGCCCAGAACCACCGCCAGCAGGATCACCACCGGATGCAGGTTCGTGGTCTCCTTCAGGATGATCGGCGACAGGATGTAGCCGTCGATCACGTGGGCGAACACGACCACCGCCAGGACCACGAACAGGAACGACGGCGGCTTGGTGAGGATCGCCACCAGCGCCACGGGCGCGCCACCGATCCACGACCCAAGCATCGGGACGAGGTTCGCCACCCCTACCACGATGCCCAGGATCAGCCAGAACTGCAGATGGACCAGGAACAGGCCGATCGTGGCGATCAGCCCGACGGCGGCCGAGACGATGAGCCGGGCCCGCACGTAGCCGGACACGATCCGACGGACCTCGTCCAGCGGGGCCGCCCAGGCGTCGCGGCTCCCCGGAGGGACCATGGCCAGGATCCCGCGGGTCGTCTCGGGGAGGGACAGCAGCAGCAGGAACCCGAGGAACCCGCCCAGGACCAGCACGATCCCCACGTGGGCAAGCTTCAGGCCGGCCGCCGTGAGCGTGTTCAGGGCCTTCGGAGCGTTGCCGGCGTGGTCGTGGAGCCACGTCTGGATCGACATCCCGATCCGGTGCAGCACGGGGTCGTGCGACCGCGTCAGCCCGTCGAACAGGTTTCCGCCCTTGCGGACCAACCCGGGCGCCGAACCGACCAGCGACTGGCTCTGGTGGATGATGATCGGGACCAGCAGGTCCACCAGTCCGACTACCAGCATGACGGCGGCGGCGAACACGATCGTGGCCGCCAGCCGCCGCGGCATGCCCCATGCCACCAGCTTGCGCACCAGCGGGTTCAGGACGAACACGACCATGGCCGCAACGACCAGGTAGGGGAAGACGTTGGCCAGGCGGGACAGCGCCTTGGCCAGGGCGTACAGGACGATGGCCGCCCCGATCCCGGTCCAGGCCACCACGCCCCATCCGACCAGCCGGCGCCCGCGGCCGCCGGCAGGCATCAGTCGCTCGAGATGGTCGCGGATGGACAGCCGGTCGACCGATTCGTCCATGAATCGCCAGCGTACCGTGCTTCGGGCGCCCTGTAAGCTCGAACACCGTATGGGCGAACGGGGCGTGGCGATCGTGACAGGAGCCTCCGCCGGGATCGGGGC
>DHWS01000176.1:3094-3935 GCA_002413305.1 Actinobacteria bacterium UBA5176 | reverse complement strand
CGCAATGCCGGCGATTTGCGCGGTATCGAAGGGCTACTCGAGATCGTGCCCATTTGAATCGTCCCTGACTCGCGATCTCCCAGACCGCGAGTCGAGCGCTGAGACCGTCGCCGTCAAGTTCTGCCGGCGGTCACGTCCCTTGGCAGAAGCCCGCCTTGTCCGTGTTGAAGGTCCCATCGGCGCAGAGAAGGTTCGGGTTCGAATGCGAGAACACCCCCTGAGGGCTCTCCCAGCCTGGCACGACCCACGCGTGCACCATCCAGCCAGTGACCGACAGGTACGAACCGCTCACGGCCTGACATTGGGCAAGGGTCACGTCTGCATCCGCGGGCAGTGGGACTTGGATTCCGCTAGGCGTGTATCGGACGCAGACGCCGTTATGGCGATGCCAGCGATCATTCGGCCCGGCAAAACCCTCAGGAGCGCTTGGTGTCATGGCGTAGTACATGAGGCCGACGACCTGTGATGCTGGATTGGTGCCGTCATAGATCAGGGCCTCGGGACGGTCAACGTTGATCGGACCGGGTCCGCTGAGCCCATTCAGGGACACGTAGTGGGCCCCGGTTCCTGGCGCGAATCCGCCGGCTAGCTGGTAGCCGGAGCGCAATGCGTCGGCCGCGGTTGGGTAGCGCAGGGCAACGGCCCGAGCTTCGGTGAGTTGTCCGGCGAGTTGCGCCCGCGTGACCGGGTCGAGTGGAACGTCGGGCTGGTTCGCGACGGCCGCCTCGTCCGCGTTGTGCACATGCTGCCCTGATACTCCGGCGTTGAGCTGTATAGCTCCGACGGTTGCCGCGTTCGGTGGCTGCGGCGTTGCACCTGGATCCGCAAGCATCACCGCGCC
>DHWS01000176.1:2481-2807 GCA_002413305.1 Actinobacteria bacterium UBA5176 | reverse complement strand
CGGGAACCAAGCCGATCCCTCCACTCACCGACGACGACCTGAGCCGAGGGCGCGGCGCCATCGTGGTCGTCGCCCGGAGCGCATCCTCGCCGTTCCCCACCGGTGTGCTCGTTCGGCGTTCGTGGAACACGCGCGCTCGGCGCCCGCTGGCTAGGGTCCGGCGAGGTTTCGGTCTGTCTGGGGGGAGGGCCGGTGTATCGGTTCGCCAGTAGGGCTTCTGCGCTCGTCGTCGCGCTCGCGCTGTGTACCGCGGCATTGGTCGGGCCCGCCTCGGCCCAGACGGGCGGCAATCCCGGGGTCACGGGGACGACGATCAACGTCGGGGG
>DHWS01000176.1:0-2245 GCA_002413305.1 Actinobacteria bacterium UBA5176 | reverse complement strand
TCCCAGAACGTTGTTGAGGCTCGGTCGCTGGTCGAGGAGAAGCACGTCTTCGCCGTCCTCCCGGTCGTGACGCAGATCTTCGCGGGGGCCCAGTATCTCGCCCAGAAGGGTGTCCCGACGTTCGGCTGGAACATCAACGCCGAGTGGGACAAGGGCCCGAACCTCTTCGGTGAGAAGGGCTCCTACCTGTGCTTCACGTGTACAAACGCGGCGCCGGCGTTCATCGGGAAGCAGTTGGGTCTGCATACCGTCGCCATCCTCGCCTACACCGCGCCCCAGTCGGCGACCTGTGCCCAAGGCGAGGCGGCCGGCTTCCAGAAGTACGGATTCAACGTCGCGCTCATGGACACGAGCCTCCAGTTCGGATTCTCGGATCTCGGCTCCGATATCGATCAGATGAAGAGCAAGGGCGTGCAGCTCGTCGCGACATGCATGGATATCAACGGCGAGGTGAACGCGGCCAAGGCCTTGCGGCGGGCGGGCCTGCCCAACGTCAAGTTCTACGCCCCGCAGGGGTACGACCCCGCCACCCTTGCCAAGTACGGCAACGAGCTGAACGGCATCTACTTCGCGATCGAGTTCATCCCCTTCGAGGACGCCAAAGACTCAAAGGCACTGCAGCTGTTCATCAAGCAGATGAACGCGCTGCACAAGCCAATCAACGAGCAGGCACTGGCAGGTTGGATCGACGCTGACCTCCTCTACAAGGGCATCAAGAAGGCGGGCCCGAACTTCACCCAGCGTTCGGTCGTCGACGCTGTCAATACCTTCAACGGCTATACCGCGGATGGCATTCGCCCACCGGTCAACTGGGGGTTCCCCGACGGGCACGGCCCAGCCAACAACCAGAACAACACGGTCCCCGTGGGGACCGAGGTCTGCGCCGCGTACGTCATCGCCAAGAACGGCAAGTTCGTCCTCCAGTTCGCCAAGCCGCACCAGCCATTCCTCTGCGCCCGCAACAACCCGCTGCCGCCTTCGATCGACCCGCAGAACCTGTACTACCGGCCGCCACTGCCCGGGCAGGTGCTCCCCACGAACGCGACCGTCCCGAGCACCGCGCCCGCCACGCCCTAGCTGAGTGCGAGCGCAGCGAACCGCGGACGTTCTCGTGCTCGCAAACACTGACCGGCTCGCCGGTTCCCAGCTCATCGAGGATCCGTATCCTCTCTACGCTCGGCTCCGGCAGGAAGCGCCCGTCTGGCAGGTTCCCGGCACCGAGGTGTTCTTCGTGAGCACGTGGAAGCTCGTCGCCGAAGCTGTGGCGCGAGTCGACGATTTCTCGAACCACTTCCGCCACGCGCTCTTCAGCGAGGAGGACGGGTCGATCGGACTCCTCAACTTCGGAACGGAAGGCACCGCACCTGACGTCTTCGCGGGTGCGGACCCACCGGCCCACACGATCCATCGAGAGCTCTTCTCCCCCGAGTTCATGCAGAAGAAGATGCTGGGCCTGGAGAGCCCGGTGTCGGCGCTCGCGGACACGCTCCTCGATCACTTCCTGGCGCGAGGTCGAGGCGATGTCACCACGGAGCTCGCCAACCCGCTCCCGATGCGGATCATGGCGGAGCACGTCATCGGCTTCCGGGACCCCGACGTCGGTCAATTGCAACACTGGGTGTTCGCGGGTTCGCGGCTGATGGGCGGGCGAGTCCAGCTTGGTGAGATGGCCTCGATCGCAGACGACGCCAGCGGCCTCCACCCCTGGGTCAAGCAGCAGCTGGACCAAGCACTCACCTCGCCCGGGGCCGACGGCGTGCTGAGCGCCACCGCCGCCGGTGTTCGCGACGGTGTGCTGACACACGACGAAGCAACGTTCGCGCTCATGGTGTTCCTCGGGGCGGGCGGAGAGACCACCACGAGCCTCATCGGCAACGCGATTGGGATCCTGTCCGAGCACCCCGAGCTGCAGGACCAGGTGCGGGCCAACCCCAGCGCCGTACCGGTGTTCCTCGAGGAGGTGCTCCGCTTCGAGTCGCCGTTCCGGTTTCACCCTCGGACGGCTCAACGAGCGGTCGAGCTCGGCGGCGTTCCCATCCCCGAGCGGGCCATGGTCGCGTTGCTGTGGGGGGCGGCCAACCGCGACGGGTCGGTCTTCGAGCGTCCGGACGAGTTCCGGCTCGACCGCGCGAACGCGCAGCTCCAGGTCGGGTTCGGGCGCGGTATCCACTACTGCGTCGGGGCGCCGCTCGCGAGGCTCGAATCGCGGATCGTCCTCCAGCGCTTGCTCGAACGGACGAGCCAC
>DHWS01000005.1 GCA_002413305.1 Actinobacteria bacterium UBA5176 | reverse complement strand
AGGAGATGTGTATAAGAGACAGACATCGGGCCGCTCGTACATCTCTTGAGATTCACGAGATACTCGTCCAGGACCAACGCGGTTGCCTGGGCCACCGAGAGCCCGGCGGGCCCGAGCGAGTCAGGCCGTCGCCCCTGAGGAACAAGCTGAATCTTGGTCGAGGACTACGCCTCGACGAGGATCACCAAAGTCTCGGGCAGCACGCCGTCAGATTGCATCCCCAAGAGATGTCCGGGTTGCCCGGACGGGGATCTGATCGGTTGGGACGAAGCACCGCGAGTGGTTGACACCGAACCGGCGCCGCAGGCGACAGTGGTTACCGTTGCTGTCCAATCATGTTCCCTGGACACCGCCACCGAGGATGAACTCGCCGAAGTTGCATCGGCATGGGTCGGCGATCTGCTGGCCCAACCGGTGTCGGATGTCGGTGGCGCCTTCGTCCACTCGCCGTGGAACAGTCTGGTGTTCCTGCCCCGTGATCTGTCCGAAGAGCCGCCTGCTGCGTTGCCAGCCGTCCTGCTCTCAGCGGGTTTGGAGTGGGAATCGCTGGGAGCAGTTGTCTCCGAGCGAGGTGCACGCCCCTGGACTCCCCAAACTAGGCCCTCCAGGCAGAGGCTTCAATAGCCAATCTGCTCCACCTCTTCGCTTGTTGGCGGGCCAGCGCGTCAGGAACTCACGGATCTTCCCGTCTATCGGGCGATCCGGGCCCTGCGGCCGTGACGAGGGCACGCGGAGCCGACGTCGGGCCGAGTGGGAGCATCGGCCGGCCGGACCCCAGAAGTAAAATCCCGCTGTGGCCTCCCGCACCCCCGCGCACCGGTTCGACGTGTCCCTCGCCCAGTCCCTCTCGGAGCGTTCGAAGCGGAGCCCGGGCCGGGCGCGCAGTCAGCTCTCGTTGGAGGGGATGGAGAGGGAGAAGGCGCTACCGTCGCCCGGCCGGCTGGTGACCCAGATCTCACCGCCGTGGGCACTCACGATCTCCTTACAGATCGCAAGCCCGAGCCCGCTGCTCTCCGCAGGTCCGCCGCGCGCCGGATCGCCGCGGAAGAATCGGTCGAAGACGTGCTCCAGGATCTCCGGCGGCATGCCGGGGCCCTGGTCCGCCACGGTGATGCCCGATCCCCTTTCGGAGCGCCACGTCGTCACCACGACGGTCTTCCCCTCGGGGGAGTGTCTCAGCGCGTTGTCCACTAGGTTCGAGATGACGTGCTCCAAGCGCGACCGGTCGGCGAGCGCAGGGGCGGGGCCGCCGGCCAGCCGGAGCTCGGTCCTGCGGGCGTCCGCGTAGGGCTTCACGCGGGACAGCACCACCGCCGCCACGTCGCTCAGGTCAACGGGGTCCCGCGCCAGGGCGAGCCTGCCCTCGTCCGCCTGGGCCAGGACGAGCATGTCGTTGACCGTCCGGGACATCCGTTCGACCTCCTCGCGGGCGCTCTCCAGGACCTCCCGGGCGCCCTCCCCAGCGACCTCGCCCCCCAGGCTCACGTCGAGCTCGGCCCGCATCACGGCGAGCGGCGTTCGCAGCTCGTGTGAGGCGTCGGCGACGAACCGCCGCTGCCGGTCCATCGCCGCGGCCAGCCGGTCGAGCATCCCGTTCAACGTGGTGGCCAAGACCTGCAGCTCGTCGGCGGCCTTCGGCACGTCGACCCGGTCGGTGAGGCGATCGGCGCCGATCTCCCGCGCTTCCGCCGTCATCCTGGCCACCGGCCGAAGCGCCCTCCCGGCGAGCCACCATCCGCCCGCCGCAGCGGCGATCAGGGCCAGTGGGCCGGCGATGAGCAGCAGGACGATGAGACGACTGGCCGACCGCTCGACCTCCGCGAGCGACGTCGCCACGACGAGCACACCCTGGCCGGTCCCCGGCCCGAACCGGAAGGCGATCACCCGGAAGGGTGTTGCCGCCCGGCCGAGGCGGATGGTCTTCAGGATGGTTCCGCCCCGAAGGACCAGGGCGATATCCGGGTGACCGAGGATCGACCCACGCTCGCCCGGGTCGCCCGCTGCATCCAGGACCCGCCCGCCCGGCGCCAGGATCTGGGCGGCTGACTGCTCCCGGGGAAGGCCGGCGAGCGATGCATCGGTGACGTCTCGGAACTCGCTTTCCCCGCCCGACTTGTAGTCGACGGAGATCTCGTTCGCCGCCAGGGTCAGCGCGCGATCGGTCTGCCGCACGAGGTCGACCCGCAGCCGAAGGACCAGAAATATGCCCGCCGCCAGCAGGATCGCGGCCAGGAGCGCCGTGTACCACAGGGTCAGCCGGGTCCGGATGCGGAGGCTCACGTTCGGCTCACGAGGTGACCAGCCCGTACCCGACCCCGCGGACCGTCCGGACGAACGGCCGGCCGAACGGCTCCTCCAGCTTGCGCCGAAGGTACCCAACGTACACGTCGACCACGTTCGAGAACCCCTCGTAGTTCACGTCCCAGACGTGCTCGAGGATGGCGGTCCGCGTGACGGCCTCCGTCCCGTGGCGCATCAGGAACTCGAGCAGGGCGAACTCCCGCGCGGAGAGGTCCACCGGCTGGCTCGCCCTGGTGACCGAGTGGGAAGCGGGATCGAGCACCACGTCTCCGACCTGCAGCACCGCCGGCCGCTCGGCGGGGGCACGGCGGAGGAGGGACCGGAGCCGAGCCAGCAGCTCGTCGAAGGCGAACGGCTTCACCAGATAGTCGTCCGCCCCCGC
>DHWS01000166.1:5157-14046 GCA_002413305.1 Actinobacteria bacterium UBA5176 | reverse complement strand
GAGGCGCTCTAGCCGTGGAGACGAAGTGGACCCGCATCGTGGCCAGGCTCGGGGCGTACTTGACGCTGCTGTTCCTCTACGTCCCGCTCGCCCTGATCTTCCTGTACGCGTTCAATCCGGCCCGCGGGCAGACGTGGCCGCCCCCCGGTCTCACCACGCACTGGTTCGGCGTGGCGTGGCAGAACGGCGAGGTGCGTTCGGCGCTGGTCGCCTCCGTCGAGGCGGGTCTCGGCGCCACGTCGATCGCCCTGGTCCTCGGCAGCATGGGGGCCTTCGCCGTGCACCGGTTCCGGTTCTTCGGGCGGGAGACGCTCTCCTTCGCCCTGGTCCTGCCCATCGCGTTGCCCGGCATCGTGACCGCCATGGCGCTCAACTCCGCGATCAACTTCGGCGGAGACCTGTTCGGATTGTCCTTCGGTCTGTTCACGATCATCGTCGGCCACGCCACGTTCTGCGTGGTGCTGGTCTACAACAACGTGCTGGCCCGGCTCCGCCGGACGCCGACCTCGTTGATCGAGGCCTCGATGGACCTCGGCGCCGACGGATGGCAGACGTTCCGGTACGTGACGCTGCCGGGGATCTCGACTGCGCTCGTTGCCGGGGGGCTGCTCGCCTTCGCGCTGTCCTTCGACGAGATCATCGTCACCAACTTCACGTCGGGAACAGTCGAGACGCTACCGAAGTGGATCTTCCGGAACCTCCGGCTGCCCCATTCGGCACCGATCGTGAACGTGGTGGCGATGGTGGTCACCCTGCTGTCGCTGATCCCCGTCTACCTCGCGCAGCGCCTGACGCGGGAGACGGGCGGAGCGCTGACCGGAGGAGCGCGGAACCGGACCTGAGGCTCGGTGCCCGAAGGCTCAGCCGACCAGCGACTTCTCGAGCACGTCGAGGCCTTCGCGCAGCAGGTCCTCGTCGATGGTCAGGGGCGGGAGCAGCCGGATCACGTTGTCGAACGTGCCGGCCTTCAGGACCACCACGCCCTGCCGGTAGCACGCCTCGACGAGCCGGCCGGCGGTGGCCTTCGCGGGGTGCTTCGAGGTCCGGTCCTCCACGAGCTCCATGGCCACCATGGCCCCCCGTCCGCGCACGTCACCGATGACGTCGAACCGTTCGGCCATCTCGGACAGCCGAGTCGTCATGATCTGGCCGATCCTCATCGCCCGCTCCAGCAAGCCCTCCCGTTCGATCTGGTCGATCACGGCAAGGCCGGCCGCGCACGACAGCGGGTTCCCCCCGAACGTCCCGCCGATCCCACCGACGTGGATGCTCTCCATCACGTCGGCCCGTCCGGTGACCGCGCCCAGCGGCAGCCCGCCGGCCAGCGACTTCGCCATGGTGACCAGGTCGGGGACGACGCCCTCGTGCTCGATGCCGAACCACTTGCCGGTCCGGCCGAACCCGGTCTGGACCTCGTCCGCGACGAACAGGATGCCGTGCTCGCGGCAGTACTCGGCGAGCGCGGGCAGGAACCCGGGGGCCGGGACGATGAAGCCGCCCTCGCCCTGGACGGGTTCGACCACCAGGCACGCGATGCTCTCCGGCCCGATCTCCTTGTCCATGATCTCGATGGCCCGCTCGGTGCAGCGGGCGGCGCACTCGTCGGGCGTCTCGCCCCCGGACGGGCAACGGTACGGGTAGGCGAAGGGCAGCCGGTAGACCTCCGGCGCGAAGGGGCCGAGGCCGCGCTTGTACGGCATGGCCTTCGCCGTCATGGTCATGGCCAGCAGCGTTCTCCCGTGGAAGGCGTGCTCGAAGACCACCACGCCCTGGCGCTTGGTGAAGGAGCGGGAGATCTTGACCGCGTTCTCGACCGCTTCGGCGCCGGAGTTGGTGAACATCGTTCGGTGTTCCCCGCCTCCTGGGACCAGCGCGTTGAGCTTCTCCGCGAGCGCCACGTACGCCTCGTTCATCGTCACGTGCATGCAGGTGTGCGTGAAGCGTTCGAGCTGTTCGCGTACCGCGTCCTGGACGGCGGGCGAGGAGTTCCCGGTGTTCAGGACGGCGAGGCCGGCACCGAGGTCGATCAGGCTGTTGCCGTCCACGTCGCGCAGGATGGCCCCGGACGCGGCCCCCACGAACACCGGGGTGGTGAAGAAGATGCCCTGTGGGACGGCGGCCTTCCGGCGTTCGAGCAGGGCACGCGACCTCGGTCCGGGGATCTCGGTGATGAGCCGCCGCTCCTGGGGGATCTCCATCTCGCCTCCGGTCCGTGGGTTGGTTTCGAGTCTGCCCGCCCGCGGGAGGGCCGTCAGGGTCCGGGCCGGGAAAAGGGCTGACGGTCGTTTGTACGCTTGGGCGACAGCGACGGTCCCCGGGTCGGGGCCGGTCGGCCCACTCCGCTCGCTCTCCGTTTGTACGAACCGTACAATCCGAAGCCATGCCCCTCACCGTGGGTGACCTCTTTCGAACGCCGGGTCTCGACATCCGGGTCGTGGCCGGCTCCCGGGGCGCGACGGCTCCGATCCGCTGGGTGCATCAGAGCGAGCTGGAGGACCCCACACCTTGGCTGAAGGGCGGCGAGCTCATGCTCACCCTCGGCATCGGCGTCGGGAAGACCCCGGCCCGGCAGCGCGCGTATGTCCGGCGGCTGATCGGCACGGGCCTGGCGGGGCTCGGGTTCGGCACAGGGTTCTCGTACCGTTCGGTCCCGAAGGCCATCGTCGACGAGGCCGACCGGGCGGGCTTCGCGGTGTTCGAGGTCCCCTACGCGGTTCCGTTCATCGCCATCACCGAGGTCGTGTTCACCCGGCTGGTCGCCGAACAGTACGAGCTGCTGTCGCGCTCGCTGGACGCCGAACACTCCCTCACCCGGGCGGTCCTGGACGGCCACGGCGTGCCCGGGATCGTCGCGGCGCTCCGCCGGGCCGTCAGCGGGTGGGTCGTGGTGTTCGACCTGCATGGCTCGCTCACCGTGGCCGAGCCGCCGAGTGCCGAGCTGTACCTGCCCCGGGTCTGGTCGGAGCTCCAGACGTCGCGGTCCGAAGACGTCCGGTTCAGCCTGTCGGTGGTCGACCGCGGGCAGCACATCGCCATCCAGCCGGTGGTGGCACAGGGCCGGGTCGAGGCGTACCTGGCCGTCGGGAAGAAGGACGCCATGACGCAGTTCGACCGGATCGTGTCGAGTCACGCGCTGGCCCTCCTCGCCCTCGAGTTGTCGAAGGCGCGCGCCGTCTCGGAGACCGAACGCCGCCTGAAGGGCGACGTCCTCGACAAGCTGGTGGCGGGGGAGTTCGACGCGGCTTCGGCCCGGCAGGCCCTGGCGCGGGTCGGGTTCGACCCGGACCGCCCCGTGGCCGCGGTGGCCTTCGGCGGGGACGAGCCGATGGAACGGCTGGCCACGGCGTGCGAGGAGGGCCTCGGCCACCATGCGCCGCGCGGGGCGTTCCTGCTGTCGATCCGCGACGACCTGGTGCTCGCCCTGGTCCAGCCGGACGAGCTCGGGTACCTCCGCGGGATCCGGGACGCGGTGGCCACCCGCAGCCGCGGAGCCGTGCTGGCGGGCGGCGGCGCGACCGTGCCCGTGGAGGGTCTGCTCCAGAGCGTGCGGGAGGCCCGCTACGCGCTCCAGGTGTGCCGCACCGAGGGGCGCCAGCAGGCCGAATTCGAAGACCTCGGCACCTATCAGCTGCTGCTCTCGCTGCAAGACCCGGAAGCGCTGCGAACCTTCGCCGACAGCGTGCTGGCTCCCCTGGACCGATACGACTCGGCCCACGGCGGCGAGCTGGTGCCCTCCCTGCACGCCTTCCTCGAACGCAACGCGAGGTGGGAATCGGCAGCTGCCGACCTCCTGGTCCACCGCCATACGCTCCGGTACCGCATGCGCAAGGTCGAGGAGCTCAGCGGCCGGAGGTTGTCGAGCGCCCGCGACCGGATGGAGTTCTTCCTGGCGCTGCGGGCCAGGGACCTGCTGGAGTCGGATGCCGGCCGCCGGGCCCGGGCCGGTTCGGAGAGCGAGCGCGCCGCCCGCTGACCCGACGGCACGGACCGGCGGGCGAGCGTTGGACCGACCGTACAACCGCGGGCGACCTCGTTCCCGTTTCGGCGGTCCTGCCTGCCCGAGCCGGAGGGGTAGCCTGGAGGGCAGGCGCGGACCGGAGGAGGGAGAGATGGCGACCGCGATCAAGCGGGCAGAGATGTTCATCGGGGGCGGATGGTCGCCCTCGTCGAGCGGTGAGACCCAGCCGATCGTGAGTCCCGCGACCGGCGAGGTGATCGCCGAGGTCCCCAAGGCGACCAGGGAGGACATCGACCGGGCGGTGGCCGCGGCCCGGGCCGCGTTCGAGGAGACGTGGTTCGACACCACGCCCAGAGAGCGGATGGAAGCGCTTCTGAAGCTCGCCGACCGGATCGACGAGCATGCCGAAGAGCTCGGCCGGATCGAGTCCGAGAACGTCGGGAAGGTGTACTCGCTCACCATGAGCGAGGAGCTCCCCGTCATCTCGGACAACCTGCGGTTCTTCGCGGGCGGAGCGCGCTTCCTGGAGGGCCGGGCGGCCGGGGAGTACATGAAGGGCTTCACGTCGTTCATCCGGCGCGAGCCGATCGGCGTGGCCGGCCTCATCGCCCCGTGGAACTATCCGCTGTTCATGGCGGTGTGGAAGGTCGGGCCGGCTCTGGCGGCCGGGAACTGCGTGGTCGTGAAGCCCAGCGAGTGGACCCCGCTCACCCTGCTCCGGGTCGCCGAACTGGCCGCCGACATCTTCCCGCCGGGCGTGTTCAACGTGGTTACCGGCGACGGCGTCCCGGCCGGCGACGCGATCGTCCGCAATCCCGACGTGGGTATCGTCTCGCTGACCGGGGACGTGGACACGGGGAAGCTGATCTCGCGCAACGCCGCCGACTCGCTGAAGCGGGTCCACCTGGAGCTGGGCGGCAAGGCACCTGTCGTGGTGTTCGACGACGCGGATCTTGCGTCCGCGGTGGAGTGGATCAAGACCGCCGGCTACTTCAACTCGGGGCAGGACTGCACTGCCGCTACTCGGGTGATGGCGGGACCGAAGATCCACGACGACCTGCTCGCCGAGCTGGTCCCGCAGGTGGAAGCGATCAAGGTCGGCCAGCCCTTCGACGAGGACGCCGAGATGGGGTCGGTCGTCTCGAAGGAGCAGCTCGAACGGGTGACCGGCTTCGTGGACCGGGCCCGCCAAGGGGGCGCGAAGATTCTGGCTGGGGGCGAGGTGATGGACCGGCCCGGCTTCTACTACCGGCCCACGGTCGTCGCCGGCGTCGGCCAAGACGACGAGATCATCCAGCGCGAGGTGTTCGGCCCGGTGGTCACGGTGCAGCGGTTCTCCGACGAGGAGGAGGCCGTCCGCTGGGCGAACGGCGTCGACTACGGCCTGGCGGCGAGCGTGTGGACCCGCGACATCGGTCGCGCCCTCCGGATGGCCCGCCGCCTCCAGTTCGGCACCGTGTGGATCAACACCCACATCCCGCTCACCCCGGAGATGCCACACGGCGGGTACAAGCAGAGCGGCCACGGGAAGGACATGAGCATCTACTCCATCGAGGAGTACACGAACATCAAGCACGTGATGGCGTCGCTCGACTGATCCGACCGATCCCATGCGATGAGGTGACGAAGAGATGACGACGAAGCCCTTCTACGTGGCGGGCGGATGGCGAACCGGCACCGGGACCCTCGAGGTCCGGAGCCCCTTCGACGACACGGTGGTCGCGGAGATCGGAGTTCCCACGGATGCCGACGTCGAGGAAGCGGTCGTGAAGGCCGTGGAGACCTTCGACGAGTCCCGCAGGCTCCCGACATGGGTCCGCGCCGAAGCGCTGCTCCACATCTCCCGGCGCATCTCCGAGCGCCTGGACGAGATGGCCGAGATCGTCGCCCGCGAGGGCGGCAAGCCGCTCAAGTGGTCGAAGGTCGAAGTCACCCGGGCGGTCTCCACGTTCCGGTGGGCGTCGGAGGAGACGCGGCGGTTCGGCGGGGAGTTCATGGCCCTGGACACCGAGGAATCACTCGGGTCGCGGGCCGGGATCATCCGCCGGTTCCCCTACGGGCCCGTGTTCGGGATCAGCCCGTTCAACTTCCCGGTCAACCTGGTGGCGCACAAGATCGCCCCCGCGCTGGCCGTCGGAGCGCCGATCGTGCTGAAGCCGGCGGGGGTCACCCCGCTCGGCGCGCTGGCCCTGGCCGAGCTGTTCGACGAGACGGACCTGCCGAAGGGGATGCTCTCGGTCCTCCCCGTGTCCGGCGAGCGCGCCCAGAAGCTGGTCGAGGACAGCCGGTTCAAGAAGCTGAGTTTCACCGGCAGCGGGATCGGCTGGACGCTGAAGGGCCTCGACCCGCACAAGCATGCCACGCTCGAGCTGGGGGGGAACGCCGGGGTGATCGTCCACGGCGACGCGGACCTCGACTTCGCCGCGCAGCGGATCGCCGTCGGCGGGTACTACCAGGCCGGGCAGTCGTGCATCAGCGTCCAGCGGGTGTTCGTCCAGTCGGAGGTGTACGACGAGTTCGTCCCGCGCCTCGTCAAGCAGGTCGAAGGCCTGAAGGTCGGCGACCCCATGGACCCGACGGTGGACGTGGGGCCGGTCATCGATCACGGCTCGCTGGAACGGATCGACGCGTGGGTGAAAGAAGCCGTCTCGCAGGGCGCCGAGATCCTCACCGGCGGCACGCGCCGGGACCCCTTGTACTGGCCGACGATCCTCACGAACACCAAACCCGAGATGAACGTGCGATGCCAGGAGATCTTCGGCCCCGTCATCACCCTGGAGCGATACGAGACGTTCGAACAGGCTCTGGCTCTGGTGAACGATTCGCCGTACGGACTGCAGGCGGGCCTGTTCACATCCTCGATCGAGCGGGCCATGCTCGCCCACCGGGAGATCCAGGTGGGCGGCTTGATCGTGAACGACGTGAGCGCGTTCCGGGCGGACCAGATGCCGTACGGAGGCGCGAAGGAGTCGGGATACGGGCGGGAGGGCCTGCGGTGGGCGATGGAGGAGATGACCGAACCGCGGATCATGGTCCTCTCCCACGTCCCGCTGTAGGAGCCCCTTAGGCGGTTCGCACCCGGTACGTCATCCCTCGTTCGGCCAGGCGTGCGAAGAACCGGTCAGGATCGACCGCTTCCTCGGGCGCGAACATCCCCGGTCCCCGGACCTCCCCCGCCACGATCATCTGGGCGACGATCGACGGCGGCACGCCGGTGTCCAATCCGCCCGCCCCGATCCCGGCCTCGTGGTTCGGCCGGACCAATGCCTCGGCGGTGACCGTCGCGGACTTCCCGGCCCGTTCGCCCTCAAGCACCACACGAAGGCATTCGATGTCCTCGACCCCCTCGGGCTGTGGCAGCCCGCGCCCCAGGGCGATCAGGACATCGCGGGGACGCACCACCTGGCGACCCGCCACGATGGGCTCCCCGGACGCCAGCCCGATCGCCGCGAGCAGCGTGAACTTCTCCACGAACCCGGGCTCGAACGCGATCTTGAAGGTGACCTCGCGGGCGTCGGGGAATGCATGGGGCAGCGTGGCGACCTCCGAGTGCAAGGTCGTGTAGGCCGTTCGCCTGCCGATCGGAGGCGGGAACCGCACCACTTCCGGTTCGCCGAGGGCGGGAACCTCCGCGAATCCACCGTTCCGGTACGCCTGCGCCGGCAGGCTGAACTCGTCGAGCAGAGTTTCGAGCGAGTACGGGATGGGGAGCGGGACGCCTTCGATCGAGGGGTCGGAACTCCCCAGCCGGACGTGCACCGCGTGGACCCGGTCCAGCGCGCGGGCGCCCACGACCGCGAGGAGGTTGGTGATCCCCGGGCTGCCGCCCATGCAGGTCACGCCGGTCAGCCCGGCGCGGTCGAACCGGGGCCCGAGCTCCAGCGTCCGCAGCGCCACGTGGAACAGCCCGCCGAGGTCGACGTAGTGGCAGCCTGCGTCGAGGCAGGCCGACGCGATCAGCGGGTTCAGGCGGTAGGCCACGGACGCTATGCAGACGTCGTGGCCACCGAGCACGCCGGCGAGTCCGTCCGAGCCCACGTCGGCCGCGACCCCCCGGACGCTAGCCGCCGAGCCCCGGCCCATCCGCTCGGCCACGGCCGCAGCCCGGTCGCCGTCCAGGTCCGCGATCGTGACCTGTTCGACCCCGGGCGAACGGGCGAGGTCCCATGCTGCCACCCGGCCCATCGCCCCGGCCCCGCCCACCACGATCGCCCGCATCGCGGCCAGTGTGTTCGCCGGGATGTCCAACCGGTCTCGCCCGCCTGTACAAAGCGGGCAGGCTCGTTTCGCCCGGCGGGAAGCCCGCGCCGGAAGAGCGATAGGCTACGGTCCGGTGAACCGAACCAGGAACCCGGGACCCTGTCGTTCGCGGGAGGCGGCGTGGCACAATCGGCTCCGACCAGCGATCTACGACCAGGAGCATCCGTGGCTCCCACCGATCCTTCGACCAACGTCCAGCTCCTCCGGGTGACGAAGCGGTTCGGCGACGTCACCGCCGTCGACGACCTGAGCCTGGAGATCGGGGCGGGCGAGTTCTTCAGCCTCCTCGGGCCCTCCGGCTGCGGAAAGACCACCACGCTGCGGATGATCGGGGGCTTCGAGGAGCCCTCGCTGGGCTCGATCCAGCTCGGTGGCTCCGACGTCACGAACCTCCCGTCGTTCCGGCGCGATGTCAACACGGTGTTCCAGTCCTACGCGCTGTTCCCGCACCTCTCCGTGCACGAGAACGTGGCGTTCGGCCTCCGCCGGCGGAAGGTCCCGAAGCCGGACATCGAACGGCGGGTGAAGGAGTCGCTGGCCCTGGTTGACCTGCCGGGGTTCGAGGAGCGCAAGCCATCGCAGCTGTCGGGCGGGCAGCAACAGCGGGTGGCCCTGGCCCGCGCCCTCGTCAACCGGCCCAAGGTGCTGCTGCTCGACGAGCCGCTCGGCGC